>NZ_JBHUMP010000026.1:0-28812 GCF_042685005.1 Sulfitobacter aestuarii | reverse complement strand
GCAGGCGGGCTGTCTCGAGGAGATCGCCTATCATCAGGGCTGGATCAGCGCCGCGGATCTGGAGGCGCGGGCGCGGAAATTCGCCAAGAACGATTACGGGAATTACCTGCGCAACATTCCGAATTCCTGAGCTCCGGGCGGACAGGGGCGGCGGGGGAAACCTGCGGTATTGATTGCCGCGGACTCCTCCCACCGAAACGCCGCCCGAGGATCAGTTGAATTGTCAACGTAAAACCTCTATCAGCGAATGGTAATAACGGGCTCAAAGACCCCCCGACATTCCATTCAATACTTGTGACACGGTTTCACGGCAAAGGCATATTCAGATGAAGATAGCGATGATCGGAACAGGCTATGTCGGCCTGGTCTCGGGGGTTTGTTTCTCGGATTTCGGGCATGAGGTGGTTTGCGTCGACAACAACCCGGCCAAGATCGACGAGCTGCAGGCCGGGCGGGTGCCGATCTATGAGCCCGGGCTCGAGGCGCTGATGAACCAGAACGTCGCCGCCGGGCGGCTCTCCTTCACCGGCGATCTGGCTGAAGCCGTGCAGGGCACCGAGGCGGTGTTCATCGCGGTCGGCACCCCGACCCGGCGCGGTGACGGCCATGCCGATCTGACCTATGTGATGGCCGCCGCCGAGCAGGTCGCGCAGGTGGCGACCGGGCCGCTGGTCATCGTCACCAAATCCACCGTGCCGATCGGCACCAACCGCCAGGTGCAGGCGGTGGTGGCCGCGGCCAACCCGGATCTCGATTTCGACGTCGCCTCGAACCCCGAGTTCCTGCGCGAAGGCGCGGCGATCGAGGATTTCATGAAGCCTGACCGGGTGGTGGTCGGCGTGCAGAGCCCGCGCGCCGCCGAGATCATGTCGGAGATCTACCGGCCGCTGTATCTGCGCGATTTTCCGATCATCGTCACCGATCTGGAAAGCGCCGAGATGATCAAATACGCGGCCAATGCCTTCCTGGCCACCAAGATCACCTTCATCAACGAGATCGCAGCACTCTGCGAAAAGCTCGGCGCCGATATCAAGCAGGTCTCCAAGGGGATGGGCATGGACCAGCGCATCGGCAAGCATTTCCTGCATGCCGGGCCGGGCTATGGCGGCTCCTGCTTTCCCAAGGATACCCGGGCGCTGGCGCGGATCGGCCAGGAAAACGCCTGCCCGATGCAGATCACCGAGGCGGTCATCAAGATCAACGACGAGGTCAAGCGCCGCATGGTCGAGAAGCTGCACATGCTCTGTGACGGCAGCTTCAACGGCAAGAAAGTCGCCGTGCTCGGGGTGACCTTCAAGCCCAATACCGATGACATGCGCGATGCTCCGGCGCTGACCATCATTCCGGCACTGGTGGGCGGCGGCGCGCAGGTCCGGGTCAACGATCCGCAGGGCCAGCGCGAAGGCGAGGCGCTGCTGCCGGGCGTGCTATGGCTTGACAGCCCCTACCGGGCCGCCGAGGATGCCGATCTGCTGGTGATCCTGACCGAGTGGAACGAGTTCCGCGCCCTCGATCTCAAGCGCATCGCCAGCTCGATGACCCACCCGCGGCTCGCCGACCTGCGCAATATCTACAACGGCACGGTGGCCAGCGAGGCCGGGTTCGAAGCCTATGAGAGCATCGGACGGGCGGGTCTCTCCGGATCGGGCTCGGCCTGAATGCGGGCAAGCCGATGAATGCCGATCCGGTGCGTGACCCCGGCCTGAACCCGTCTGCGGCGCGGCCCCTGGCCGCGCCCGACGTCTTGGTGGTGATGGCCGTCTATCGCCCGGAAGCGGCGCATCTGCAGGCGCAGCTGCAAAGCCTCGCGGAGCAGCAGGGCTGCCGACTGCGGCTGATCGCGGTGATCGCCGATACCGTCTCGGGCGCGCTGGTGCGTGAACAGGCAACGGCGCTGGGGCTCGACCTGCGCCTCGTGCCCTGCGATCAGGAACTCGACGCGGTGCGCGCCTTCGAGACCGGGCTGATCGAGGCGCTGGCGCAGATCGAGGAGATCGGCGGCGGCGGCGATGGCGCGGAACCGGCCATCGCGCTCTGCGATCAGGACGATATCTGGCACGGCGACCGGCTCGAACAGGGGCTCGCGGCCCTGCGCGACAGCGGCGCCCAGATGGTGCATAGCGATGCCCGGCTGGTGGCGGAGGATGGCCAGACCCTCCTGCAGCCCTCGATGTTCGCCTTTGAGCGGCGCTGGCGCCGCCCCGGGCTGCGCGGGCTGCTCTATCGCAACAACATCACCGGCATGACCCTGCTGATGCGCGCCGAAGTGGTGCGCCTCGCCCTGCCCTTCCCGGCCCAGAGCGGCGTGCATTTCTATCATGACCTGTGGCTCGGGCTGATCGCCGCGGCCACCGGCGGCGTGCGGCTGATCGACCGGCCGCTGGTCGATTACCGACAGCATGGCGGCAATGTCATGGGCGCGGTGGACCGGCAGGCGGGCTGGCTCAGAGGGCTGCACCGGCGCCGCCCCGATGCCATGTGGCTGCGCCATGAGGCGGCGAGCTACGGGCTAGCGCGCTATCTCGCCCATGCGCTGCACAGTCGGCTCAGCGATGCGGTGGCCGATGGGGATCTGCCGCCCGCGCGGCTGCGTCTCGCCGGCCTCTGGCCCTATCTGCGCCGGGGCGGGGCCGGGCTGCACGGGTTCGACATGGCCCGGCTGCTGCTCAGCGGCCAGCCCGGGCTGGCGCGCATCGCCGCCGGTTTCGGCGTGGTCTCCATGGGCCGGACGATCTGGACCCTGCGCCAGACCTTCGGCAGCGGCTGGCAGGAGACCGAAGAAGCCTTCGACGCGCGGCTCTATTCGCTCTCGCCGGGCATGGCACCGCCGCGTCCCCGCCTGAGCGCGGCCAAGCGCGAGAAGCCGCAACCCCATGACGATCTCGTCGACAGCCGCAAGGCGCCGCGCTGGCAGAGCGATTTCAGCGCCCCGGACCCCGCGCTGGTGGTGCTGGTGCCGACCCTGAACCCGACCGAGATCTTCGCCGGCATCGTCACCGCCTTTGACATCGGGCTGGGGCTGGCGGCGCGCGGCTTCCGGGTGCGCTTCATCGCCACCGACCTGCCGATGTCCTCTCCGGCCGCCTCGCGCAGCTTCCTGATGCGCCGCCTGTCGCCCGAGGCTGCCGCCAGCGGGGCGGCGGGCCGGGTCTCGCTGCATTGCGGGGTGCAGAACCCGACGCTCCCGGCCCATCGCGGCGACCTGTTTCTCGCCACCGCCTGGTGGAGCGCCCATATCGCGCAGCGCCTGATCGCCGAGCACGATCTCAAGCAAAGCCGCTTCTTCTACCTGATCCAGGATTACGAGCCGAATTTCTATCCCTGGGGATCGGAATTCGCCGATGCCATGGAAAGCTACGGTTTCGACTTCGAGCCGATCTTCAACACCGACCTGCTGCGCACCTATTTCGCCGCCCAGGGCTTTGCCTTCGCCGATGCCAAAGCGCTAGCCTTCCATCCGTCCATCGACATCGCCCGCTATGCTGCGCCGCCGCGCCCGGAGCGCGAGGGCGGGCCGCGCCGCCTTGCGCTCTACGGACGCCCGGAAGTGGCGCGCAACATGTATCCCAGCGCCATCGAGGCATTGGCCGGTTTTGTCGCCGCCGAAGGGCTCGGCTCGGCCGATATCGAACTGGTCTCGATCGGGCTCTCCCATGCGCCGGTGGACCTGCCCGGCGGGCTTCAGCTGGTCAGTCTCGGCAAGCTGCCCTGGGAGGATTACCCGGAATATCTGCGCAGCGTCGATCTCGGCCTGTCGCTGATGTATTCACCGCATCCGAGCCATCCGCCGATCGAGATGGCCGCCTCCGGGGTGCGGGTGGTGACCAATGGTTTCGGCCCCAAGAACCTCTCCGAGCTCAGCCCGGCGATCGCCTCGGTGCCGCCCACCGCCGCGGCGCTGACCGAGGCACTGCGCGCCGCCTGGGCGGCGGCGCCGGTGGCGCAACACGAGCGCGAACTCGACCTCACCCGCCTCGGGCTTTCCCAGGAGGCGATGCTCGACCGGCTCGCCGCGCGCCTTGGCGAGGTGTTTTCCAGAGACAAGGACGACAGATGACGCGACGCATCCTGCTGCATGTCGGCTCCCCGAAATGCGGCTCCACCTATCTGCAGCAGGTGATGCTGCAGAACCGCGACCGGCTCGAGCGCGCGCGCATCCGCTATCCCCATGACGGCAGTGGCCATCCCGGCAATGCCGGGGATCTCGCCGAACTGGACGCCGCGCGGCTGGCGGCGCATTTCGATGGCGGTATCGAGACGCTGATCCTCAGCCATGAAGACCTCTACTCGCTGTCCAAACGCGGCGACGCCCTGGCCGGGCTGGCGCGCGAACAGGGGATCGAGGTGCAGCTCATCGCCTTCCTGCGCCCGTTCAGCGAATTCATCTATGGCGATTATTCGCAATTTATGAAGCAGTTCTTCGACACGTTCCTCGCCGAGCGCCGCCCCTATGGCGGGCGCGATTTCGAAGGTTTCGCGCAGCGCCGCATCGACACGATGAAACCGGCCGCCTATCTGCGCCAATGGCAGGGCCGCTTCCCGCAGACCCCGCTGATCCTGGAGAGCCACCGCAACATCCGCCAGGTGATCACCGCCCTGCTCGGCGCCGAGCTGGTCGACAGTCTCGACTGGCAGGTCGATCCCAACCGGGTCAACCGCTCGCTGCGGATGCAGGATTGCGACAGCATCGCCGCGGCGATGCGCGACCCCGGGGTGGAAGCCGAGGAGATCAAGCAGATGTTCCGCGATGCCTTTCACCAGGTCGCGGAGTCCGACCCCGGAAAGACCGCCGAACGCACCGAATGGATCGAGACGCGTTTCGCACCCCAGAACGCCACGCTGCTGGCGGAATTCGGCTTTGACAACCGCCATCCGGCGCATCGTGGCTAGCCCGCCTCCGGGGTCTCCCGGGCGGCCCTAGCGGGGGCGGCCCGCCGCCTCCCTGCCGCGGGCCATCAGCTCTTCGTGAAAGGCGATGCCCTCTTCGACATCCTCGTAGAAATGCAGCCGCCCCTCGTGCAGCACCCCGACGTAATTGCACAGCCGCCGCACCTGACCCATCGTATGGGTCACCATCACCGCCGAACTGTCGGCCATCCGCTGGGCAAAGAGCGCCTCGCTCTTCTTCTTGAAAGTGGCATCGCCCACCGCCGTCACCTCGTCGACCAGATAGGTGTCGAACTTGATCCCCATCGAGACCCCGAAGGCGAGGCGGGATTTCATCCCCGAGGAATAGCTGCGGATCGGCAAATGGAAATGCTGTCCGAGCTCGGCGAAATCGGCGACGAAATCGGCCAGCTCATCGGTATCCACGCCATAGACCCGGGCGATGAAACGGGTGTTCTGCAGGCCCGAGAGCTCGGGATGGAAACTGCCCGCGAAACCCACCGGCCAGGAAATATGCCCGGTCGAGAGCACCTCGCCGGAATCCGGATGCATGGTGCCCGCGAGCATCTTCAGCAGGCTGGTCTTGCCCGCCCCGTTGCGTCCCAGGATCGCCACCGCGCGGCGGTCGGGAAAGACCGCGTTGATATTGTCGGCCACCACCTGACGACGGCCTTTCAGCACGAAGGTCTTGCAGACATTGCGCAGCTCGATCATTGCCCGCCCCGGCCTCCGCTCAGCGCCGGTCGCGCAGCGAATAATAGATCATCACCATGATCGCCCAGGAGATGAAGGCCAGCGCCGCCAGCATCCCCAAGAGCACCAGGCGGCGCGGATATTGCGGCGTCTCGGCCAGGGTCGGGGCTACATGCATGGCCAGGTAGCGCGACTTGCGCTGCGCCTCGGCAAAGGCCACATCACGCGCCGCCTGGGCCGAGAGATAGCTCTTCTGGGCGAATTCCAGATCGACCTGCAGCGCCTCGAATTCGCCGAGCAGCTCCGAATAGGCGTCCTTGCTGTCCACCACCGATCCGGCGCCGCCGAACTTGTCGCGCTCCTGCTCGATCAGCCCCTCGATGGCGGCGATGCGGCGGCGCGCCTGCTGCACCCGCGGGTCGCCCTCCGGCGTGCTGTTGTCGAGCAGCAGCCGCAGCTCGATCCCGGTGGCGGCAAGCTGGGATTGCAGCGTGTTGAGCAGCCCCATCTGGCCCTGGATATCGGCCGAGGGATCGACGATCTGGGTGCGGTTCTGGAAGGCGATCTTGGCCTGGCGGGTCTCCTTGAGGCGTTCCACCGCGCGGTCGAGCTCCTCCACCGCATAGCTCATCGCATCGGCCCGGGCGATTGCCGAGAGCTCGTTGATCATCCGGCTGCTCTCGTCGAACAGCGTCAGCGCGATGTCCTGGGCATCCTGCGCATCAAAGGCCAGCACCCGCACCTCGATCAGCCCGCTGGCGCTGTCATAGAAGACCTTGATCATCCGGTTCCAGTAATCGGCCAGCGCCTCGATCCTCGTGTCCTCGCCGAGGCTGAAGATCGGGTCTTCGGGGCGGTGGTAGATCCGGGTGAGGTCGAGCTTTTCATCGACCAGCCGCACGATCTGCTGGCTCTGGATGAATTCATAGAGAATATCGGTGTCCGAGGAGCTCGATCCCGACAGTTCGGTGATCCCACCAAGCAGCTCGATCGCCGAGCCCACCTCTTCCTTGCGCACCGAGAAGCCGACATGGCTGGCATATTGATCCTTGGCCACGCCATAGAGATACCAGGCGCTGAAACTCACCGGGGCGAGTACCCAGAGCACGAAGGACAGGATCAGCAGCAGGTGACGCCGCCGCATCCGCGCCGCCGGGGCGGGGCCGCGCAGCGGGGTGTCCGGTGCCGTTTTCAATTTGTCACCGGAGGTTTCCGCCGAGGCCGGAGTGTCGGATGCATCCTTCAAGGCATGTCTCTTTCCTATGGGGCGCAGGCCACCCAGATTGGGGTTTCCTAACAAACCCGCCGGTGCTACGCCAGAGCCCAGAATGACACAATCTGCCCAGCCCAGTACCGCCCCGGCCGCCCTGTCCCGGCATCTCCCGACGCCGCCGCGGCGCACCGGCATGCTGCGCACGGTGACGGCGCTGCTGCTTCGTGAGATGTCGACCACCTATGGCCGCTCGGCCCTGGGCTATCTCTGGGCGATCCTCGAGCCGGTGGGCGGCATCGCGCTGATGACCTTCATCTTCTCCTATGCGTTCCGCGCGCCCTCGCTCGGCACCAACTTCCCGCTGTTCTTCGCCTCGGGCATGCTGCCCTTCATGGCCTATATGGATGTCTCCCAGAAGATCGCAGTGGCGCTCCGGTTTTCCAAGGCGCTGCTGTTCTATCCCGGCGTCACCTATATGGATGCAATCCTGGCGCGCTTCCTGATGGCGGCGATGACCCAGGTGATGATCGCTGCGCTGGTGCTGAGCGGCATCATCCTGTTTTTCGACCTGCGGGTGATCCTCGACCTTCCCGCCCTGGCACTCGGCTTCTTCATGGCCTTTTCGCTGGCGCTGGGGATCGGCACGCTGAACTGCTACCTGCTCTCCACCTACCCGGTCTGGGAGCGCGCCTGGGCGATACTCAACCGGCCGCTGTTCATCATCTCCTGCATTTTCTTCGTCTTCGACACGATTCCGCAACCCTATCGCGACTGGCTTTGGTGGAACCCGCTGGTGCATTTGGTCGGCCAGGTACGGCACGGGGTCTATGCCACCTACGAGGCCGCCTATGTCTCGCCGCTCTACGTCTTCTCGATTGCGCTGGTGACCTTTGCCCTCGGCCTGCTGCTGCTGCGCCGCCATCACCGCGAGATCGTCAACAACTGAAGGCGGCGCGCCATTGCCGCTCCAGGCGCGATCTGCTAGGCGGAAAAAAACATTTCGGAGACCCCGATGGGCTGGCGCGGTTACATTCACATACCGGAAAAGACGGTGTTTTTCTGGTCCCAGAAGGCTGCCTGCACGAGCCTGTTCCACTTCCTGGCCGAAAATGTCGACGTGCCTCCCGAGAACAAGCGCTATTTCCACCTCAACAGCCAGTCCTACAAGCAATGCCTGCCCGCGATCCGCCGCCAGGGCTATCGCTCGGTGATCCTCGCGCGCCATCCGGTGACCCGCAGCATCAGCGCCTATCTCAACAAATTCTGCCTCTACCGCGGCAAGATCCTGCGCCAGCGCAAGGATCTCGAACCTTTCGCGCAGGAACTGCACGATCTCCATTGCGCGCGCCGCGGCATCACCGCGCCGCACGATCAGGCCAATACCATGAGCTTCCTCGAGTTTCTCGACAATGTCGCATCCCTGCACGCGGCGCGCCCGAAGACCGAATTGCCGGTCAACGGCCATTGGGAGACCCAGGTGCCGGCCTTCCTGCTCAAACAGGGGCTGCGCTATGACGACGTGGTGCATGTCGAGGCGCTGGAGGCCGAGCTCGGCTCGCTCGCCACACGGCTCGACATGCGTTACCGGCCGCGCCGGATGAACCGCACCACACTGGCCGAGAAGCGTCACCAGGGCCCGCTCGTCGATGTCCCCGCCCGCGATGTTGCGGCGCATGATTTCGGCTATGAGAACTTCATCACCGACGAGACCCTGACACGGATCGAGGCGCTCTACGCGGTCGACTTCCGTACTTTCGGCTACCCGCTGCGCCCGGCGCTCTGAGCAGGGCGCAGCGGCCCCCCTTGCGCGCAATGGCGCGCCTTTCCAACCGGTTCGCCCGCGATCTTCGCATTCTGCTGCCGTAACCGCATGCCTCGCCAGGCATGCACTGCCATGGTCCTGGCGAGGTTAATTGTGTCAGAAATGTGGCATATTCTTGACCGAATCTCACGATTTCGGTACGAATTTACATAATTTCTTTTACATTATTTCTGGAGATATTCATGGCCAGCATCATTTCCGTGACACCGTCTTCCGCAATTGAATCCGTTGGCAGTGGCTTTGGCGGCCTGCTGCAATTCGATGTCACCCTCTCGGAAGCCGCCAGCGACGCGGTCACCGTGTCCTATCGGCTGTTTCCCGGCACCGCCCTGATCGACCGGGATGTGCCGAGCCAGACCGGGCTGGTGACCTTCGCGCCGGGCGAGCTGACCCAGCGGGTGGAATTCCGCGCGCGCCATGACAATACCGCAGAAGCCGATGAATCGCTCTTCATGGAATTCTACGACCCCGAGGGCGGCAGCTTTGCCGGGGATGCCCAGACCCTGCGGGCGAGCGCCTTCATCCTCGATGACGACAGCACTACCAACACCCGCGGCCTCTTCGTTTCCGCTCCGGTGATCGTCGAGGGCGATACCGGCACCCGCCAGGCGGTGTTCGATGTGACGATCTCCGAAGCCTTCGCCAGCACCACCAGTTTCGATTTCGCCACCAAGGACGGCTCCGCCACGGCCGGGGAGGATTACACCGGCAAGACCGGCCAGGTCACCTTCGCGCCCGGCCAGCTGACGGCGCAGGTTACCGTGGACATCACCGGTGACAGCGACAGCGAAGCGAGCGAATATTTCCATCTCGTCGTGGAAACCGATGCCTCGATCGCCGATGGCGGCGCGGGATCGGTCGGCATGGCGCGGATCCTCGATGACGATTCCGGCGGCAGCCTGCCTAGTATATCCTTCGAGGCCAATGGCAGCGTCGAATCCATCGGCAGCGGTTTCGGCGGCGTGAACACCTTCGTCGTGCGGCTGTCCGAGCCGAGCAGCGACGCGGTCACGGTGCAGTACCGCAGCTTCCCCGGCACGGCGACCAATCATCTCGACTATCCGCAAAGCGATGGCACCGTCACCTTCGCGCCCGGCGAGACTTGGCAGGTGATCACCATCCGCGGCCGCCATGACAATCTGGCCGAGGCGGACGAAAGCTTCGGCGTCGAGCTTTACGATCCGCAGGGCGCGTCCCTGGCCGGCGGGGCCAAGACCCTGCGCGAGACGGTGTTCATCCAGGATGACGATTCCGTCGGCCAGAGCCGGGGCCTGCACGTGTCCTCCTCGATTGTCGTGGAGGGGGACAGCGGCAGCCAGGAGGTGCTGTTCGACATCATCATATCGCGCCCCTCGGATGTGCCGCTGACCTTTGCCTATACGACCCAGGATGTCGGCGCCAAGGCGGGCAGCGATTACACGGCCCAGAGCGGCAATGTCACCTTCGCGCCCGGCCAGACCCGGGCCAGCGTCGCGATCGAGGTGAGCGGCGATACCGCGATCGAGCCGACCGAATATGTGCAGCTCGTGCTCACCCCCGGCAGCGCGATCGGCGATGACGGCGCAGGCGCGGTGGGAGAGCTGACGATCCTTGACGATGACGCGGGGGGCAGCCTGCCGAGCTTCTCGGTCAGCGCCGGAAGCGCACCGGAATCGATCGGCAGCGGCTTTGGCGGCGTGCATGGCTTCGTGGCGACCCTGTCGGAGGCTTCCAGCGACGTGGTGCGCGTCGGCTACCGCACCCTCCCGGCCACGGCAACGGCGGAACAGGATTTCCCGCGCAGCACCGGCGTGCTCGAATTCGCACCGGGAGAAACTTCGCAGGTTCTGGAAATCCGCAGCAGCCATGACAATCTCGACGAGGACGACGAGGCTTTCGTGGTCGAGTTCTTCGACATTTCCGGCGCGGCCTTCGTAGGCGGTGCCAAGGTGCTGCGCGAGAGCTGCTTCATCATCGATGACGACGGCGTCGGGCTCGACCGCAGCCTGCAGGTCTCCTCGCCGGTGTTGCTCGAAGGGGATGGCGGCATCGTCACCGCGCGCTTCGAAGTGGCGCTGTCGCGGGTCGCCGACACGTCAGTGAGCTTCGATTATGCCACCCAAGACGGCAGCGCCACGAGCGGCAGCGATTATGTCGCGACCTCCGGCACGCTGACTTTCCTGCCCGGCCAGTCGCGGGCTTTTGTCGATGTCCAGGTCAACGGCGACACGAGCCGCGAACCGGCCGAGTTCTTTCAGCTGGTGGTCACGCCGACGAGCGCGCTCGGAGATGACGGGGCCGGATCGGTGGGCACGGCGCAGATCCTCGATGACGATGCCGCGGGCGGCCTGCCGAGCCTCTCGATCAGCTCGCATCCGGTGCTCGAATCCATCGGCAGCGGCTTTGGCGGCATGATCGACTGGGTGGTGACGCTTTCGGCGCCTGCCGTGGACGAGGTCAGCGTGAACTACCGCACGATCGACGCGACTGCGCTCGGCGGCACCGATTTCCCCGAACAGGCCGGTGTCCTGGTCTTCGCGCCCGGCGAAACCTCCAAGACGATCAGCCACCGGGTCAGCCATGACAATCTCGACGAGGCCGATGAATCCCTGGTGCTCGAATTGTTCGAGCCGGTCGGCGCGGCGCTGTCCGGCAACACGGCGCTGCTGCAGAAGAGCGCCTTCATCCTCGATGACGACGGGGTCGGCCTGAACCGGGCGGTCCATGTCTCGGACGTGCAGCTCTATGAGCCGGTATCGGGCAGCGCCACCGCGACTTTCGAGATCACCCTGTCACGGCCCTTCGACAGCGCCACCACGCTCAGCTATGAAACCATCGGCGTCACCGCGACGGCGGGGGCGGATTTCACCGCCGCCAGCGGCGCGATCACCTTCCAGCCCGGCCAGACCAGCGCCGCGGTCAATATCGAGGTGAAATCCGACGGCAACAGCGAGACCGCGGAGACCTTCCTGCTGTCGCTTCTCGCCCCCCTGCCCGCCACGATCACCGGCGCTCCCGAGGGCAGTCTCGGCACCGCGACCATTCTGGCTCCGCCCAACAGCCTGCCCACGGGGGCGGTGGTCATCGGCGGCAATGCGACCGAGGGCGCGACGCTGACCGCCCTGACCGGCGGGATCGACGATGCCGACGGGCTGGGCAGTTTCACCTATCAATGGAGCGCCGACGGCAGCGCCATCAGCGGCGCGACCGGCGCCAGTTTCAGCCCCGGACAGGATGAGGTCGGCGCGCAGATCCGCGTCATCGTCAGCTATGTCGATGGCGGCGGCACCGCGGAAAGCCTGACCAGCGCCCCGACCGGCGTTATCACCAACAACAACAATGCCCCGACAGGAACGATCGGCATTTCCGGCACCCTGCAGCCGGGCGCCACCCTGACCGCCGACACGTCGGGGATCGGCGATGCCGACGGGCTCGGCACCCTGTCCTATCAATGGCTGCGCGGCGGCAGCCCGATCGCCGGGGCCACCGGCGCTTCCTATGCGGTGAAGGCGGCGGATATCGGCTCGGTGCTGGGCCTGCGGGTCAGCTACACAGACGGGTTTGCCACGCCCGAGAGCCTGGTGCGCAGCATCGGAAAGGTGCCGGTCCCGCCGGGCACCGCCGGGAACGACCTCATCACCGGCGGCCCGCTGGCCGATCTGATCGAGGGCGGCGCGGGCGACGACACGCTGTCGGGTGCGGACGGCGATGACAGCGTGCTCGGCCAGGTCGGCCATGATTCCCTGCTCGGCGGGCCCGGCGATGACGTGATCTCCGCCTTTGACGGCAATGATTTCGTCGATGGCGGCGCGGGCAACGACATGATTGGCGGTGGGCTCGGCGATGACACGCTGCGCGGATCGGAGGGCAATGACACGATCGGTGCGGGTTTCGGCGATGACGTGATCGAAGGTGGCGACGGCCATGACGTGGCCGCCGGCGGCGCGGGCAACGACCTGCTGATCGGCGGGCTCGGCAATGACACGATGGGCGGGTCCTACGGGACGGATACGCTGCGTGGATCGGCGGGCGATGACAGCCTCGGCGGCGGCACCGGGCGCGACCTGATCGACGGCGGGGCGGGCCATGACGCGATCGGCGGCGGCGAGGGCGATGACACGATCGATGGCGGGGCGGGCCATGATTTCCTCGCCGGTGGCGGACGCGACGATTCCATCGACGGCGGCAGCGGCAATGACACGATCAACGGCGGGGCCGGAAACGACACGGTCAGCGGCGGGGACGGGGCGGACCTGTTCGTCTTCAACGAGTTCCTGGACGGGGATACCGACCTGATCCTCGGGTTCGAGGACGGGCTCGACAGCTTCCGGATGATCGGGGTCGAGAACGCGCCAGGTTCCGGCCTCGCGGGCTATCTCGATGCGCTCGACATCACCGAGACGCTGGTCGAGGGCGTGGCCGGGGTGCAGCTCAGCTACCAGGGACAGACCATCCTCGTCTCGGGCGTCTCGGCGGCGCAGCTCGGCCTCGAGGATTTCACCTTCCTCTGAGGCCCGCGCATGCCCGGCCGGGGGAGGGTCTCTCTCCCATAAGCAAAAGGCCCCCGTCTCCGGAGGCCTTCCCATGGTTTTCAAAAGTGCGGTCCGCCCTCAGAGGAAGGTGAAATCCTCGAGTCCGAGATCGGCCCGCGCCACGCCTTCGAGCAGGATCTCGTGGCCCTGGTAGGACATCTGCACGCCGCCCTCGACTTCGGTCAGGTCGAGCGCGTCGAGATAGCCCGCGAGGCCGGAACCCGGCGCGTTCTCGATGCCGCTCATGCGGAAGCTGTCCTCGCCGTTGGTCCAGTCGGTGATCACGTCCATGTCGCCGTCCTTGAAACCGTTGAACACGAAGACATCGGCCCCGGCACCGCCGGACATCACGTCATCGCCGTCACCGCCGTTGATCGTATCATCCCCGATGCCGCCCTTGATCACGTCATGACGCCCGCCACCGGCGAGGAAGTCGTTGCCCGCGCCGCCGGTGATCACGTCATTGCCTTCGCCGCCGCCGATGCTGTCGTCGCCCGCGCCGCCTTTCAGCGTATCGGACCCGGCGCCGCCGCCCATGTCGTCATTGCCGGTGCCGCCGATCACCACGTCCTCGCCGAAGCTCGCGCCCATCGTGTCATTGTCGGCACCGCCGTCGAGCGTGTCATGACCGGCACCGCCGTTGACCACATCATGGTCATCGCCGCCCATCATGCTGTCATCGCCCATGCCGCCGCCCATGAAGTCATTCCCGGCGCCACCGTCCATGGTGTCATTGCCCAGACCGCCGCCCATCAGGTCGTCGCCCTCGTCGCCGTTGACCACATCGTCGCCGTCCGAGGCCGCCAGGTTGTCATCCCCGGCACCGCCGTTGAGCGTGTCATTACCGGCACCGCCCTGCAGACCGTCATCGCCGACACCGCCGTTCAGCAGGTCATCGCCAAGGTCGCCCTGCAACAGATCGTCGCCCTCGCCACCGCTCAGCGTGTCATCACCCTCGGTCCCGGCCAGCGTGTCGTTGCCCAGGGTGCCGAACAGTGTAACGCCCTCCGGCAGCACGCCCTCGGCGGTCACCTGGGTATTGCCCTCGACCTCGACCACCGAGAAGCTGGCCTGGCTGAAATTGCCCTGCAGCGTGACCTTGGTGTCATCCTCGCCGTCGCCATCGGTGTCGATATCCAGGATGGCCGAACCCATGGTGATGGTCATGTCCTCCGCGGTGAAGCTGGTGCCCTGGAATTCGAGCATGTCGTCATCTCCGAACCCGTCCACCAGGTCGCCATTGAGCTCTGCCGCGGTGCCGCTGATCGTGTCGGCGCCGCCACCGAGGCTGGTCAGCTCCGGCGCCAGGTTGGCCTGGATCGTGTCATCTCCCGCGGTCCCGGTCACGGTGACGAAGCTGCCGCCGACATCGAAGTTGGAGCCCTGGATATTGCCGATGAAAAGCCCGGAATCATAGGCCGAGTCACCGGTATCGGCGATGCCGATCATCACGGTATTGGTGCCTTCCTGGATTGGGGCGATGACATTCAGCAGGACCGAGAAACCATCGTATTCGGTGTCATAGGTATTGTCTGCATTGTCGAAGAAATTGCCTGGGGTATTGATGCTTTCGCCGACGATCGACAGTGGCTGGCCGGGATCGTTGTTGAACAATGCATAATTCACGCCGTTCACCGAAACCGTGGCGATATCGACGAAGGAGCTGTCGACGAATTCGGGATATTCGTCCGATCCGAAGAACAGTTCGAAGCTCATCGACGGCGTGTTGCCGAGATCTTCCGCCTCAAAGCTGAAGGTAAGGATCGAGGCGTCATTGGTCTGACCGGCGCCGGAGAAGGCTCCCTGCGCGGTGGCGTCGAGACGCGCATCGCCGGGCTCGCCGAGATTGACAGTAAAGCTGCTGCTTGTGTTCTCGGTGCCGGGGCCGCCGCCCGAGGAGAGGAAGACGCCGCGATCAATGCCCACCACTTCGGCGGCGGTCTCGCCGCTGATGTCGGAAATCACATGGCCCTGATCGAGCAGCGCGATGCTCTCATAGGCGCCGGTATAGCTGATCTTGCTCGGGGTGAAGGACGGGTCGGCAAACAGGAAATCGCCGATCGAGGCGAAATCCGTCGGCCCGGCCAGCGGCGCGCCGATTCCGGCCGTCGCGGCCTCGGCGGTGTCCAGCGCCAGCAGCACCGATCCTGCCGCCCCGGCGCTCTGCGCCAGCGCAGCGCCGGTGGCGCTGTTGACGGTGAAGCTGGCCTCGGCCGTCCCGTCGCCATCCACATCGACCTCGACCTGGCCATCGAGCAGGGTCACGACGGAGGCGTCATTGAGCCCGGTGATCTCGATCTGGTCGCCGAAATCCATGCCGTTGACCACATCGCCATCGAGATCCGCCGCAGTGCCGCGGATCAGGTCCATGGCGGCGCCACCGTCCAAAATGTCCGCCCCGGCACCGCCGATCAGCAGGTCGCTGCCGTTGCCGCCATAGAGCTGGTCATCACCTTCGCCGCCGGTGAGCGTATCGTCCCCGGCATTGCCCTCCAGCGTGTCATTGCCGCCGAGCCCGTCGATCTCCTCATCCGAGGCCATGCCTTCGATCTTGTCATCGCCCGGGGTCGCTGCCAGGGGATCGAATTCGGTAACCGTGGCGCTGGCGGCCGCAGACAGCGAGAACTCGGTGCCGTAAGCGAAGGGGCCGGTGGTGATCGCATCGAAATCATCCTCGGAAATCGCGGCGACCTGCGAAACACTCGGGACACCGTCGAACAGCGAACCGGAAAGCTGAAAAACATAGGTCCGACCGGTGAACGTGTCATCAAGCACCAGTAGCTGGCTGGCCGGGCTTGTGCCGTTGTATTGAAGCAATGTCATGTCAAAATCGATATCATCCGTGGACATCCCGTCGAGCCGCCCTTCCAAGAGCTCTCCGCTGGTGATATCCAGATCGCCGTCAAACTCGTCCGACCCCGGAATGGGGGTATAGGTCAGACCGAGATCGGCGCTGCCGATCACTTCAAGAGTCGCGGCGACGGGTGTCGTGTAATTACCGTCCCCATCGTAGAAGCTGAAGCCGGTGAGGGTATAAATATTGAGCATGAACGCGTCCTCATTAATAATCGTTACACCCCCCGGTTGCGCAACGGCGGGGGGTCAGGATAGGGGCCATTAAGAAATGATGGCCTTAAATGAACAGGATGACGCCACTCGACGCTTCCCTCCAAGACCTTGGTCTTCCGCGGAAGTTAATAAGGGGTCTGCATACGGTCAACCGGAAATAGAATGATAATATGAGCTTTTTAGT
Source organism: Sulfitobacter aestuarii (assembly GCF_042685005.1). Lineage (NCBI taxonomy): Bacteria > Pseudomonadati > Pseudomonadota > Alphaproteobacteria > Rhodobacterales > Roseobacteraceae > Sulfitobacter > Sulfitobacter aestuarii. The sequence continues at coordinate 12,433 of NZ_JBHUMP010000026.1, read as the reverse complement.
TTTAGCTTGGCTCAGCCTGCAACCAAGCGGCCGGAGCGGCAAAAGCCGTCCGCCGTGGCGGAAGCCTCCCCGCCTCCGCGTCGCGCGAGCGCCCCTGCCGCAAGGGCAGGGGCGCGGCATTTTCAGACAAACACGAAATCACCCGCTTGGATCTCGGCAGCCGAGACCAGCTCGAGGATGATCGTATGGCCGCCATAGGTTAGGCTGGCCCCTTCGGAGACATCGCTCGGGGCGAGCGCGTCGACATAGCCCTGCAGCCCCGATCCCGGCGCGTTCTGCACGCCGCTGATGCGGATCTTGTCCACCCCGGCCTCGAAATCGGTGATGTAATCCACCTCATCCATATTCAGGGTGTTGAAGACGAAGAAATCGGCCCCGGTGCCGCCGGTCAGCACGTCATCGCCGGTGCCGCCGTTCAGCGTATCCGCGCCGCTGCCGCCATGAATCACGTCGTTGCGCCCGCCCCCGGCCAGAAAATCACCGCCGTCATTGCCATAGATGATGTCGTCGCCTTCGCCGCCGCCGATCCGGTCATCGCCCGCACCGCCGCTGATCGTGTCCTTGCCGGTGCCGCCGCCGATGTCGTCGTCATCCTTCCCGCCCTCGACGGAATCATTGCCGTAGCTGGCGCCGATCATGTCGTCGCCAGCGCCGCCGAGGATCGTGTCATTGCCCGCACCCCCGGCCAGCGTGTCGTGACCGAGACCGCCCCGCAGCTGGTCATCGCCGTGTCCGGCGCCGATCACATCATTGCCCGCGCCGCCATCGATCGTGTCATTTCCGAGACCGCCGCCGATATTGTCATGTCCGGCGCCCCCCTCGATGAAGTCATCGCCCCCGGCCCCCGAGATCATGTCATTGCCGCCATTGCCATAGAGCATGTCGGCCCCGTCGCCCCCGGCGATCGCATCATCCCCGTCACCGCCCGAAAGCGTGTCATTCGCCGCCGTGCCGATGATCGTGTCATTGCCGGTCTCATCCGGAGTCTCATCGAGGGTGTCATCGCCGTCGTTCCCGGCCTGCGGACCGTCTTCCGGCGCCGCGGCACCCGTGAGTTCCGCGGCGCTGAGCCGACCGTCGGTGAACTGGAAGAACTCGACCCCGGTATAGCTGTCACTGATGCCATTCGCCGAGATCAGCAGGAATTCGTCCTGCTGCTGGATGGTGACATCGCCGCGGGCCAGGTTGAACATGGCGAGATCGGTGCCGAGTCCGCCGCTGATCGTGTTGTTGCCGCTTCCCGCGGTGAGCGTGTCGTCGCCCTGTCCCCCGTGCAGCGTGTCATTTCCCGCCCCGCCGCTGATCAGGTCATGTCCGCCGCCGCCCAGAATTGAATCATGTCCGCCCGCACCGCTGATCTCGTTATCCGCGTCATTGCCGGTGATCCGGTCGGCGCCGAACCCGCCGATGGCCTTCTCGATCACCGTGCCGCGGGCGATCGCCAGATTGGCGCGGGACCCGTTCACATCCGAAAACCTCTCGGCGCGCAGATCGATCCGCTGGGCCACCGTGACGCTGCTAAGATCGAGCGTGTCGATGCCGCCGGTGTCAAACAGCGTCAGCCCGATGGCCTCGCCGCCATAGAGCGCGGCATCGACGGTATCGCCGTCGAAAATATGGCCCATGACATCGCCGAGCCAGCCGGTGACAGTGGCATTGGCGCCCCAGACCGTGTCGCCCGCATGGGCCGAGGCGGTGCCATAGAGCGCCTGCAGGGCCAGCAGGTCCACCATCATCGGCGTGACGAAGACCAGATCGTCGCCGGTGACGAAATCATTATCCTCCGGGCCGAAATAGCTCATCAGCGTGAGCTGGTTGCTGTCGTTGAGATAGATATTGTCCTCGCCATATTGCGCGGCGCCGTCATAGGGGCCGGCATGACCCAGGCCGAGCGCATGGCCGATCTCGTGCAGATAGGTCTGGAAGGCGTAGCTGTCGATCGTGGTGCCGTAGGATTGCAGCCAGTCGGTGCCGATATTGATGGTGGAACGGCCGTTCGCCCCGGTCTCTGGGTTGATCGCCACCGGCCCGGCGAAGGCGCCGTTCTGGGCATCCTCAAAGACCAGCTGCGCGGTGCCGCTGCCGACGGTGACAAAGCTGAGCCCGCTGGCCTGCGACCAGCTCTCCAGCGCCCATTCCGCCAGCTGGCGCCCCTTGGTAGTCAGGGCGCTGACATCATAGGTGATGCTCTCTCCCGCCATCGCATCGAAGCGGACCGGCGTCGCCAGTCCCCAGTTGAACTCGGTGATGAAACCGGCCATCTGGTCGAGCGTGTAGACATTCTCCGCGGCCTGCAGCCGATAGGCGCCGACTTCGCCGCCGACACTGGAGACCCCGAGGTAATAGGTCCCCGTGCTCGACGCCGTATATTCGATCAGCGAGAAATCGACCCCGGCGGCGGCGTTGAGATCATCATTGACCGCCACTTGCTGACCGCTCGCCGAATGCAGCGTCAGCATCGTATCATCGAGCCCGGCGCTGCTTCCACCGGTGCCCCAGACGCTGAACACGTAGCTCTCCCCGACTTGCAGCTCGACGGCGACCCAATCCTCTGCGCTACCGCTTTCGAGGCCGCCTTCGAAAATATCACCGACCGGCAGGACGTAATCGGTAGCAGGCTCGTCCGCCGCATCGCTGCCCTCAACCTGGGTGGCATGACGCAGCAGCGGCCCCATGGTGATGCCCTGCGCGCCTTCGAAATCTTGCCTCATTGTCCTGCCCATCTGTCTGATCTGCTGATTCCGTTCATTATGTCCTAAAAATATGTTTGGAATTGGTCGATCTCGCAGAGGTTGTCAGGGTTTTCTAAGACTGAGCGCCCTGCCCTCAGTTTGCGGCGTCCAAGAACTTGGTTCAATTACGGCGGTCCCATGCAGACCTGGACTCGTTTCGGCGGCTGGTAAGGAGAAAGACATGATCCTGATCACCGAAGCGCACTCCTCCGCCATCGTCACGCCAGAACTTGCCTTCGAGGCGGTGCGCGAGGCCGTCATCGCCGCCGTCGCGCCGGGTGCTGCGAGTTTCCCGGTGGTGATTGCGCACGGCAGCGACCCGCAGAACGGTTTCACCGTCAAATCGGCATCAGGTGCAGAACTGGCCGGGCTGAAGGTCGGCGCTTACCTCCCGACGAACGATGCCCGCGGGCTGCCGCGCCATGCCTCGACCATCCTGCTGATCGACCAGAGCACCGGACGCATCGGTGCATTGGTTGAGGGTTCCGCCGTCAATTGCTTCCGCACCGCCGCGGCGGATGCGGTGGCAAGTGATGCCCTGGCGCGCCCGGATGCCGAAGTCCTGACCCTGTTCGGAACCGGCCATCAGGCCGCCTACGAGGCGCAGGCTGTCGCGCGCGTCCGAAAGCTGTCCCGCCTGCTGGTGGTCGGCAGAGACCCTCCCGCACCGAGGGTTTCGTCGAGCGGTTGCGCAGCTCGGGGTTGCCGGTCGAGGTCGCAGCGGCGGAAACCGCTGTCCGGGCCGCGGACATCATCGTCACCGCGACAACGGTCACCGAACCGCTTTTTGAGGCGAAATGGGTCCGGCCGGGAACGCATATCTCCTCGATGGGATCGGATTCCGAGGGCAAACAGGAACTTCCCAGCGAGATCTTCCCAGGAGCCCGTGTTTTCTGCGTTCTGCCGGAACAGTCGATGCGCATCGGCGAATTCCAGCATGCCGCCCCCGGGGCTTCCCCGACCGCCATCGGAGCGGTCCTGTCGGGCAACGCGCCGGGTCGCCAGGATGAAAGCGAAACCACGATCTTCGACAGCTCGGGCATCTCGCTGCAAGACCTTCACATGGCGAAGGCCATCCTCGACCGGCATACAGCAAGCGTGGCGGCGGGATAGTTGAAGGTAAAGTTGGCGACTTCATGGCCGTCGTTTGTGGTCGGGGACCTGTGTGGGACAAGTCGAATGGCGACTTTGTCCTCGTTCGCCTTGTCGAAGTTTGCTCAGACCGTAGAGAGCAACAGCTCTCCGCCCTTTTTGATGGCAGCTGCCGACCCGGAGCCGACCTTTGAAACCAATCGAGATGCTGCGGTGCAGCTCGTCACTGTTGCCATCCGTGCAGCGCACAGCATTTTGGAAGTCGCTAAGCGGGCAACGGGTGCCTTGGCTTCGGCTGCGTCAAGGCACCCAGTGTTCACGTATACACTACAATAGTGGCGGCAATCTTCATGACACGGTACCCTTGGGTAACCTTACGACCGACAGGAGGACTATCGGTATTGCCAAGTTGTTCCTTCCCATTTGTGACGTTCCTTTTGGTTGGCGGTCAGGCGGCCATTTCAGCGGTGTATTGGTGCCAAAGGTTGAAAGCATCGGTGCGGGCGTAGCGGTATGACGTTGCGGAGAGTTGATGGCGGCGAAGGCGGAATATCAGGTTGATCTGATCATGCGCAGACAGAAATCTCTGGGCCTGCCGATGTGACTTGAACCGGCCAAATACCTTCTCACGTTTGCGGGTCGGCCTGTGGGACACTTCGATTGCGTTATTCAAACCTTTATGTGCGCGGTGATCGGCGTTCGGTGCCAGTTTGCCAATGGGCTTGATGTAGCTGCGCAATTTGTCGGTGATCACGACCCTCGGCAAGCCGAACCGGACGACCAACCTTTGCAAGAACAGCCTTGCGGCCTTTGCGTTTCGGCGTGTTTGTACGAGAATATCGAGAACGTCGCCATTGGCGTCAATTGCCCGCCACAGCCAATGCTTCGTGCCGCGGATCGAGATCACGACCTCATCAAGATGCCACTTGTCATTCGGCCGTGGGCGGTCTCGACGGATGCAATCTGCAAAATGGCGCCCAAAGCGATTGACCCACAGCCTGATCGCTTCCCGGCTGACAACTACGCCCCGCTCTGCCATCAGGTCTTCAACATCTGCCGTGCTCAGTGCGAAGCGGTGATACGTCCAAACCGCGTAGGCGATAATCTCTCGGGGATAGCGGAAGCCTTTCAGGCGCGGCATTTGGGTTGGAATGCTCATGAGGCTGACATAGCTTGGTCAAATCCGGTCATCAACTTGGCAATACCTGCGCCACATTTACGCCAAAGGACCCGGTTCTTACGGCCCGGGCTGTGCGGCGCTTTCGGCCATAGAATAGCACAATAACCGCCTCGCCTTGTCATTCCTAATTATGTCCAATAATCTTGCCTTATCGGAGGCTAGGACTATTGTGCCCGATATGGGTGAAAATCATCACAGATCGCGGTTCTGGCCCGCCTTCCCGGCGAACGCTGCCAAGTGGCCCGGATCAAACCCCGTCAATCAGAATATCGAGCGCCCGCTTCAGCGCATCGCGATGCTCGGCCAGCGATCCAACAGGCGCGCGCAGTTCCGCGCCCGGCACCGCGGCGAGCTCCTGCACCCGGACAATCCAGGTCATGCCCTCGAACGCGACCGCCGGGGTGAGCCCGGGAAAGGCCGCGTAGCGCCCGGCCTCGCGCAGCGGCGCGACCACGCGGGAGGCGTCGATGCCGATGAGGTCGGTCTGCAGATCGACGACCAGCTGGCCGCCGCCCAGACGATAGAGGTCGAATTGCGCCATGCTCACCCGCCCCTAGAAGCTTCGGTAAGGCACGAGCGGCAGCCCTTCCTCGGCCAGTTCTTCGCCATAGCGCGCGATCGCCGCGCGGTTGTCCTCTCGCCAGTGCCGGTTCCGCTCGAGCCGCGCGGCCTCGAGGATGGCGGCCTCGGCGAGACGCGACATGTTGAGCCCGAGCGCCCGGGCGGACTCGACCACCTCCGCCTCCAGCGTCAGATTGACCTTCACCCGCGACATCACACCCTCCCGGAGTATACGTATGTCAAAAGAGTATGACAGTCCCACCATTCCAACTCAAGACGACAGCGACAATACCGCCCTTCCCGACCACGTGGCGGGCTCCGGCACCCTCGATCGTCTGGTGGATACCGCCCGCGACTACGCGCGCAGCGCCGCTGCGGAGAACACGCTGAAAGCCTATGGCCAGGATTGGGCGCATTTCACCCGCTGGTGCCGCAGGAAGGGCACGGAGCCCCTGCCCCCGTCGCCGGAGATGATCGGCCTCTACCTCGCCGATCTGGCCGCCGGTTCGGGCCCCGTCCCCGCCCTCTCGGTCGCCACCATCGAGCGCCGCCTCTCCGGCCTCGCCTGGGGCTATGCGCAGCGCGGGCTGCCCCTCGATCGCCAGAACCGTCACATCGCCGCGGTGCTGGCCGGGATCAGGCGCCGCCATGCCCGCCCGCCGGTGCAGAAGGAGGCGATCCTGCCCGAGGACATCCGCGCGATGATCGCCACCCTGCCCCACGACCTGCGCGGGCTGCGCGACCGGGCGATGCTGCTCCTGGGCTATGCCGGGGGGCTGCGCCGCTCGGAACTGGTCGGGCTCGATCTGCACAAGGACGATTCCGAGGAGGGCAGCGGCTGGGTCGAGATTCTCGCAGACGGCGCCCTGCTGTCGCTGCGCGGCAAGACCGGCTGGCGGGTGGTCGAGATCGGCCGCGGGTCCTCTGATCAGACCTGCCCGGTCCATGCGCTCGAGCACTGGCTGCATTTTGCGCGGATCGAGCTCGGCCCGCTTTTCACCCGCGTCTCGCGGGACGGCAAACGCGCGCTCGATGCGCGGCTCTCCGACAAGCACGTGGCGCGACTGATCAAGTGCTGCGTGCTTGCCGCCGGGCTACGCGCCGACCTGCCCGAAAAGGAACGGCTGGCGCTCTATTCCGGCCATTCGCTGCGCGCCGGTCTCGCCTCCTCGGCGCAGGTGGAGGAGCGCCACATCCAGCAGCAGCTCGGCCATGCCTCCGCCGAGATGACCCGCCGCTACCAGCGCCGCCGCGATCGGTTCCAGGTCAACCTGACCAGGGCGGCGGGGCTTTGAGGTCTGGCTTGCCGCGGGATGTCTCAGCCGCGCGGTAACAGCTGGAAATCGGGTGTGATTGACCTTGGGGGGGGCCCGCCCTTGGTGAGGCTTCGGCAAGGCATTGTTTCAGCGCGAAACACCTCCCCAGCGGATTTTCGGGCGATTTTGTCCAATCTCGGGTTTCTCATGTCATATAGGACAAAGCGCCGAGATCGCCTCGCCGCTCCCGCCAGGCAGCTTGCTGGTTTCGTCCAAGCATACTGGGCTTTTGAGCTGGCAAATGCCCGAAATTCAGCGGCATCTCCGGTCCATGGGCACAGGCCCAACTCCGAGCAAACATCTCAAAATGTCCGGTTTTCGGTTTTTTCTAAGAAAATATGATGTTCTGCTGCTGCATCCTCTTTGCAAGGCCGCAGGCGCTTCAGGAAAACCGTGATCCCGCTGGTTTCGAGGAGATCCCGACGGCATGTTTCCGAGAACTTATCCACAGGTTGATGATCTTTGTCTGTGTTATATAGGTGTTAAAGATGTGTTACGCCTTTCTGAACCCATTTAATTATTAGACTAATCAATGACTTATGCGTACTACCGGTAACTGAAAACACGAACTTTGGTAACTGAAATCCTGATTTTGGTAACTAAAAACACGAATCTTGACATGGGTAACTGAAAACACGAATGTCGGGTCATGGTAACTGAAAACACGAATGCTCTAGCACCTCTCCTGCCGGTTCGGCATCCGCAGCATGACCTGTTCATCTGCGACGTGGCCGACGCGGTGCTCAAGGATGTGATGCAGCATATGGAGCATCCGTTCTACTCGCTTTCCAAGAAGCCCGAGACGACCGTCAAGCGCTATTCGAACGGGGACAACTGGCTCGAGGTCACACCCAGCGTCAAAGGTCTGGCGACGATCTATGACAAGGACATTCTGATCTATTGCATCAGTCAGATCATGGCCAAGCTCAACAGGGGGGAGCAGGTCTCGCCCCGGGTCCGGATCAACTCCCGGGAGCTGCTTATCTTCACCAACCGGGGCACGAGCGGGCGGGAATATCAATCCCTTCTCGATGCGCTGGACCGGTTGGAAGGCACGCGGATCAGGACCAATATCGTCAGTGGCGATGAAGAACAGGTCGATGGTTTCGGGCTTATCGATGCCTCGGCCATTCGGCGCAAACACGGGCTGGACGGGCGTCTGTTGTGGTGCGAGGTGAAATTGTCGGACTGGGTGTTCAACGCGATCCGCAACGAGGAGGTGTTGACGCTGCATCGCGATTATTTCCGTCTGCGCAAGCCCATCGAACGCCGGGTCTATGAGATCGCCCGAAAACATTGCGGCCAGAAACGCACGTGGAAGATATCGCTGCCGAAGCTCCTGTTGAAAACCGGATCGCAAAGCCCGGAGAAACGCTTCCGGCAGATGATCAAGCAACTCGTGCAGCACGATCACCTGCCGGATTACAGCGTGCTCTTCGAGGAGGACGGGGACATGGTCGTGTTCTCCAACCGGGGCACGATGGCCCCTGCCCCGCTGTCAGGCGATGTGCCGCCCCTGAAATCCGAAACCTATGAGCGCGCGCGCGAAGCGGCGCCGGGATGGGATGTGCATTGTCTGGAGAGCGAGTGGCGGGACTGGATCGTCGAGCCGCCCCGCGACGCCGATGCTGCCTTCGTCGGGTTCTGCCGGAAATGGGCCGAAAAACAGGGAGAGCCCTGAGACAGGGTCCTAGCCTGCCCTTCTGTCGAATTCGTTCATCAGGATTTCCAGCATGTCGGCATAGGTCCTGCGATCCTCCTTGCAGAGCTTCTTGAAGCGCGCGAGCACATGCTGTGGCGCCTTGATGGAGATCTGGCCGTCGACCATCGGCTCCCGGGAGGGCCAGGGATGATCCTCCGGCTTGGGCGCCGCGACATGGCGTTGTGCCCCTACCGGGGCGCGTTGTGGCTCGGGAGAGCGCTTCCGGTCCGGTTCGAACTGGCTGAGCTTTGACAGGTCCAATTCACGCGGCATCGCTCTTCTCCTTCGTCAGCATATCGACGACCTCGGCGGCGAAAGCCTCGGCATTCGTGATGGCCTTGTCGACACCATTGAATTCGCTGCGGTCCAGGTCGCGCAGCCCCGCACCGGCATTGTGCAGGGCGCTGAAGGCCGTGCGGCGATTGAGCTGGGTCTCGAACACTGGCGCCGCGGCCTGCAATTGACCCTGGATATGCTTTTCCAGCCGTGATTTCACGGCCGCGGAGGTGCGGCAGAACAGGATGGACGCCGGGATGTCGCGCCGCCGCGCCCGCCCCTCCCGCGCCACTTCGGCGAGCGTTTCGACCGCGGCATCGGCGTCTTGCTGTTCCTCGCCCGAGGGGATCACCACGAGGTCGCTCTCCCCGATGGCAAAGGAGGCCAGGCGCGAGGCCGACCCTTCCAGGTCGATGATGACGAATGCCGCCCGTTGCGCCGCATCTTCGATCTCGTCGAGAATGGCCCTCTCGCCCTCTGACCGGATGACCTCGATGTTATCGGGAAGAGGCGCAATCCGGGACCAGCGATGCAGCCGCGCTGCGGGGTCGGCATCCACGAGAATGACGCTGGCCCCATGCGCCAGCTCGGTTCCCAGTATGATGGCGCTCGTGGTTTTGCCGGCGCCGCCTTTCGACGAAGCAAATGATATGACTGGCAATGTTTGTCCTGCTCTTGAGTATTTCTGCCTTCCCTAGAGTATCCATTAGTACCCAACAGTTGACAACGATATAGTTAAGTACCCTAGGGTAGGCATACCTACATTAGGGTACTACTATATAGAGTGGTACTAATTATTATTTGTACATCATATAGGCGTAGATCTTGATCTACTGGCGAGACGCCCATTTTCGACAGAACCCGATGAAAGCATTGTCGGCATGTCTCGGGGGCTCCATTCCTTGCTCGAGGAGCTCACTCACCCATGCTCGCCACTCTTGCTCAATGACATAGACATCCCAGCCCGGAGCGGCCTGCCGGGCCGTATCATATGTTTCCGGTCGAAGGTTGGCAGCATATTCTAGGTTAGTCGTAAGAGCCGCGGTACGGCTTCTGAAAGAGACCATGTCGGAGGCGATAGACACTGAGTAGTCAGGCAGGTGATCAAAATCACAAAGTGCTCTCACGGCCATTCGAAAATTGCGCGTGGCATCACTGGAACCGCATTTCTTCTGAAGCTTCCTCAAGTTGATCTGCCAAGATTCTTTAGCGCCACAATGCTTGCGGGCGATCTCGTAGATCCGTCTCTCAATGGGTTTTCGCAGACGGAAGTAGTCAGGATGAAGAGTCAGGACTTCATTCGCTTCAATTGCCTTAAACAACCATTCTGACAAGCGCAAACCCCATTCGGTAACGCGCCCATCATTCCGCGTACGTTTGATTTTCGCGCCGTCGATCAGGCCGAACGCCTCCCATGTTTCGTCTCCGCCTGTTCTGATCGTGGTTCGCAACCGCGTTCCATCAAGACGGTCCAGTGAATCCCGCAGAAGGTCATAATCATGCCCCCCAGTGTGGCGATTGCTGAACTCCAGAAAATCGCGCGCTTGAAACATGATTTCACGCGCATAAGGGCGGCCTTCGTTCTTTGCCGCCATGATTTGGCTTATCGCAAAAATCAGGATGTCCTTGTCATAGATATTTGCAATGCCCTTGTTACTGGGCGTGACTTCCAGCCTGACATCCCCATGCTCATATACTTTGGCCTCGCGCATTGGTTTCTTTGAGAGCGTGAATATTGGATGCTCCATCGATGCCATGTCACTTTTAATAACCGCATCTGCAATATCACAGATGAATAGGTTCGCCTGAGGATGCCGGTTCGGCAGAAGAGGGCGCCTGTTATCTTTTGCCAACTGTCTTCTCACTCTATCGGGACATTAGCTGCACATGCAGCCTTATCGGGACATCAGCTGCAAACTCAGCACTATCGGGATATTAGCTGCAGGCCAAGTCCCATCGGGATATTAGCTGCAGAATCTTGGATAATAGCTGCATTCCATCGGGATAATAGCTGCACGCGAATTCTCTATGAGTTTGATATTAAGTGAAAAAATCACCATCTCGCAGAGCGTAACACATACTTAAACACATATATAACACCAGGAGCTGGCCGATGGGCTGTGGATAACCCTACGCGACATCGCGAACTCAGGAAAATTTTTGAATGTAAAGTGCAGAGTAGGACCCCCTGTAACGAGTGGGTCTCAAGCAAGCGCTTTACGGACACATGGAAAAAACGCGCGAATTGTACCAGATGTCATCCGAGAGCGACGCTGCATAAAGGGTAGGGGAGGGGATCAAACTCCGAAAGGCTCACTTAGCCGAGCAAGCCCAGGGCCTTGTCATGGTTAACCTCTTTCCAAACCTGAATCAGTCTGGAGATAGGGCAGGGCGGCTTGCGAGACGTTAGCCCAGCGCGCCCGCTCGCAGCAGGGGAGGCAGGACTTCGCGCCGCGATGAGCGTTTCCCTTCCATGTCCGCAGCGGCTGGCCTATTGAGAGGGAAAGCAACCTTTCCGTCGCCGGGCCAGATCGGCCGCGGCGGCAACGGCAAGCGGAGCGGTAAAGCCTTGAACTTTCCCGGACGGAGCGGCGCTGTGATCGCGCCCCAAGCACAGGGCGATTGCGTGACCATCCTGATGGCCGTCTACAACGGCGCCGATTGCCTGGAAGAGCAGTTGCAAAGCCTGCTGGCCCAGGATCATCCATGCTGGCATCTGGTGACTAGTGACGATGGCTCGCGCGATGACAGTCCCGCGATCCTGGCGGATTTTGCCGATCAGGTGCGCGCGCGGGCTGAGGCCACGGGGGCGCGGATCAGGGTCAGCAACCTGCAGGGGCCGGGGCAGGGCGGGTCGGAGAATTTCCTGTTCCTGCTGCGTCAGGCCGGGCGCGCGGCATTGCCCGGCTGGATCGCCTTTTCGGATCAGGACGATGTCTGGCTGCCCGACCGGCTCTCGCGCGGGCTCGCGGCGCTCCGCGCCCGGTCGGACGATGGTCCGGCGCTCTATTGTAGCCGCACCTGGGTCTCTTCCAGCGATCTCGGCGAGCGGCGGCTCTCGGCGCCGCGGCCCCGGCCGACCGGGTTTCGCAACGCGTTGGTACAGAACATCGCCTCGGGCAACACAATCCTGCTCAACCCGGCAGCGGCGGATCTGGTCAGCACCGCGGTGAGCCGTGTGCCGCAGGTCGTGGTGCATGACTGGTGGGTCTACCAGCTGGTCAGTGGCGCAGGGGGAGAGGTGGTGCATGACGATGAACCGACCCTGCTTTACCGCCAGCACGCGGTGAACCAGATCGGTGCCAATGACACGTTCTGGTCACGGCTCAAACGGGTGCGCCAGCTGTTGCGCGGCGATTTCCGCGACTGGAATCGGATCAACGTCGCCGCGCTGCGCAGCGCTGGGACGGCGCTGACCCCACCCAACCGCGCCCTGCTGGAGGATTTCGCCCGGCTGCCGGACCTGCCGCTGCCGCTGCGTCTGCATCGGCTGTCGCGGCTCGGCCTCTACCGGCAATCCACCATCAGCACCGTGGCGCTCTGGGTCGCGGCCTTGCTGCGCCGTCTCTGAGGC
>NZ_JBHUMP010000025.1:0-29444 GCF_042685005.1 Sulfitobacter aestuarii | reverse complement strand
GAACCGATAATGCCGAAAGCATTGTCGATACCATGCATCTGCAAGACCTTAACAAAGGCTTCTTCGGTGGTCATCTTCATGGTGTGTCTCCAGTTGTTAGGGTCAGAGAATTTCGTCTTTGACATAGTAGTAGGGGTACATCATCCGCTGGCCGAGCCTGCGGAAGGGTGTCAGTATGCCGTGGCTTGGCAGGGGCGAGGTGAAGATCGGGAGGTCGAGCTCCTTGCCCTCGCCCGCTACCAGCTGCGCCAGTCGCTTGCCGGCCTGGGCGGAATACATCACGCCGTTGCCGCCATAGCCCATGGCATAGTAGATGGTCTGTTTCGGATCCGGCTGATGAATGCGCGGCATCATGTCGTGGCTGACATCGACCCAGCCCCACCAGGAATAATCCAGATCGATGTTCTCGAGCGCCGGGAACTTGCGATAGAGACCCTTCTGCAGCAAGGCGAGGTGCTTGGGGTTTTCCGCATCCGCGCCCGTGATCGCGCTGCGGCTGCCGATCTGCACCCGGCCATCCGGCAGAAAGCGATAATAATGCCGCAGGGTGCGCGTATCGGTCAGCGGCGACATGGTGTGAAAACCGCATTCCGCCTTCTCCTCATCGCTCAGGGGACGCGTCACGATGGAGTTGGACAGAATCGGCATCAGCCGGTGCTTGGTCCGCTCGTTCAGCCCGGCGGGCGTATAGCCTGCCGTCGCTACCGCCACGGCCCGCGCGCGCACGGTGCCGCCCGGCGTGGTCAGGTGATGCACGCCATCCTTGACCTTCCAACCCATGACCGGGCTTGCGGTATGGATCGTGGCGCCGAGCTTGCGGGCGAGGCGGACGTAGGAAAACGCCAGTTTCGCCGCATGGATGCAGGTCCCGTCAGGCTCCCACATCGCGCCGCAGGCTTCCTGGTCGCGCACATGGCTCTCGTGCAGCTCCTCGCGCGAGATCATTCGGCTGGCATAGCCGAAAACCTCGTTGAGCAGGGCGCTTTCCTTCTCGAGCTTCGGCAGGACCTTGTCGCGGTGCGCGATATAGTAATGCCCGCCGGGTTGCGGATCGCAATCGATGTCATCCGAACCGATCAGATCGTTGAACAGATCGAAGGCCTCGCAGACTTCGACATGCATCTTCTTGGCCACATCAACGCCCCAACGCTCGATCCACTGTGAGCGTTTCAGCCGCCCGGAGGATATCTGCGCCTGCCCGCCATTGCGGGTGGAGCAGCCCCAGGCGACTGTATTGGCCTCGAGCACGGTCGCCTTGATGCCGTGCTCCTTGGCCAGATGGATGGCCGTCGACAGCCCGGTATAGCCCGAACCGATGATCACGACATCCACATCCATATCGCCCGAAACCGCGCCATCATCTTCCGGCGGTGTTCCGGCGGTGCCGATCCAGTAGGTCGGCGCATGGTCGCGGTTATGCCCGGGCCCGGTATCCATGATCGGATCATAGCGCGGGTCGTAGCTGGCTTTCGGCCAATGGCGGGGTCTTACTGAATCCGGCATCGGTTCATTCCATCTGAAAAGGTTGCGATTACGCCTTGAAGGCTGGGCGGGACTTGCGCAGTGCCTGTTTGACGACGATCTTGCCGTCGCGGAGGGTGAACAGATCCGCGCCTTCCGCTTCGATCCGCATGCCTTCGGCATCGGTGCCGGAGAAAGTCCACTCCGATACTGCCCGGTCGCCCTGCACAAAATGGCTGTGATGGTCCCAATGCGCGTCCTTCATACCGGCCCAGACGGCCGAGAACGCCTTGGCGATGGCGTCGGCACCTTCGATCTTGTTGCCATATGCGTGATCGCCGCCGACCGTGTAGAATACGCAGTCATCGGCGAAATGGGTCATCACTCCATCGACATCGTGACGGTTGAAGGCGTCGAATGTGTCGGACAGGTCCTGTGCGGTGAGGGTCTTGGTCATGTCTTGGTCTCCGTTTTCTGGTTATTTCTTGATGTTGCCGGTCTCGTCCCGATAGGGGACGACCAGCGTCGGGATCTCTGCTCGGCGCAGCACGCGCTTGGCAACGGTGCCGAGGAAAGTGTGGGTGAAGCCGTGGTCATGGGCGCCGAGCACGATCAGGTCGCAGCCAAGCTCTCGGGCGCGGCGCAGGATCACCTCCGCCGGATGCCCCTCGATCACCTCGACCGATGTCACCTGATCACGGATATTGCCGTCTTCACCGTCGAGCGCGGCCCAGAACTTCTCCTGCCGCTCCTGGAGCAATTGCGCCACCATCTCGCGGCGCTTGTCCAATGCCGAGCTGCGCGCCTTGTCGTTGAGCACGAACATCTCGATCGCGACACGCGCATCGTCGGACAGCGGCTCGCTCACATGCAGCACGTGGATCTGCGCTCCGGTGACCTGCGCGAGGCTCGCCGCGTGGCAGAGCGCATAGGTGGAATTCTCCGACAGGTCGGTGGCGAAGAGGATGTTGGTGATGCGCGGTTTCATGGTCCGGTCCTCAGCTCAATAGCCCAGCAGCCGCGGCAGCCAGAGCGACAATTGCGGGAAGAAGGCGATGACGAAGATGGCGATCGTATTGACCGCCGCGAAGGGCAGCGCGCGGATCGAGATATTCTCGATCGAGATGTTGGAGATGCCCGAAGCGATGAAAAGGTTCTCTCCCAGCGGCGGAGTCTGGAAACCGATGCCGAGGGTGCAGATCATCACTACGCCGAAGTGGATCGGATCGATGCCGACGCTGTAGGCCACCGGCAGCATCACCGGCACCAGGATCAGGATCGCCGCGAGGGTTTCCATGAACATGCCGACGAAGAGCAGGAAGAAGATGATCAGCGCCCAGATGATGTAGATGTTGTCGGTCAGCGACAGCATGCCGTCCGCGATCAGCGCCGGGATATGGTTTTCCACCAGCAGGCGGCCGAAGACAGTGGCGGTGAACAAGATCAGCAGCACGCGACCGGTCAGCCAAGTGGTGGTCTCGAGGCTGCGGTTCAGCGAGTCGAAATTGAGTTCGCGATAGATCACGATGCCGACGAAGAGCGTGTAGAAGATCGCCACGATTGCCGCTTCGGTGGGGGTGAAGAAACCGGTATAGATTCCGCCGAGGATCACCACGGGCGCCATCAGCGACCAGAACCCGCGATAGAGTTCGCAGAGGATATTGCGCGCCGACCAGCCTTCGGCAGAGCCGGTATAGCCGTGCTTGCGGCACAGGAACCAGTTCACGACCAGCAGGCTGCCGGCGATCAGGAAGGCGGGCACGAACCCGGCGATGAACAGCTTGGAGATCGAGACTGACTGAAACGTGCCGAATTTCTCGACCGCTTCCGGTGGTGCCGACATGCCGAGCGCGGCGATGCCGAAAATCACCATGGGAATAGACGGCGGGATGACGATGCCGAGCCCGCCCGCGGACGCGGTGACGGCAGAGGAATAGCCACGGTCATAGCCGCGTTTGATCATGGCCGGGATCATCAGCATGCCGACGGCAGCAGTGGTCGCCGGGCCGGAACCTGAGATCGCGCCGAAGAACAGGCAGGCCATGACAGTCGCCGCCGAGATGCCGCCCGTGAAGGGCCCGGCGAAGCTTTCCGCGACATTGATCAGCCGCTTGGAAATGCCCGCCGCCTCCATCAGCGCCCCGGCCAGGATAAAGGCCGGCAGAGCCATCAGCGGGAAGGAACCCACCGAGGTGAAGGCGATCTGCACGAACTTGATCGGGTTTTCGCCCAGATAGAGGAACGAGACCAGCGACGAGACGCCCAGCGCCACGGTGATCGGCGCACCGAGCAGCAGCAGCCCGAGGAAGGAGCCGAACAGGATTGATACGATAACACTTTCCATGATGTCTCTCCTCAGCCCACGCGCCCGCCGGGGTCGTCATGGCCCTGTTTCATTTCCTGACGGACCTCATCGAGGTCGATCTTGTCGGGATCATGGATGTCTTCGCCCTTGACCAGGACGCGGTAATTGACCTGCAGCACCCGGAACGTCATCAATGCGAAGGCGATCGGCAGGACCATGTAGATCCACTTCATCTCGATGCCGAGCGTCTGGGATTTCCAGAACTTGTTCATACGGTTGAAGACGAAATCATAGGCCAGATATACAAAATAGACGTTGAAGAAGATCCAGAAGAGATCCGCGAAGCCTTCGATCCACTTGACCCAGGACCGCGGCAGCATGCCGAACTGGAAGGTCACCCGGTTATGCGCGCTTTTCTTGGCGGCATAGCTTGCGCCGAAGAAGACGAACCAGACGAACATGTAGACCGACAATTCCTCGATCCATGAGAAGGAATAGTCGAACAGCTCGCGGGAGACGATCTGGACGAAAAGCAGGCTCACGAAGACGGCGAGCAGGATCCGGCAGAAATAGCTCTCGAAATTATTCAGCAACGTCCAGAAAGTCTTCATGTGCGATGTCTCCCCCCGATCAGTCCGGATGCGCGGCGATACCGCGCATCCGTTTCGCTTTCGTCCGGCTTACTCGACCGGGTCGCGGCCCAGCTCGGTCAGCACTTCGTTGAGTTTCTCGACGCCGCCGATGGAATCGTAGAACTGCGGCCAGACGGCCTCGGTTGCCAGGCTGATGAACTCGGCCTCGTCATTGGCAGGATCGGTGATTTCCATGCCGCGGGAGACCAGCTCTTCCTTGATCTCGGCTTCCTTGTCGCGCAGGAACTGGGCCGAGAATTCAGTGGCTTCCTGACCGGCGGCCAGCACTGCCTGCTGCTCTTCCTCGGACATATCCTGGAACACGGCTTCAGAGACGATCAGCGGCTCGATCGAGAACAGGTAGCGCAGGTTGGTGACGTATTTCTGCACCTCGTCGAACTTCATCGCATAGACGGTGATATAGGGGTTATCCTGACCGTCGACGACTTTCTGCTGCAAACCGGCAAAGGTTTCCGACCATGCCATCGGGGTCGGGTTCACGCCCCAGGATTTGTAGGTGGCGATCATGATCTCGTTCTTGGGTACGCGGATCACCAGACCGTCGAGGTCTTCTACCGTCTCGACCGGCTTGGCGGAGTTGGTCAGCACCCGGAAGCCGGAATAGGCCCAGCCGATGATGCGCACGCCGGCGTCGCGGACGGTGTTTTCTACCAGTTCCTGACCGATGGGGCCCTGTGTGACCTTTTCCGCGTCCTCAAGGCTGAGGATCACGTAAGGCAGGGTCAGCGTCCCGACGCTGGGCGAGAACGGGGTAATGTTGTTGATCGCGAGGATCGAGAAATCGAGCGTGCCGATGGCCGCGTCGTTGACAGTGTCCTGCTCCGACCCAAGCTGACCGTTCAGGAACAGGCTGGCGGTATGTTCGCCGTTAGTCTTCTCTTCGAGAGCGGAGATGAATGCCTTGCCCAGCGCTTCCTGGGTGCCGCCGCCGCCATCGCCGACCGCGATCTTGAATTCCTTGGCCTGTGCCGCGCCGAAGCTCAGCAGCGCCGTTGTCGCGGCCAATGCCGCAATCTTGTTGAACCGGGTGATGATTGTCATGGGATTTTCCTCCTCCTTGGTGAACGCGCCGGTTGCGCGCAGCCCAGAGGATCTTGATCTCCCTGTCCTCGGGCTGATTGCCCAATATCCGTGAATCCCCGGCCAAGCTTAGGACCAGATTGACGTTTGACTTAGACCAGGAGTTCTGGGACAGGAGCATATGCCCATCCAACGCGTTCCCCCAGAGATTTTCTTTCTCGACAAGAGCTCGGACCGCTCCCTGCAATCGCAGATCCGTGAGACGGTCGTCTCTTCGATCCTCTCGCATCAGGCCGCGCCTGGAGCGAGCATGCCCTCTTCACGCAATCTCGCCAGCCATCTCGGGATCGCGCGCATGACGGTGACGCTGGCCTATCAGGAGCTGGTCGCACAGGGCTATCTCGAAGCGCGCCAGCGCAGCGGCTATCTGGTTGCCGATATCGACGCCGACCAACGCATGACAGCCGCGCGCAGCAGGCCCAAGGCGTCGGGATCGGTCGACTGGAACCAGTTCCTCAATTCGTCGCTGGCGACACGGCAACGGGTGCAGAAGCCGATCGACTGGCGCCGTACGCCCTACCCGTTTCTCTATGGGCAGATGGATTCCCAGCTGTTTAACCATGCCGCCTGGCGGGATTGCGCGCGTCAGGCCATGGGACGACGCGACTTTGACGATATGGCCGGAGATTTCGCGGCTTCCGACGATCCGATGCTGGTAAATTTCATCCGCTCGCGGATCCTGCCCCGACGCGGTATTTCAGCCAATACCGACGAGATCATGGTCACCGTCGGAGCACAGAACGGGCTGTGGCTGGTCACCGAACTGTTGACCCGCAAGCCGTTGAACGCGGTCTGCGAGAACCCGGGCTATCCCGATACGATCCAGGCCCTGCGCTGGTGCGGCGCCAAGGTCACCACGATCGATGTTGACGGCGACGGGTTGCTGCCCGACCGGATCCCTCAGGACACCCGCGCGGTCTTCGTCACGCCGAGCCATCATGCGCCGACCGGCGCCACGTTGCCGCTGGACCGGCGCCGCGAGCTGCTGGCCCGAGCGGAACGGGACAATTTCGTCATTGTCGAAGACGATTACGAATTCGAGATGAGCTTCCTAGGCGCGCCGAGCCCCTCGCTGAAATCTCTCGATGAGGCGGGCCGCGTGATCTATGTCGGCAGTTTCTCCAAGGCGCTGTTTCCGGGACTGCGGCTTGGCTATCTCGTCGGACCGCCGACCTTGATCGCAGAGGCGCGGCAATTGCGGTCCCTGATCCTGCGCCACCCGCCCGGTCACCTGCAGCGCACCGCGGCGTATTTCCTCGCACAGGGACATTACGACATCCTGATCCGCGACATGCGCCGCGAATATGCCAAACGTCGGGAGGTGATGCAAAAGGCGCTCGCCTCGACAAGCATCGAGGTCGCCGGGGCGGCGCGGTTCGGCGGGTCGTGTCTTTGGCTGAAAGCGCCTGCGGGAACCGATACGGTCTTGCTAGCCAGACAATTACTGGAGGATGAAGTGCTGATCGAACCCGGCGCGCCCTTCTTTGACGGGGCGCAACCGCCGACCGAGTATTTCCGCCTCGGCTATTCCTCGATCCCGGCAGAGCGGATCGAGGAAGGCGTCAGGCGCATTGCCGCGAGGCTTGCGACAGGCTCCGCGCAGGCTCCCGAAATGGAATAGCTGTACTGCTCACTCCGGCCGGTTTTCCTTACGCTGCGGCGCGCCGCTCGCCATATCCGTGCCGATATAAGGCTGATGGGCCTCTTTCCACCCGGTAAAACCGCCTTCAAGATGCGCGATCCGCTCGGCCCCGGCCTCGATCATCTTCTTCGCCATCTTGGCCGACCTCTGAGATGATCCGCACACCAACACGATGCGCCTGTCCTGTTGTGACGGCAGAAATGCGGGATCGAATTCCGCCATCGGCAGCAGCAGCGCGCCTTCGACATGCTCAAAGGCATATTCCGCCGGAGTGCGCACATCGACAAGGATGATGTCGCCAGTATTCTGCGCACTGGCCACCTCCTGCGGGGTCCAGGTCTCGAGTGTCGCGCCGTTATGGTCTTCGCTTTGCATGATCGCTCTCCTTCAACATTAGCCGCACAGGTTCCGGTAAGGCGGTTGCAGCCTCCCCTTTCCCGATAGATCAACTGCCAAGGCCCGCCGACCGGTTCCGGCGGTTCAGTTCGGCGCTTCGAGGCGCTTCAGGATCGGACAATCCGGACGCTGGTCCCCCGCACAGTCCCGCACCAGTATCGCGAGCGTGTCACGCATCGCCTCGAGATCGGCGATCTTGGTTTCGATCTGCGCCAGATGGCTCTGCGCGATGGCACGGACATCGGCGCTGGCGCGCTGCTCGTCCTCCCAGAGCGCTAGGAGATTGCGGCAATCCTCGATGGTGAAACCCAGTGTCCGCGCGCGCGCCAGAAAGGTCAGCTTGTGCATGTCGGTCTCGCGGAACGCCCGATAGCCATTGTTGTCGCGGCGCGGCGTCACCAGCCCGATGTCCTCGTAGTAACGGATTGTCTTGGGCGGCAATCCGGCACGTTTCGCGACTTCTCCGATATTCATCGGCGTTCTCCTATTCCGCCGGGGCGGGGCGCAGGGACGGCACCGCCTTTGGCTTTCGAAGGGCCAACCCGGCATCCGGTGTGACCCAGCGCAGGCGCAACGCGTTGCTGAGCACGAAGACGCTCGACAACGCCATGGCAGCGGCGGCGAGGACCGGCGAGAGCAGCAGGCCGAACAGCGGATAGAACACCCCCGCCGCGACCGGGATCAGCAGCGTGTTGTAGCCGAAGGCCCAGACCAGGTTCTGGCGGATATTGCGCATGGTGCGCCGGCTGATCTCGATGGCGTTGACGGCGCCGCCGAGATCGCCCGACATGAGCACAACGTCTGCGGCCTCGATGGCGACGTCTGTACCGGTGCCGATGGCGATGCCCACGTCCGCACCGGCAAGCGCCGGGGCATCGTTGA
Organism: Sulfitobacter aestuarii; assembly: GCF_042685005.1. Lineage (NCBI taxonomy): Bacteria > Pseudomonadati > Pseudomonadota > Alphaproteobacteria > Rhodobacterales > Roseobacteraceae > Sulfitobacter > Sulfitobacter aestuarii. Next base: position 21,025 of record NZ_JBHUMP010000025.1, on the reverse strand, counting down.
TCCCGTCCCCGACGAAGGCGATACGGCGGCCCTGCCCACGCAGTTCTTCGATGGCGGCGAGCTTGCCCTCGGGCAGTACTTCGGCAACCACGTGATCGATCCCCAGTTCGGAGGCGATGGCCTTAGCTGTAACCCGGTTGTCGCCGGTGATCATCGCCACCCGGAGTCCCATGTCATGCAGAGCCGTGATCGCAGCGAGGGTGGTTGGCCGAACACGATCCGCGACCGACAGAACAGCCGCGACCTGCCCATCGACAGCGACATAAAGCGGGGTCTTCCCCTCTGCCGCATAGCCTTGCCCAACAGCCTTCAGCTCACCCAGAGACACGCCTTCGCGTTCCAGGAAGCGATCCGCTCCGATCAGCAGATGCCGCCCGTCGATTCCAGCACTGACGCCCTGACCGGTGATCGATTCAAAGGAGTCCGGCGTGACGAGCTTCAGCCCCTCCTGCAGGGCACGCCGGGTGATGGCCTGTGCAATCGGGTGTTCGGATTGCGCCTCGACCGAGGCGACGAGCTGCAGCAACGCCTGTTCCTCGAATTCCGGCGCCACACGGAAATCGGTCAATTCAGGACGCCCTTCGGTCAAGGTGCCGGTCTTGTCGAGCGCCACGACTTCGACAGCCTGAAGCCCCTGCAATGCGTCGCCCTGTCGGAACAATATTCCGAGCTCGGCGGCCCGCCCGGTGCCCACCATGATTGAGGTTGGAGTTGCCAATCCCATGGCGCAGGGGCAGGCAATAATCAGCACCGAGACCCCGGCCACCAGCGCATGGCTGAGCGCCGGGTCAGGGCCGAAAATCAACCAGGCCGTTACCGTCAGCGCCGCGACGACAATGACAGCCGGGACGAACCAGAGCGTGACCTTGTTGACCAGGTCCTGAATCGGCAGGCGGGCGCCCTGCGCCGTTTCGACCATGCGAATGATTTGCGCCAGCATCGTCTCGTCGCCGACCTTGATAGCGCGGAAGCTCAGCGCCCCGGTGCCGTTGACCGTACCGCCCACCAGGGTCGCGCCCTCGGATTTCTCGACCGGAACCGGCTCGCCGGTGATCATGCTTTCGTCGACATAGGATATGCCCGAGATCACCTCGCCATCGACAGCAATCTTCTCGCCGGGCCGCAGGCGGATCAGATCGCCGACGACAATCTCTTCGACCGGTACTTCCGTCAATGCGCCATCGCGCTCCACCCGTGCGGTCACCGCGCGCAGCCCGATCAGCTTGCGGATTGCCGCGCCGGTACGCCCCTTGGCACGCGCTTCGAGAAAACGGCCGAGCAGGATCAGGGTGACGATCACCGCCGCCGCTTCGAAATAGACAGCGCGGGCGGTTTCAGGAAGCAGCGTCGGGGCAAAGAGCGCCACCACCGAATAACCCCACGCGGCGAAAGTGCCGAGGGCGACGAGCGAATTCATGTCCGGCGCGCCCCTGAGCAATGCCGGAACGCCTTTGCGGAAGAACTGGCCTCCTGGCCAGAGCAGCACGACGGAGGTCAGAAAGAACTGAATGAGCCAGCTGTTCTGGGTTCCGATCGTGCCGTCGATCCAATGGTGTACGGCCGGGATCGCATGACTGCCCATTTCCAGCAGGAAGACCGGCAGAGACAGCAGCACCGCAATAAGCAACATCCGTTTCTGTTCCTGGCGTTCGCTTTCCTTGCGGGCATCGGCAGACGTGGTTGCTGTATCATCACGCGTACGAAGTCGCGCCGGGTAACCTGCCGCGGTGCTCGCAGCAGCCAATCGCGCGCCATCCGCGGTACCACTCAATACCTGCACTACCGCTTCTTCGCGCGGCAGGCTCACATTCGCCGAAACCACCCCCGGCATTGCACGCAGCGCCCGTTCGATGCGACCCACGCAAGAAGCGCAGGACATGTTCTCGATGCTCAGATAATGGGTGTCGATACGGGCTGGGTAGCCACTCTGTTGCAGCGCCTCCGCCAGAGCCGCGGAAAGCGCAGCGCCGCTGCCGGTGACCTGCGCGGTCTGCGTTGTCAGGTTGACCCGCGCGTCGCTGACGCCCTCGACGGCGGTCAGCGCCTTTTCCACCCGGCCGACGCAAGAGCCGCAGTTCATCCCTTCAATATCGAAAATCAGCGTCTTGTCCTGGGCCATGGTGCCACTCCTTACCGGATCACCAGCCACAGATAGAGGTTCCCCTCACTGGAAGGTCAAGGGCTTCGCTGTCTGAAATTTGAGCAGCCCCCGCTGGTCAGCGCAGCCCTTCGCGCGCCACGTAACGGGCAAGATCGAGGATCAGCTGGCCGCGCGCGGCAGCCAGCGCATTGGGCCCGCCCTTGGGATCGAAGGGAACCGCCAGATCGAAAAGCCCCCCACGCTCCCGCCCGCCTTCCGCGACAGCGACGAAATATTGGCCCGACGCGCGAAATTGCCCCGCGGTGGTCGCGATCAGCTCGGTAAATCGGATTTCCAGCCGTGCATCGGGATAGGCTTCGAAAGGCCATGGCTCCGACGCAATGCGCCGCCCGGTCAGCCGCGCCAGGTTGCGGCTCAGTTCCAGCGCGACGGAACGTTCCGGCGCGTCGGCCCAGAGCACCTTGCTGGAGCTGGTCAGCGTGCCGTCGGCCTGCTGCAGATGAATCTCGTCCGCTGCTGCATAACTCGGCAAGGAGACGTCGCGCACCTCGATCGCGGAGAAGGAAATCGGCATCCGCTCGTCTACCGTCGGCGGCGAGACGGTGAACCTCTCAGGCGTGCCGCAGGCAGCAAGGGTCAACGACATGACCAGAATGGACAGGGGCTTTGCAATCATCATGTCTATCGTCCCAGCAGAAGCGAGTTCGGTTTACGTTCGATGGTTCGGGCCAGAGATGCAAGCGCATCCGCCGCCTTGCGAATGTCACGCAGGGTTTCCTCCGCCGAGCGGCTCAGCTGATCGCCCCGGTTGTAGCCTTCGATGGTCTGGCTCGCCTGAGCGAATAGCCGCGTCAGTCGCTCCACGATCTGCGGCAGGTCCCTGGCCGAGAGCGAGATGCTGTCAGCAGCATTGCGCGCCGAGGCCAGGGTGCGGTTAACGTTCTCCACCGCACCGCCTTCGCGCAGCTCCGCCAGGGTGAAGTTGACCTCATCAAGCGCCCGTTTCAGCGCCCCAGGCAGCGCGATGGCGTCCTCCGTTCCGATCACCGCATCGGCGGAGCGGGTCAACGCACTCAGCTCGGTAAGCAGCTCTTCCACCTCCAGGGATTCCGCTTTCGCCGCCACCGCCTGGATCTGTTCGATCAGCTCGGGGATACCGTCCACGGAGGATTCTACCGTGGCTGCCGCCGCGGCGGCGCTGTCGAGTACCTCGGTCAGCCGCGCGGTGATCTGGGGCAATTGCTCGGAAGAATTGGCGATATTGGCCGAAGCCACCCGTGCCGAGGCAAGGGTCTGGTTGATGTCGCGCAGGGCACCGCCGTCGCGCAGTTCCTTGAGACTGTCATTGACCTGATCGAGCGCCTGTTTCAGCGCATCCGGCAGTGCTGCCGTGGCCTCCGACGCGATCAACGTATCCGCCGAGCGTACCAGCGTGGTCACCTCGGCGATCAGCTCTTCGACTTCCAGCGCCTCGGCCTTGGACGCGACGCCCTGCAGATCCTCGATCAGGGTCGGCATTCCCTCAACCGAGATCGAGACGGCATCGGCCGCGCTCGATGCGGCATCGACCGCGCCGACCAGCCGCTGCACCAATCGTTGCTCCTCGAGATCGGCAACGAGCGTTTCGATGCGCGTCAGCGTCGCGTTGAGGGCGACGGGGATATTCTTGACATCCGGCGAGTTCACCAGCCCGGAGAGGTCGCCGAGCAGCGTGCGGACATCCTGTGGTGTCTCGCGCAGATCCTCGCTCGAGATGAAGGCATCGGCGGAATTCAGGAAGGAAATCGCGCTGTTGAGCAATTCCTCGATCGGCAGGTTGTTGATGCGGGTGAACACCCCTTCGACCGTGGCGGCGGCATCGGAAGTCTCGCTCTCGGTCGTTGGAAAGATCGGCAGCTCGTTGGGCACTTCACTGATCCGCGCGGGCGGCGCGTCGTCAACCATGACCAGCTCCACTTTCAAGCCACCGGTCAGCAGGCTCGCCGAGGCGAGCCGTGCGCGCAGGCCGTTGGCAACCCGCTCCTGCAGGAAGGCAAGCGCCGAATCCGCCGTCACTTCGCTGGGCAGGCCGAGCCGGGCGGGCTGGATCGACAGCGAGACGTTGAGCCGCACACGACTGTCGCCGAACTGGTCGTAGTCGACGACGCCGGACAGGGCCTCCACCTTACCGATGGTCAACCCGCTGAGCTCGACCGGTGCACCGACGGACAAGCCGGATACGTTGTCATCAAAAATCACGTTTAGCTCAAGAGGATCGACTTCAGACGCGTTGAAGATCGAATTGCGCGCGGCCTCCTTGGTCGGAAAGATCTCGAAGATCGTGCCGTCCTGTACCCTGCCGCCGCCGGAAACGAAGGTGTCGAAGGTGATACCGCCGCCGACCAGGGTGGCGATCGAGGAAAAGTCGATCTCCGCCCCGCCGGGACCGATCGATACGTCGAAACCGGAAGTGTCCCAGAAACGGCTGGTCTCGTTGATCAATCCCCGATGCTCTTCGAAGATCAGCGCCTCGGCGATGGCATAGGTGCCGCGCGGCGCGATCTTGGCCTTTCCAACCCGGCCGACCTCGATCCCCTTGTAAAGGATCGGCGCGTTATCGGTCAGCGAGCCGGTGGCGGAACTCTTGATCGCGATCTGCAGCCCGGACTGCCCGGGGCGGATCAGCGGGGCCCCGGCGGACCCCTGAAAACGGCTGGCGGGCTGGCCGATCTGACGGTCCCAGGAGCCTTCGATAAAGACGCCGCTCAACACGGTGCTGAGCCCGCTGACACCCTGTAGCGTGACCTCCGGCTCGACGATCCAAAACACCGCGCTGCTGTCGATGAACGGCGCGACATCCTTGTCCACGCGGATATAGGCCGTAACCTTCTCAAGCGTTTCGGTAAAGCCGACCTTCTCGACCCTGCCGACAGTGATCGAGCGGTATTTAAGCTCGGTCTCCCCTGCCGCGATCCCCGAGCCGCTCTCGAATTCGACCACGATGACCGGCCCGCGGTCGTTGTAGGAGCGCCACGCCACGCCGAGCGCCACGAGCAATGCCAGGATCGGGATCACCCAGATCCAGGAGGCGCCGCTGAAAAAGACCTTCCTTGCCGGGGTGAGGGGCACGTCAGGGGGTGTCTCAGTCATTACGGTCGGGCCTCCTGGCCTTGCTCTGTGCGTCCCAGATCATCCGAGGGTCGAAGGCCTGCGCCGACAGCATGGTAAAAATCACCGACAACGCGAAGAAGATGCTTGCGGCACCTGGGTTTATCGTCGCCAAGGTTCTGAGTTGCACCAGCGAGGACAGGATCGCAACTACAAAGATGTCGATCATCGACCAGCGCCCGATATACTCGACCACCTCGAACATGAGCTGCCGGGCGCGGTTCGAGACCTTGGAACCGTGCCGCACGCTGATCGCCAGAAAGGCGATTGCCCAGAACTTGCCGACAGGGATCGCCACCGAGGCGATCAGGATGATGATCGCCACCCCCCAGCTGCCATGATGGGCCAGCTCCACCGCGCCGCCGACGATGGTGCTCTCATCGACGATGAACAGGGTCTTGGTACGCAGCATCGGATAGATATTTGCCGGCACGTAGCAGATCAGCCCCATCAGCCAATAGGCCCAGACCCGTTGCAGGCTCATGCGGTCGCGCGAGACCAGACGATGACCACAACGGCCACATACGTCCGTGCCCAGCGGCCACGCCTTGGTACAGCGCGTGCAGGCGACGATCCCCATTTCCCGGGCGGTCAGGATCTTTTCGGATGTTCCAGAGAATTCCATACAGACCATTTGCACATAAAGCTGTCCTGCGCGACGACAAGTACAACGAGGATGCCGAACATCCAGAAGGCCGGGCCAAAGCCGACATGGGCCAGATCGCTGACCTTGACGAGGGCGACCGCGCAGCCGATGGCGAAGATCTCGGCCATCGACCAGGGGCGCAGGGCTTCGGAGATGCGAAAGGCGCGCACCGCGTGACGCGCGGCGGGACGGTCGAGCACCACCGGGATCAAGACATAGAGCGTGAGGATCGTGCGCAGCAGCGGCACGAGGATGATCAGCGCGGCGGTTGCCAGCGCCAGCAGGACCAGCGGACCGCCTGCGAAAGCCAGCGCCGCATCGAGGATCGAGACCGCGTTCTTATTGCCCGCCGCGTCGATGGTCAGAAACGGAAAATAAGCGGCGCCGATGATCAGGAACAGCACCGCGAAAGCAACTGCGATGATATGCAGACCGGCATTGCGCCGCGGCGCGATCAGCACCTTGTGACAGCGCGCGCAGACCGCGCGCTCGCCATTCGCGGGTTTCCTCAGGTGATAGACCGCGTCGCATTGCGGGCAGACGATCAGGTCTGCCAATGCCTTGTCACTGATTGCCGGTACTCTTGCGTTCATAGCAGCTTATTAACCGATCAGCAGACCCGGCGACATCACAAATTGCGACAATCCGCCGGGACCCGACGGCACCCGGAACAGCGCTCATTGCCAGACGTTTCCCCTGCAGAATCCGAAAAGCAATGCAAAGGAAGGTACGAGATGACCGATATCAATGACGCGAAGATCCTGATCCTGTCGACCGATGGTTTCGAACAATCCGAACTGGAAACCCCTCTGAAAGAACTGAAGAATGCGGGTGCGACGGTGCATGTAGCGACGCCGGATGGCGAAGACATCACGGGTTGGGATGAAAAGGACTGGGGCGGCAAGGTCAGCGCCGATCTCAAACTGGGCGACGTCAATGTTGCCGATTATCACGCCATCGTGTTGCCGGGCGGGCAGATCAACCCCGATCTGCTGCGCGCCAACAAGGACGCTGTCTCGCTGGTCCGCGATTTTGCCGACAACGGCAAGGTTGTCGCGGCGATCTGCCATGCCCCGTGGCTGCTGATCGAGGCCGGGATCATCAAGGGCCGCAAGGCAACGTCCTATGGTTCCATCGCAACCGACATGAAAAATGCCGGGGCGCAATGGGAGGACAGCGAAGTCGTGGTGGATCAGGGCATTATCACCAGCCGCTCGCCGGATGACCTGAATGCTTTCGTGAGCAAGATCATCGAAGAGGTGAAGGAAGGCAAACACGACCGCCACGCGGCTTGATCAAAGCTTCGCCTCCGGCGACAGATCGACCGAGGGCGGCGAATACATCGCCGCCCCTAGCCTCATGCGGCGCCCGGTACCAGAATTCGGCGTCCGCCCTCTGTAAAATTCTTCAGCGACAGCGGCCAGATCGTCCCGGGCCAGCGCAGTTCCATCTCGCGTTTGCCGGGGCGATAGACGGCCGTATAGAGCGTGCCGAACCCGGCATCGAAGGCAGTTGAATAGAGCGGCGGCTTCAGGAAGGCGGTGATAAACTTCTCCTGCGGATCGCGGTGCAGTCGCATACGCTGGATCAGGAAACGCTCGCGCTCGACCGTCGCGGTAAAGCGGGCGTGGCTTACCCATTCCACATGTTCCTGATGATTGGTCGCGACCGCCGCATGGGTGATCAATGTCGCCCGGTCCGGTGCCATCATCGCCGTGAGATACCGACGCTTCCCGTCTATCACGGTGACATTGTAGCTCATATGCGTGGGCACCCGCGCCAGCACCTTTCCCGCTTCCTCGGCGCTTTCGCAGGTCTGCAGCACATAACGCAGGATCAGCGGCACGCCGAAGCCTTTCCCCACGATGCGACGCCCGCCAAACGTCAGCGAAATCGCCAGCCCTGCATCATTGACGCCATCCACCAGCCCCCAGAGCCCGTCGGACGTGCCCATGACCTGCCGCCCCTGCCAGCCGGTCCGCAGCAGCAATGCGTCGAAGGCCAGTGGATTGTAATCGTAATTACGTACCAGAACCGGCTCCTTGCCGGGCCATATCGCCTGGCTGCACCCGGCCAGATAGGGCGGTGGGCAATGGAAGCTGAGAAACCGTGCTGCCTGATCGGTGCCGCCCGCCAGTTCGCAGAGTTCGTCGTAGAGCTCGAGCATCTCCGGCATATGCTCGACCAAGGCACGACGGCTTTCGCCATAGGTCGGGCGCGCCGCTTCCCCCTCTTTCAGCCACCACTGACGATACTCCGGCCAATATTCCGCAAACAGCCCGGCCCATTTCGGACCGGGTGTCAGTTCGGAAAGGGCGCGCCAGAACATCTCCGTCTTCCGGTCGGTCTAGAGGATCTTGAACGCCGGGTCCGAAAGCTCCGGCGCGGCGCTGGCGCTCGGCAGGGGCTTGCCCGCAACGGCGCGTTTGATGCCATGGATCCATTTCTTCGCCCGCTCGTTCAGCTCGAAGGATTTGGTCATCGAACGTCCGCGGGTGACCAATATGCCGATATCGGCCCCTTCATAACGGTAATCGCCGGGTTGCAGGATGCGCAGGAAGAAGGCTTCGTTCTCGGATTCCACGGCGCGGCGGTGATAGTCGAACCTGTCAAACACCACACGGCCATCTTCCAGCATCCTGTAGATGCCGGTCTCCGGCGCTTCGGTGCAGATATCGACGCTGTCTTCGGTATGTTTGATGACCATCTGGCTCCAGCCGTCGATCATCTCCGGGTCTGCCCAGCGGGCATTGAGTTCATCCACATCGAGTTCAAATTTCTTGCGGGAGAATTCGAGCAGATGGAACAGGAACAGTGGCGCGTCCGCATGCGCGAAAGCCGCGTGGTTGGTCATTGATGAAGCGCCGGTGATCCGTGGATTGAGCTCGCCCAGCCAGAGGTCGCCGGTCTTCTTGTCGATCAGGAAATCGAGCTCGAAATAGCCTCGGTAACCCTCCTTGCGCAGTTGCTCGCCGAACTTGAACGTCAGGTCGCGCGCCTTCTCGCGGACCTTGGGTGGGAAGGCGGTGGCGAGAATTTCATTTCCGCACCAGCCGCCGCGATAGGGTGTCAGCTCCTTGAAACCCACAAGCTCTGTCATCAGCGGACCAACAATGGTGCCTTCCTTGGTGGCACAGGCCTCGATCGCGGAGCCGCGGCAATCGATCCGCTTCATGATCTTGATCTCGCCCTCGCCGACGATTTCATGCTCGTGACGGCGGAAATCGGCCTCGGACTTGATGAAGAAGGTGGTATGTCCACTGTCGCCGAAGGCTGATTGCAGCACCAGATCATGCCCGATCCCCGCCTTCTCGCAGGTCTTCTTCAGATCGTCATAGGATTTGACCTCGGCCAACACGTTGGGCACCGAGGGCACGCCCGCCTTGTTGCCGATGCGTACCGTCTCGATCTTGTTGTCCATTGCCTGGCGCAGCTTGGCCTTAGGAAACCAGATTTCGGCGCCCAGCTCCTTGGACAGCCGTTCGGTCTCTTCGTCGAACATCAGAAAGACGAACTTCGGCTTGCCGCCACGACGCTTGATGAAATCGATGACTTCCTTGTGCTGCAGCAGATAATTGTTGATGTCCTCGATGCTCTGGAACTCCGCGTGCGGCTGCTCGGAAGGGCAGAACACATTCGGATGCTTGCCGCCGTAACAATCGATGTAGCAGATGTATTTGAAGTTCTTCACCCATTCATCGAGCCCAAGCAGATTGAAATTGGTGGCGGAGATGAAATAGACCGGCTCTTCGTTGCGGTGAAAGAACCGGCGGATTTCGGAAATGTTCTTCAGAATCGTCTTTGCCATAATTGGGGTCCTTTACTTAACTGGGTGAGGAAGAAAGATCTTTGTCGCGCACGCTCTTCAAAGCCGCCTCGGTGAAGACACGCAGGCCCAGATCCGGGCGGTAGCCGTGGATCTCGGTGACATCCAGCGCCCGCATGAAGGCGAGGATCTCCTGGCTGACCACCTGTCCCGGCACCAGGATAGGGAAGCCCGGCGGATAGGGGATGATGAAACTTGCGGAGACCACCGTCTGCCCGGCATCAAGCGCCGCCTTGAGCGAGCCGTCCAGCTCGAGATAATCGCAATTCTTCTCGTTATAGGCGAGGAAGAAGGCAGTTCTGATATCACCTTCGGCGGTGACGTCATCGGCACGGAACGCGTCGTGAAAGCGGCTGAAATCCGGCAGAGGCGGATATTCTTCCGTCAGGTTATGCACCCGTCGCTCAAAGGACAGACGCTCCATCCGGCTGGCGTCGTCGAGCAATTCATCAAGTGAGCGGGCGATCTCGACCAGTACCTCGATCAGATAGGCGACCGAGGAGCGCGTCGTGCCGATATTGGTCATGAACAGCACGGTATTTCGCGAAGTCTTGTTGATCTGAATCCCATATTTGTCCATCAGGATCTCGGTCTTGAACGTGTCTCCGTCCCATCCCGTGCCGCCGACCGCGAGCGTCACCCGCGTGGCATCGAGCACGAATTCATCGCGCTGCCAACATTCCCAGAGGTCGGTCCAGCCATGTTCGACGTCATAATAGCTGGTCACACCGCTTTCACGATATTCAGGCGGGACCATGTCGCCGACGGTGAGCACCTTGAAATACTTGCTCAGCAGCGGATGCTGCGAGATCGCCCGGCGCATCGACATCGCTGCCTCGATCTGGCGTTTGACGAATTCAAACCCTTCCAACTCGACCTGCCGCCGTCCAACATCGAGCGAGGCGATGATCTGGTAGTTCGGAGAGGTCGACGTATGGGTCATGTAGGCTTCGTGAAAGCTCTGCTCGACCTCGCCTTTGAAATCCTGGTCGTTGACATGGATCATCGAACCCTGGCGGAGCGAGGTCAGCGTCTTGTGCGTTGATTGCGTCGCATAGACCCTCACCCGCGCATCGGGCGGCGGGATCAGCCGGGTATTGAGCAGGGTTTCCTCGTCGGCGTTCTTCAGCTTTGCCTGCTGCTTCTCGTAGGCTGCGGCATGGGCTTCGGTCCTGAACTTCGGCCTCAGCACGTTGGCGGCGTTCATACCGGTACGCTGCCTGTAGGTCGGATCGCAGCGAGCGAAGGCGAACCAGGCCTCGTCCCAGAGAAAGATCAGGTCGGGTTTGATGGCGAGACATTCTTCCATCACCCGTTCGACATTATAGACCAGCCCGTCGAAGGTGCAGTTGGTGAGCAGCAGCATCCGCACCCTGTCGAGCTTGCCTGCCGCCTTCAGCTTCAACAGCTGATGCTTGATCTCGCGCAACGGCACGGCGCCATACATCGAGTATTCGTTGAGCGGGTAGCTGTCGAGATAGCAGACCTGCGCCCCGGCCAGCACCATGCCATAGTGATGCGACTTGTGGCAGTCCCTATCGACCAAGACGATATCGCCGGGCCGCACCAATGCCTGCACGACGATCTTGTTGCAGGTGGACGTGCCGTTGGTCGCGAAAAAGGTCTGTTTCGAGCCGAAGGCGCGGCTCGCCAGCTCCTGCGCCTCCTTGATCGGGCCATGGGGTTCAAGCAGGCTGTCGAGCCCGCCGGAGGTGGCGGAGGTTTCGGCAAGGAAGATATTGGCGCCATAGAACGCGCCCATGTCCTGAATCCAATGCGACCGGGTGATCGACTTGCCGCGGCTGATCGGCATGGCGTGGAAAACGCCGGTCGGCTGTTTGGAATATTCAACGAGCGCGGTGAAGAAAGGCGATTTGCTGCGCGCCTGCACGCCACGCAGGATGTTGAGATGCAGCTCCATGAAGTCTTCCTGATTGTAGAAGACCCGGCGGCAGATGCCGAGATCATGGCCGGCGATATCCTCGACCGACCGCTCCGTGACGAGATAGGCGTCGAGCTCGGGGCGCACCTTGGCGATCATCCGGCAAAGTTCGGGACCGTAATCCTCCGGTTTCAGCGCATCGATACTCGCCCGCCCTCCGGCGCGCGCAGTATAGCGATCGACGATGGTGGAAATGGCCTTGGACTTCAGCGTCAGCCCCGGTCGCACGACGATGGCCTGGATATTGTGGTTGAACAGCACCGCGATCAGCGCATCCTCGAGGCTCGGCACGACCACTGCCTCGTAGATGAACGGGTCCTCGGAACGTCGCATTGATTTGACATTGTTGCGCAGCCAGCGTTCCTGCTGTTCCGAAACGCTGTCCACGATCAGCACTTCGAAATAGGGTTTGGTGAGCGCCCGGGCCTCGGGGCTCAGCATCGCCTCGTCGTCATGCTCCTCCTGATCGATGGAATCGCGTTCCAGCGGGATATGCCGTCGCCGGTAGGCGCCGGTGGCCAGCGCCCGCGCGACCCGGTTTACCGCGAAGGCGAGATCGTCATATTTCCCCATCTCGAACTGGCGGCGCATGTGATCGAACACCGCCATGCCGGGGAACGCCCAATAGGGTTCCATCCGGCCCAGGCTTTCGAGATGCAGCGTCACCGATTTCAGCAGTTCGACCGCTTCATTCGGCTGCGGATCGCGGGTCAGGGCGGCGCAGACCTCGCGCAGGCCGCTCCACCGGTCAGATCGCAGCTGGATCGCGGATGAATAGTCGGAAATCGATTGCATCAGTATAACTCCGCTGCGCGGGGTCGACCGATGCCATCAGCGCGCGATACCGGAACCGCGCGACGATTTCACCGGCCTAGCCGCTGGATGTGCCGCCGGTTCCGGTCGTGAGTCCGGATCTCGGTGGCGGGGTAGTCGGATCCGCAGCCGGTACTGCGGGTTCGGGCGTTTGCGCCGCGGCTGGCGGCTGGGGCGAAGGGTCGTAGGGCAGACCGGCGCGGCTGCCCTGCCGAGTCATTTCGAGGGGACCAAGCGTCTTGAGATAGGCATCGCTGCCGCTGCTGCGGTCGTATACGGGGAAATCGGTACTGCGGTCGCGGAAGGACTTGAGCACCTGGCCCAGCCCTTTCAGCCCCACCTCGCGCTGGCGGCGCACCAGCGACAGGTCGAGCTCGATGGGGAACATGTCCTCCTGCCCGGCGGATTGATGCAGCACCATCGAGGTCGGATCGACCACGCAGGATTTGCCCACCCCGCCCGCACCGAGCCCGTTGACGTCCACGACATAACATTGGAACTGTGCCGCCGTAGCCCGCGCAATGGCCAGTTCGGCGTCGCGGTCAGTGGTGCCGGTCAGCACCGGGTGCAGCAGCACTTCGACACCCTGGCTGGTCAGCTGACGGGTGGTCTCCGGAAACCAGATGTCATAGCAGATCGACAGGCCGAACCGACCGACCTCGGGCACGTCGAAAACGCAGAAGTCATTGCCCGCCGCGATTCCGGCTTCATAGGGCCGGAACGGGAACATCTTGGCATAGCGCCGGATGACCTCGCCAGCGGGATCAATCACCAGTGACGTATTGTAGATCAACCCGTCTTGGGGATTTTTCAGGAACATCGATCCAGGGATCAGCCAGACTCGATGCCGACGAGCCGCTTCCTGGAATCGTTCGATGGTTTCGTTTTCCGGCGGCAGAGCGAAACGGTCGAGCGGGCCGAAGGGCGCGAGTTCCGAAAACAGCACCATCTGTGTCCAGGGAAACCGCGCCATCAGGATATCGAGACGCTGGATCATCCCGTCGACGTTGGATTCGAGTGCGTTGACGTACATCTGCACGCCGGCAATTGCGAAAGGGGTCATGGTGTTCCACTCCGAGCAGGACGGCCGCGCTGTGCGAGAGGGACTCGCATCGCCGCGGCATATTGCCGGTTCCATACGCGCATAAGGGCGCGGGTGGAACTGCGGAGAGGTAAACACCCCGTGTGGCCAGGAGCGGCCGCATATGTCAGATCCGTGGTGATGGCGATCAGACCGATACCGTCTGCCCGGAGCCGCGGCGGTTGCGGCCTCTTTGCAGGAACACCACCAGGGCCAGAAGCAACAGCGCCGGGATAAACATCCAATATTTGCTGGGCTGTGGCACCGGTTTCAGCACCCGCAGCACCTGCTGGTCCCAATCGAGCCCCGCCGCCTCTGCCGGAGACCCGTAGAGCACGTCATCGATGATCATGTTCTCCCCATCCTGCCGGAAGGCCAGCCCGGCCGCCTCCAGTTTCTCCTCGCCGGTTGCGCCAGGCCCGAGCGGCAGTAGCGCAACGAATTCGATCGGATCGCCGAGGTCGTTGACGCCGGCCACCCGCAGGCGCAGACGCTCGCCCACCGGGGTTTCCGCCGCTGCCTGTACGATTGCACTCGGTGCTTCCTCGCTATAGGGCGGCGAGACCATGTCCATCCAGAAGCCGGGACGGAAGAGAGTAAAGGCGATGAGCAGCAGGGCGATGGTCTCGTAGAAGCGGTTCTTGGCGATAAACCAGCCCTGCGTCGCCGCGGCAAACAGCAGCATCGCGAAGGTGGCGATCACGAAGACGAAAAGTCCCTGCCCCCAGCCGACGCCGATCAGCAGCAGTTCTGTGTTGAAGATGAACAGGAAGGGCAGCGCCGCGGTGCGCAGCGAATAGAAGAAGGCCACGAGCCCGGTCTTGATCGGATCCCCGCCGGACACGGCAGCCGCGGCGAAGCTCGCCAAACCCACCGGCGGGGTCACATCCGCCATGATGCCGAAGTAGAACACGAAGAGATGCACCGCGATCAGCGGCACGATCAGGCCGTTCTGCTGCCCCAGGGTCACGATGACGGGTGCCAGCAAGGCCGAGACCACGATGTAATTGGCAGTGGTCGGGAGACCCATGCCGAGGATCAGAGACAGGATCGAGGTCAGGAACAGGATCGCAAGGATATTGCCACCCGAGAGTACCTCGACCACGTCGGCAAGCGCCGAACCGACGCCGGTCTGGCTGACCACACCGACGATAATGCCGGCGGTTGCCGTGGCGATGCCGATACCGATCATGTTGCGCGCGCCGGTGACCAGGCCGTCGATCAGGTCGAGCACGCCTTCCTTGATATCCGCCAACAGGCGGCTTTCGCCCCGGAACAGCGCCATCAATGGCCGTTGGGTCAGCAGGATGAACACCATATAGGCCGCCGCCCAGAAGGCAGAGAGCCCGGGGCTCAGCCGATCGACCATCAGCGCCCAGACCAGCACCACGACCGGCAGAATGTAATGCAGACCCGAGCGGATCGTCGGACCGGGCAGCGGTAGCTTGGTCACCGGGGCGTTCGGATCATCGAGATGCAGCGGTTCCTCGCGCGCTGCGATGTAAAGAAGCCCCGCGTAAACCAGCGTCAGAAAGAAGAAGATTATGTACCCGGCCGTTTCCGGGAAGGCCGGGCGCAGCCAGCCCATGCCGTAATAGACGGCGAAGGACAGAGCGCATATGGCGGCGATGGCAAAGACGATGCCGATCAGCCGCTGCACGATCGGTTTGGGCGTATAGGGCCGCTCGAGACCTTCCATCCCGGCCTTCAATGCTTCGAGATGCACGATATAGACCAGCGCAATGTAGGAGATCACGGCAGGCAGGAAGGCGTGTTTGACCACGTCGAAATAGGGGATGCCGACGTATTCAACCATCAGGAAGGCGGCGGCGCCCATCACCGGCGGCATGATCTGTCCATTGACGGACGAAGCCACCTCGACCGCCCCGGCCTTCTCGGAGGAGAATCCGACCTTCTTCATGAGCGGGATGGTAAAGGTGCCGGTGGTGACGACGTTGGCAATCGAAGAGCCGGAAATGAGACCGGTCATCGCGGAGGATACAACCGCAGCCTTGGCCGGCCCCCCCTTGAGATGTCCCATCAGCGAAAACGCTACCTGTATGAAGTAATTGCCCGCGCCTGCACGGTCGAGCAGCGAACCAAACAGCACGAAGAGGAAGACGAAGGAGGTTGACACGCCGAGCGCGATGCCGAAGACGCCCTCGGTGGTGATCCATTGGTGATTGACGATCTCGGAAAGCGAATTGCCCTTGTGGGCGATGATGCTGGGCATGTTCGGGCCGAGCACCGTGTAGATCAGGAAGACCGAGGCGACGATCATCAGGGCCGGGCCGAGCGCCCGACGGGTCGCCTCCAGCAGGATCAGGAGACCGGTGATCGCCACGACATAATCCTGGGTGATCGGTGCACCGACCCTCTCGGAAATCTCGCGGTAGAAGATAAACAGATAGAGAGCGCAGAGGGCACCGACAACCGCCAGCGCCCATTCCCAGAACGGCACCCTGTCCTTTGGCGAGCCGAGCACGACCGTTGCGATGACAAACAGCGCAGGCAACGGTATCCACCAGATCGCCGTTGCATCCTTCGCACTCAACATGAACAGCGCCGCGAGCACCAGTGGCACGATTACCCCCAGAGCAATCTGGAACTTCGTTCGCGCGGCGGGAAAGACCATGATCCCGAGGAACACGGCAAAACCGAGATGGATGGATCGTGCCAACGTGTCGTTGAACAGGCCGAAGGGCGAGGCGATATAGAGCTGGAACAGCGACCAGCTTAGTGCCACCAGCATCAGCAGCGTGCCGACCAGACCACCGACAGAGCGTCCGCCGGTATCCGAAGAAGCAACAAGCTCGTCAAGCTCGGTCTGGCTCAGCCCGCCATGCCCCGCGGCGGCGGTTTCGACGGCGGCAGCCTTCTGCTGGTCTTTCTGTGACATGTCCTGTTCCCTGATCGCCCCGATTGTTTCGGGGGCTCTTATTACGGCCCATGCGCGGCGGCAAAGACCTGCCGCCGCGTCAGTTCATGCCGAAATGCTATTCGAGGAGACCGGCCTCCCTGTAATATTTCTCGGCACCCGGATGCAGCGGAGCCGAAAGACCATCGGCGATCATCTCCTCCGCGGTGAGGTTCTCGAACGCCGGGTGCAGACGCTTGAAACGATCGAAATTGTCGAACACGGCCTTCACCACCTGATAGACCACGTCATCGGGTACGGAGGCCGAGGTCACGAAAGTCGCCTTGACGCCGAATGTCGTGACATCTTCATCGGTGCCCTTGTACATGCCGCCCGGAACGGTGGCCTTGGCGTAGAAGGGATTGTCCTCGACCAGCTTGTCGATCGCCTCGCCGTCCACCGGCACGATATGCGCGTCGATGGTAGAAACGGCTTCCTGGATCGAACCGTTCGGGTGGCCGACGGTGTAGATGATCGCATCGACCTTATTATCGCCGAGTGCCGCGGCCTGTTCGGCCGGTTTCAGCTCGGAAGCGAGCGCGAAATCGTCAAGGCCCCAGCCCTTGGCGTTCATCACCACTTCCATGGTGGCACGCTGACCGGAGCCCGGATTGCCAATGTTGACCCGCTTGCCCTTGAGATCATCGAAGCTCTCGATGCCGCTGTCGCTGCGCGCGATCACGTTGAAAGGCTCGCCATGCACGGAAAAGACCGCGCGGATATCGTCGAACTTGTTGCCTTCGAATTCGGAAGTGCCGTTATAGGCATGGTATTGCCAGTCAGACTGGGCGACGCCCATATCCATGTCGCCCGCCTTGATCGCGTTGATATTAGCGATGGAGCCGCCGGTCGAAGGCGCTGTACATTTCAGTCCGTGCTCGGCCGTGCCACGGTTCACCAGACGGCAGATCGATTGACCGACGACAAAGTAAACACCTGTCTGCCCGCCCGTCCCGATTGTGATGAACTTCTCCTGCGCGAAAGCGGCGGTCCCGGCCGCCAAAGCGCCAGCGGTAACCAGCAATTTCAACATCTTCATGATGATCTCCCTATATGTTTCGAGGCAACGATGCCCGGGGAGGCACCGTATGTCGTCAGACGTCAGGACAGACAACGCTCAAAAGCGCCCAAGATCAGCAATATCGAGTGTTTCTCCGTTGGTCTGAAATCTCAACTCAGGTTAGGCAGGTTTGAAATTTCATTCAAGCATCCTGTGCGAATGAGTTTCTGGCGCCGCAAACATGCGGGTCTATTCAGTTTTTTTGGGATGGAAGCGCGCCGTACATGCCGACACCGGGGCGCGGTGTTTAATATATTAAGCAAGATGAAGGGCGGAAATGGCTCAACCCATCCCGGCGGCAAATTCCCGGGCCGCTTGGCTGTCACTCCGATCAAAGCGACGGAACTCCCCGCGCGGCAGCAACTTTTGCAAGGCCGCTGCCGCATCGTCGAAATGCTCACCCCGCGTCACTAGCGCCACGCGCCCAAATTTCTCGGCCTGATCGAACAGCCGCTGTTCCAGTCCCGCTTCGAACATGCCATTCCACACGGCGCTGCTGAGATCGCTCAGATCGAGCAGTGCATTCACCGCCCCCTCGTCGGAGACATAGGGCGCAAGCGCTGCCTCCAGCATTTCAATCTCGTCCTCGCCCATCTGATCACTGAACCGGATCTCGAGCACCCGCGGTGCAAACTCGTCGATCTTGAACATGGCGGCTACCTCCTAGCAGAATAACGCGAAGCACCACGCAATGGTTCAAACGCGAAACCGCCGACGCAGGGTCGGCGGTTTCCTCAAAATCCGTCAGGCTCCTGGTCTAGGCGACTTCTTCCGCCACTGCCGCCTGCACCGCCGCTTCGAAGATCTGCAGACCTTCCTCGATGATCGCATCGGAAGCGGTAAGGGGCACCATGACCCGAATGGCGTTGCCATGCATTCCGCAGCTGAGCAGCAGAAGTCCGCGCTTCAGAGCATAACCGATCACCCGTTTGGTAAAATCTGCATCCGGGGCAGCGCTGTCGAAATCCTTGACGAATTCCACCGCGACCATGGCGCCGAGCCCGCGGATATCCCAGAAGCGATAGGGCGCCGACCGCTTGCCGATCTCGGAAAAACGTGACTTAAGCGTTTCGCCCATGGCGCTGGAGCGCGCCAGCAGGCCTTCTTCCTCGATCGCCGCAATCGCCGCCAACGCCGCGGCACAGGCCACCGGGTTGCCGCCATAAGTACCGCCAAGCCCGCCGGGTGCCGTGGCATCCATCACATCGGCCCGGCCGATCACACCGGCCAACGGATAGCCCCCGGCCATCGATTTCGCCACGGTGATCAGATCCGGCACCACGCCGGAATGTTCAATAGCGAACCAGGTGCCGGTGCGGCCGAACCCGGCCTGAACCTCGTCGGCGATCAGCAGGATGCCGTGCTCGTCGCAAATTTCACGAAGCTGCTGCAGCATTTCGAACGGCACCGGCACATAACCGCCCTCGCCGAGCACCGGCTCGATGATGATCGCGGCGACCCGGTCGGGCTGCGCATCGGTGAGGAACAGGTTCTTCAACCCGGTAATCGCGTCCGCGACACTGATCCCGTCCCGAACGGAGGGGAAGGGCGCGCGGAAGACATCGGCCGGGAAAGGTCCGACATCTTTCTTGTAAGGCGTGACCTTGCCGGTCATTCCGAGGGTCAGAAGCGTGCGACCGTGATAGGAACCGGTAAAGGCGATCACCCCCGGTCGGCCGGTGGCGGCACGGGCGATCTTCACCGCATTTTCGACCGCTTCGGCGCCGGTGGTGACCAGCAGCGTCTTCTTCGGCGCCTGACCCGGTGCCAGCGCATTGAGCTTCTCGGCCAACGCGACATAGGGTTCGTAAGGCACGACCTGAAAGCTGGTGTGCGTATAATGGTCTTCCTGCGCCTTCGCGGCTTCGACAACCTTCGGGTGGCGATGACCCGTGTTGAGCACGCCGATACCGCCAACGAAATCAATGTAGCGGTTGCCTTCCACATCCCAGAGTTCGGCATTTTCCGCATGACGTGCATAGACCGGCGCTGCCGAAGCGACACCGCGGGGTACGGCCTGCTCCCGACGGGCGATCAGCGCGGCATTGCCTTGCGTGGATGCCGGTTGGTCGGCGATGGGTGTTTCAACCACGGCAATCTGCGGCTTCTTCTTCGCCGGAGCTTTGCGGGACTGTTTCTTGACACTGCTGGACATGGCGCGTTCCTTTCAGGATGATGCAGCGAACCGTTTAACAAATCTCTTATGTCGTTTAATATAATTGTCAACGGGGATTCTTTTTCACTGCCTGCCCCGTGAACTCTCTGCGCGAAAATGCCTGTGACAAATATCGGCACCAGCGCTAGAACAGCCCGATCTTCAGGAGATGGTAACGGTGAATATTGGTGGCAGATTGCAGAGTATACGCAAGGAACGTGGGCTCTCTCAGCGCGAACTCGCAGCGCGCGCCGGGTTGACCAACGGTACGATCTCACTGATCGAGAAGAACAAGACGAGCCCCTCGGTCGCCTCGCTGAAGAGCTTGCTCGACGCAATCCCGATCAGCATGGCGGAATTCTTCGCGACGATTGAAGACGCACAGGCTCCGAAGTTTGTTTACCGGGCCGATGAGCTGACCGAAGTCTCGCCACAGGGCGTGGGCCAGGTCTCTCTGCGCCAGATCGGAAATGCCGAACGCCACTCCTTGCAAGTGCTTCACGAAACCTACCCACCCGGCGCGGACACCGGGCAAGAGTTATTGTCACATCAGGGGGAAGAGGCCGGGATCGTAGTACGGGGCGCCATCGAGCTGACGGTGGATGGTCATGTCGCGATGCTGCAGGCAGGCGACGGCTATCTATTTGACAGCCGTCTGCCGCATCGGTTTCGCAATCCGGGTGCCGAGGATTGCGAAGTCGTTTCCGCCTGCACACCGCCAACTTTCTGAGCGATATGGTCAGAGATAAGAAAACCCCGACGCCGAAAGGCGCGGGATCTACTTGCGGTCTCTGGTTACTGGATTGCGTGAGCTGCTAACGGCCCGATCTGTGGTCCTGGCTGACTGCATTGTGGTCGGCCTTGCGCAACCGCTCGTAGCTTTCCTCATCATCTCCATAGTATTCGCGCTTATGCGCTGTCAGTGCGACAATGATAACTGCTGCCATGGTCAGGATCGTCACTGCGCCAAGAAACAATTCTGTGGTCATGTCCGCCTCCTATTCCACCTCGATTGCATCGGACCAACCGCGCTCTGCCGATTCAGTTCCACGTGAAACGTCACCTTTTGCGGCGCTGCGGCAATCCTGACAACCGGGATGAAAACTCCCTATGTCGCGAGCAATGTCAGAATTGGCGTTCGCCGGATTGACGCTCTTCGCCTTCCAGAGTTTGATTATGCGCCGCTATCAATTAACATCAGGTAAAGCTCTGTAATTCCGGGGATCTAGCGTAAGCCATGCCTTTCACGCAGATAGCTGCAAGCGGTGCGCCGCCCCCACCTTCCTTGTGATCGCCTGATCTGAGATTCGGCCCTAATGGATGGATTATCAGGGAGT
>NZ_JBHUMP010000024.1:0-33059 GCF_042685005.1 Sulfitobacter aestuarii | reverse complement strand
CAGATCTTGCGATTCACCCGCAGCAAACCCCAAGCCCCGCGCGACTCGCCGCGGTGGAAGGGCGAGTCGGGGTGGGGGGAGTCCCTTGAATCCGAGTCGCCCGAGAAACGAAAAGGGACGCCCGAAGGCGCCCCGATGATATTGTCCGGCTCATTGCCTCTGTTCATGGCCACATGATCAGTAGAACGCGGCCGCGTTGTTAACCATGACGATCCGCGCTGCCGCCACCGCGATCAGCACGATCAGCGGCGCGAGATCGAGCCCGCCCATTGGCGGGATCAGGCGACGTACCCGCGAATAGACCGGCTCGAGCAACCGATTGAGCCCGTCCCAGATCTGCGCCACCAGGGGCTGCCGCAGGTTGAGCACCTGAAAGTTGATCAGCCAGGACATGATCACATGCGCGATCACGATGAACCAGATGATATTCAGCAGCAGCATCAGGATTTGGAACAGCGACGTCATTGAGGATCCTTCTCTATATACATGGTCCAGTTAAGCAGCGCGGTGCGAAAGGGCAAGCCTGCCGCGGGGTTGCGCTTGACCCTGCGAATGGGGCCTGTCCAGTAACCGACGAGACGCTGCAAGGAGACCCCCAATGTTCCCGTTTGTCCGCCTGATCAAGGATGTCGCCCTGGCCCGGCGGCAGCCGCCCCTCGCCCGGCTGACCGACATGCATGTGAGCCACCATATCTGCTGGCCGCATGATCTCGACATCTGGCTCGAGCTCAACAATGGTCGCGCGCTCTCGCTCTATGACCTCGGGCGCAGCGCCCTTGCCGCGCGCACCGGGCTGATCGCCGTGCTGCACCAACGCAGGTGGGGACTGACCATGGCGGGGACATCGACCCGGTTTCGCAGGCGCATCCATGGATTCGAACGCTTCGAGATGCGCAGTCGCGCGCTGTGCTGGGACGACAAGTTCATCTATCTGGAGCAGAGCATGTGGAAACGTAGCGGCGAATGCGCGAGCCATGTGCTCTACCGCGCCGCCGTGACCGACCGAAATGGTATCATTGCGCCATCATACGTGCTCGATGCCCTCGGCCAGCAAGAGGAATCTCCGAAGATGCCGGGCTGGGTCAGCGATTGGATCGCTGCGGATGGAAACAGACCCTGGCCTCCGATGCAGGATGCCGAGGATATGGGCGAGAGGCAGCACCGCTCCAGGTAAAGCGTAGAAACCATTAATTTTTCAGCGGCTCTGCTTGCGCGGGGCCGAAGACACTGCTCTATCATTGCGCGAATCCAGGGGGCAAGGAATGGCTGAGATCACCGCGCGCAAACGTATTTGGGGATGGTATTTTTTTGACTGGGCGAGCCAACCGTTCAATACGCTGCTGCTGACTTTCATTTTCGGACCCTATTTCGCCCAGACGGCAACCGCCGCCCTGATCGCCGAGGGGATGGCGCCCGGCGCCGCGCGCGCGCAGGCGCAAGCCTATTGGGGTTATGGGTTGACCGCGGCGGGGATGCTGATCGCTGTACTGGCGCCGATACTTGGTGCCGTGGCGGATTCCTCGGGGCGGCGGATGCCGTGGATCTGGTTCTTCTCGGCCCTCTACGTGGTCGGCGCTGGTGCCTTGTGGTGGACGTCTCCGCAGGATTTCTCGGTGCTCTGGGCGCTGTTCTTCTTCGGGATCGGGCTTATCGGCATGGAATTCGCCACGATCTTCACCAATTCCTATCTGCCGGAACTGGCGCCCGATCGCGACGAGCGCGGACGGATTTCCGGGTCCGGCTGGGCCTTCGGCTATGCCGGGGGCGTCCTCGCGCTGATCCTGATGGTCGCCTTGTTCCAGGCCGGACCTTCCGGGCTGACGATGGTCGGGTTCCCGCCGCTCTTCGGGCTGGACCCGACCACCGGCGCCGATACACGCATTGTCGGACCCTTCACCGCGTTGTGGTATGCCATTTTCATCATTCCCTTCTTCCTTCATTTCCGCGATCGACCCTCCTCCGCGTCAGCACATTATCGGATCGGCAAGGGATTTGCCGATCTTGCCCGGACCCTGCGCCGCCTGCCGCGCCATCCGTCGTTGCTCGCCTATCTTGGCTCCTCCATGTTCTACCGCGACGGACTTAACGGAATGTATACGTTCGGCGGAATTTATGCGCTCGGCGTGCTCAATTGGACGATCATCGATATCGGGATCTTCGGAATCCTTGCTGCGGTTTCCGGTGCGCTCTTCTGCTGGATCAGCGGCCGGATCGATCGGCGCGTCGGTCCCATGCCGATCATCGTCGCCTGCTGTATTCTTCTCATCCTGACCGCCGTATTGATCATTTCGCTCAACCCAACCTCCGTGCTCGGCATCACATTGGCCGAGGGCTCCTCTCTGCCGGATCTGCTCTTCTATCTCAGCGGTGCTTCCATCGGTGCAGCGGGTGGCGCGTTGCAGGCATCCTCGCGCAACATGTTGACCCGCCAGGGCGACCCGGACCGGATGACCGAGGCATTCGGCCTCTATGCTCTGTCCGGCAAGGCGACCTCCTTTCTGGCCCCGGCGCTGATCGCGATTGCCAGCGATGTCAGCGGCAGCCAGCGGATTGGCGTGACCCCGGTCATTGGCCTGTTTCTTTTCGGATTGATCCTGTTAGCATGGGTCAAACCAGAGGGAGATTTCACCTGATGACATTGAAGAGACTGGCGCTCTGCGGCGCTTTTGCGCTCGTCTTGGCAGGCTGTGGCGGCGACCGGACGGAGACCGACATCAGCGGTGAGCAAGTTGTCTTGCCGACCATCGGCAGCTCCGGCGGCGCGCTCAGCTATGTCGAGGCGAAACGATTGTTCGGAGCCAAGTCCAGCAGCAGCGGCCAGCCTTCCGCCGCTTTCGGCAGCTATGCCAAGGGATGCCTCGCCGGTGGCGCGCAGCTTCCCGAGACCGGGCCGACCTGGCAGGCCATGCGCTTGTCGCGCAATCGCAACTGGGCGCATCCGCACACCGTCGATTTCGTTCAGAGCCTGAGCGCCAAGGCGGCACAGCTGCCGGGTTGGGCCGGACTCTATGTCGGCGATATGAGCCAGCCCCGGGGCGGACCGATGTTGACCGGGCATCGCAGTCATCAGATCGGACTCGACGCCGATATCTGGATGCTGCCCCCCCAGTCGCTGAATCTGAGCCGGGCGCAGCGCGAAAGCATCTCGTCGATCTCGATGCGCCGCGCGAACGGAGCCTATGTCAACGACAAATGGACCAGCTCGCATCATCAGATACTGAAAGCCGCGGCGCAGGATCCGCGGGTCGCACGAATCTTCGTCTTTCCGGGTGCCAAGGCGCAGATGTGCGCGGATGAGCGCGGCGATCGCAGCTATCTGCGCAAGATCCGGCCCTGGTACGGGCATCACTATCATTTCCACGTGAGATTGAATTGCCCCGCGGGACTGCGCGGCTGCGTCAACCAGTCGCCGCCACCGGCGGGTGATGGCTGTGCCGAGGCGCAACAATGGCAACGCAATATCCTCAATCCGCCGCCGCCTGACCCGAACGCGCCGAAGGCCAAGCTGCGTCGCGAGCTGCTGCTCGCCGACCTGCCCGCGCAATGCCAGGCCGTACTCAACGCCAAGTGAACGGGAGTTGCGGGGTCGTGCGGTCGACACATGCCGCAAACTTTCGGAGTGAGGCCGGGTCTGCGGAACGCGGCTGGATTGAACCGAACGCCCATCATCGCCGCCGCACAGGGCATGGACAGACCCGCGGCGGCGGCGGGTCTTTCTCGGGTGCCGAGGAATATCTTGCACCGCACGCAGGGTTTGCGTAAGCCGCGCGCGTCTGCGATCCCCGCCGACCAAGTCGCCGCACCCTTGAACAAAACGGTTCAGATATGACACGCATCCACCTTCCCGGCATTCTCGCCATGGCCGCCATCGTCGTGGCGTCCAACATTCTCGTCCAGTTTCTCTATGGCCAATGGCTGACCTGGGGCGCATTCACCTATCCTTTCGCCTTCCTCGTCACCGATGTGATGAATCGCGTCTACGGTCAATCCGCCGCCCGCCGCGTCGTGCTGGCGGGCTTCGTGGTCGGGCTGATCTGCTCTCTGATCGGCACCCAGATCAGCGGAGAGTTCGGACCGCTGGTGACGTTCCGCATCGCCCTCGGCTCGGCCTGTGCCTTTCTTGTGGCACAGCTCGTCGATGTGTCGATCTTCGCGGCGATATCCGCGCGGCCATGGTGGCGCGCGCCCCTGGTAAGCACGTTGATCGGCTCGACATTGGACACAATCTTGTTCTTCTCGATTGCATTCTCCGGCGCACTTTCCTTCCTCGAACCGGCAAACGACGTTTCTTGGGCCGGGGAGATGCTCCCGCTGCTTGGCCAGGGGCCGAAGGCGCCGCTCTGGATGTCGCTTGCCCTGGCCGATTGGACGGTCAAGCTGAGCCTCGCCCTGATCGCGCTGATTCCGTTTCGTCTGATCACCTCCAACCTGCGTCAGCCCAGCTGAGAAGTCGCCTCTTTTAAGCGCGAATATTGATTCAAATCCGAGGCAGAAATCGCTTTGGATAATCGAGATCCTGTGTCAGGCTCAGGGTGAGTTCAACAAGCGAAAAGGAGGTGATCCAGTGTCAAGAAAGGTATTGGAGCGAGGTGTCGGAACAGCCCGGGAGGTCTCCAGCTAGGGCAGCCCTTGGCGGATTGCATCCCGGGTGGGTCGCCGATCTAACCGGCGCCACCTCCTGAAACCATTCGAAAGGGCCGCTCCGACTGCGGGGCGGCCCTTTTTGGTTTCAAGATCAAAGCAAGATAGACGATCAAAGCGAGATAGGCGCTGGGGTCAGACAGAGAAAGGTGCGCTCCGACTTTCCGGCGTGCGGTCCGAATGGCTTCCGACAATTGCCATGGCGCGCTCGCTTGAAAAAGCGCCGGTCAGCTCGACGCGCCGCTCAGCTTGCCGCCCGCGCATCAAGGGCACGCCAGGCGGCTATTTCCTCATCGAAAATTTCCGGGGTCACCGGCAAGATACTCGACAGACCGCCGAGCAATTCCCCGGCGTGATCGGCATCCCCGACCACGACATACCGTCCCACCTTCGATCCGGCGCGAAACCACGACCGGATTGCTTCCCAATCGAAGAGATCGGCCCCCTCCGCTTCGCGATATCGGTCAAAGATGATCAGCAGATCCACACGATCATGGTTGTCGAAAACCAGATTGAGATGTTCGGCAAATTGATCCATCTCGGCGCTGCTGATCGCGCCGGTGACGCGATAAGCCAGCAGATCATCGCGGCTGGTGCCGACCTGGGCAATTGCAGGTAAAATCAACATTCAGACGCCCTTTCCCGAAGCGTGCTGCTCCATCCCATCAACGCCCCTTCACCCCGACGCGTTCCAATGCGATGATGCGCGCCAGGAGGCCGCATGCTGCATATCAATGACGAGATCGCGATTCAGGACTGGGAAATCACCGAGAATTTCATCCGCGCCTCCGGTCCCGGCGGGCAGAATGTGAACAAGGTCGCGAGCGCCGTCGAGCTGCGGTTCGAGGCGGAGACCTCGCCCTCGCTTCCCCGCCCGGTCAAGACCCGGCTGCGGCGGCTTGCCGGTCGGCGCTGGAGCAATGACGGCGCTTTGATCCTGCAATGTGACGAGACCCGCAGCCAGGCTCGCAACCGCGACATCGCGCGGGAGCGCCTCGCCGAGCTGATCCGCAAGGCGCTGGTCGCCCCGAAACGCCGGATCCCGACACGGCCCACGCTCGGTTCCAAGAAACGCCGTCTCAAGGCCAAGAAGGTGCGCGGCGACGTCAAGGCGATGCGCGGCAAGATCGATCCGGAGGCGTAGGTCGTCGGATCGAAGGTTAACGCGGGCGGATGCCGGATGCCTGAATTTGCACGATATTCCCGCAGATCGGTTAAGATACGCCCGGTAATATCTCGTAAGTATTTACGAAATAACAACTTTTAGTTCCCCGCGGGGAACCGCCTCCAGCCGCCTTTGCGCAGCAGATAGATATCCATGATCCAACCGTGCCGCGCCCTTGCTTCGGCCCGCTTGGCGATGATCTCGCCCGCCACTTCGGCCAGCGCCCCGGCGCGGGTGATCTCTTCCTTCATGCCGACATAGGCGCCCCACCAGATCTCCAGTCCCTCGGGGGGCAGGCTCTGGAAACTGCAT
The DNA here is from genome assembly GCF_042685005.1 of Sulfitobacter aestuarii. Lineage (NCBI taxonomy): Bacteria > Pseudomonadati > Pseudomonadota > Alphaproteobacteria > Rhodobacterales > Roseobacteraceae > Sulfitobacter > Sulfitobacter aestuarii. Next base: position 26,941 of record NZ_JBHUMP010000024.1, on the reverse strand, counting down.
TCGCCATCGAGCATCACCACAGCCGTATCGACACCTTCCGGCCATCCGTTATCGCGCAATTGCCGACCGGTCGTCACCACGAAGGGCGCGCCGATCTCATTGAGCGGAATGGCATGGGCGGCGGTCAGGGCCTGCAGCGAGGTGATGCCGGGGATGACCTCAAGCTCCGGCGTCGGGTCGAGCCGTGCCGCGATTCGCAAGGTGGAATCATAAAGCGCGGCATCACCCCAGACCAACAGCGCCACCTTCCGGGCGCCCGGCGTGATCGCGCCCTGCCACTGATGGGCAATCGCGTCATGCCAGCGATCGACCCGTTCACGATAATCGGCAATCGCCTCGTCGCGCACCGGCAGATCGAATTCGACGATCCGGGTCGCGTCATTGCTGAGCACCTCGGCGCAGATCGCGCGGCGCAGCCCTGCCAGATCGGACTTGCCCGCCCCCTTGCGCGGAATCAGAATGAGGTCCTGCGCATTGATCGCGCGGATCGCCTGCAGCGTCAGATGCTCCGGATTGCCGGTGCCAATGCCGATCAGGGTCAGTTTCATGTTCATCCCGGTATCCGTGCCAAGGCCTTGTGGCGCAGCCCGCCAAGCACCGGCGCATCGGCGAATGTGCCGTCGGGCGACGCCGCGTAGAGGGTTGCGAAGTTGCGCAGCTCGGAAAGCTCCGCCTCGGTGATCCCGCCGAACAGGTAGGCCACCTTGCCGGGGCTGCGGAAGGCGACGCTTTGACCGCGCGTGCAGCCTGACATGCAGTCGATGCCCGAGACCTCGGCCTCGGGCAGCACCTCGGCAACTTCGTCGAGCAGAGCCGCGCTGCGCTCCGAACAGCTGGTGCAGACGAACACCTTCATGCCTCCGACTCCGCCAGCGGTCCGTAGAAGATCAGCGCCGGGGTGGTGCTGCTGGTGGCTTCCAGATGGGTTGCGAGGCTCGTGATGGTGAAACGCTCGATGCGCTGCGCCGGGGTCGAAACCGCCTCGGCCAGCATGGCCGGCGTGTCCTCCGGCAGGCCATGCGCGATCAGCCGCGCTACGAGTCCCGCAAAAGTGCGCTTGCCCATATAGACCACCGTGGTCGCCGCCGGATCCGCGAGCGCGGCCATGTTCACATCCGGCGGCAGCTCGCCGGTGACATCGGCGCCGGTGATGAACTGCACGCGCCGCGCGGTCAGCCGCCTTGTCAGCGGAATTCCGGCGGCGGCCGCCGCCGCCGATGCGCTGGTCACACCGGGCACGATCTCGAAACCGATACCGGCGGCGCGCAGGGCGGTGATCTCTTCTTCAAGGCGCCCGAACATGCCGCTGTCGCCGGATTTTAGACGCACCACCTGCAGCCCCGCCTCGGCATATTCGACCAGCACCCGGCTCACGTGATCCTGTTTAGGCGAGGGGCGCCCGGCGCGTTTGCCGACACCGATCAGGTCGGCATCGGGCCGCGCCAGTTCGAGGATCGGCCCGGACGAGAGATCATCGAACAGCACCGCATCGGCCGTCTCGAGTCGCTTCACCGCCTTCACGGTCAACAATTCCGGATCGCCCGGACCGGAGGACACGAAAGAGACGAAACCGCTCATGATGCCTCCGCGATCATGTGAAAGAACGTGCCGGTGGCCTGCCCGCCGCCCTCGAAGCGGCGGAACGAGCCGGTTTCAGGCACTTCCAGATCATTGCTGTCGCTGATCTTCGCCAGCGGCGCGTCGGGCTCGGCGAGGATCGTGGCATAGTGAAATTCGTGGCCGCGCAGCCGCGCCCGCGCGTCATGGCCGGGGATCGGCGCGTGCAGGTCGGCGAGCCGGTAGCCGAGATGCATCTTGCGCCTGGCAAAGGAGGTTTCGAGCCCCAGCAGCCCGGTCATTTCATGTCGCGTGCCGTCGGCGTCCACCAGCCCGGCGCCGAGCGCCATGTAGCCGCCGCATTCGCCATGCACCGGACGGGTTTGGGCAAAATCGCGCAGACCGTCGCGGAAACGCTTCGCCGCCGCCAGCTGCCCTGCGTGCAGCTCGGGATAGCCGCCCGGCAGCCAGCAGACATCGGCGCGCGCATCCGGCGCTTCATCGGCGAGCGGCGAGAACGGCAGCACCTCGGCCCCGGCGGCGCGCCAGCCGTCGAGCAGATGTGGATAGACGAAGGCAAAGGCGCGGTCCTGCGCCAGCGCGATGCGCTGGCCGGGCGGGACCACGCTGGACAGGGCCGTGACCTGTTGAAGATGCCCGGTGGCAGCGGCGCGCAGGGCGGAGATATCGACATGTTCGGCGATAAACGCCGCCGCTTCGGCGAGGATCTGCGGCAGGTTTTCCTGCTCGCCTGCCTGTACCAGCCCCAAGTGCCGCTCGGGCATCTCGATCTCCTTGCGCCGCGGCAGCGCGCCCAGCACCCTGATCCCGACCGCCTCCATCCCGGCGCGTACCAGCGTCTCGTGGCGCGGCGAGGCGACGCGGTTCAGCACCACACCGGCGAGCGTGACATCGGGGCGCATCTCGCGGAACCCCAGCGCCGTGGCCGCCACCGATTGCGCCGCGCCGGAGACATCGAGCACCAGCACCACCGGCCAGCCCATCCGCGCCGCGATATCCGCGCTTGCGCCATTTCCGCAAGCGCCCGGCACCGCCACCCCGTCGAACAGGCCCATCGAGCCTTCCGACAGGATCAGCTCGGCCCCCGTCGCATTGCCGACTAGCCCGTCGATGCAGGTGCCGGCCATCGACCAGCTGTCGAGGTTGAACGACGCACGACCCGAGGCTGCCGTGTGAAAGGCCGGGTCGATGTAATCCGGGCCGCTCTTGAACGGCTGCACCTCGACACCCTGCGCGCGCAGCGCCGCCAGCAGGCCGAGCATCAACGTCGTCTTGCCGGTGCCCGAGGAGGGCGCGGAAATCAGCAGGCCGGGCGGGATCATGACGTCTCCGGGAAGCGCGGATCGGTGCCGACCGGGCGGAAGCGGCGGTCGTAGTCGCCCGCATACAGACGGCTCTCGCCGAAATCCTCGGCACCGATCGCATGGCCGACGAGGATCAGCGCGGTGCGCTCCATCTCTTCGCCGATGGCGGTGCGCAGGGTCGACAGCGTCGCCTTGACGATGCGCTGATCGGGCCAGCTGGCACGCCAGACCACGGCGACCGGGCAGTCGGGGCCGTAATGCGGGGTCAGGTCATCGACCACTTTTTCAAGCACATGAACCGACAGGTGGATCGCCAGAGTCGCGCCGGTCTTGGCAAAATTGGCCAGACTCTCGCTCTCGGCCATGGCGGTGGCGCGACCCGAGGTGCGGGTCAGCACCACCGATTGCGCCACACCGGGCAGGGTGAGCTCGGCACAAAGTTCGGCAGCGGCGGCAGCGAAGGAGGGCACGCCCGGCGTCACATCATAGGCAATGCCCATCTCGCGCAGCCGCCGCAGCTGTTCACCCATCGCCGACCACACCGAAAGATCGCCTGAATGCAGCCGCGCCACGTCATGACCGGCGGCATCGGCCTCGGCGATTTCCGCCATGATCTCATCGAGCGACATGCGCGCCGTGTTCACCACCTTGGCGCCGTCGGGGCAATGCTGCAGCAGCGCCTCGGGCACCAGCGAGCCGGCATAGAGGCAGACCGGGCAGGAAGCGATCAGGTCGCGCCCGCGCAGGGTGATCAGATCCGGAGCGCCGGGCCCGGCGCCGATGAAATGTACCGTCACGTGTCTGTTCCTTCATTCTCGGCGATCGCCGCCGTTGCCATACCATCGCCCGAGACGACCCGCGCCGCAACCAGCCGCGCCCCCGGCCCTGCCGCCGCCAGGGCCGCCGCTTCGCAGAGCGAGCCGGTGCCGAAACGGTCCTTGATCCGCGCCGATTGCGTCGGGGTGATCATCTGTGTCAATTCATCTGCCGCAATGCCGAGCCCCGGCACGCCCAATTCCTGCGCCAGCGCGCGAAACACCTCGCTGCGAGCCTTGGCCGCCTCGGTCACCAGCGCCTGAAGCGGCGCGCCATCGCCCTGCGCCAGTGTGAGCGCATCGCGCAGGGAGGCGAGATCGGCCGCGCCGCGAAATCCGATGCCCGCGACCCTCACAACACGACGCTCCATTGCACCACCGGGCGTGCGGATTGCCAGCCGCGCATCCGCCCCAGCGGTGCCGCCTGCGCCAGCTCGATGCGCAACAATTCCCCACCGCGACGGGCGTGCAGCGCGGCGAGCCGCGCTTCGGTCTCCAGCGTGACGCCGTTGGCAACCAGCCGGGTGCCCTCGGGCAGCAATTTGAACAGTGTTTCGAACAGCGCATCCGAACCGCCGCCGCCGACGAAGACCGCATCGGGCAGTTCCTGTTCATCGAGCCGCATCAGCGCATTGCCTTCGATCACCGTGAGGCGGTTCGCCAGCCCGAAATCTCTGGCATTGCGGCGGATGTTGGCGGCGCGCAGGAGCTTGGTCTCGAAAGCCAGAGCGCGCCCGCCCGCAAGGCACCATTCCACCGAGATCGAGCCCGACCCGGCGCCGATGTCCCAAAGCAGCTCGCCCGGGCGCGGGGCCAACGCCGACAGGGTCAGGGCGCGGACAGGGCGTTTGGTGATCTGCCCGTCATGGGCGAAAAGCTCGTCGGGCAGGCCGGAGGCGCGCGAGAGCCCGGCATTCTCGGGCAGCGCCACGGCCACGGCGACGGGAGCGGTCACATCGGTGAGGTCGAAATTCTCGGCCACGGTCTGCCGGACACGCTGCTTCGGGCCGCCGAGGGATTCCATGATCCAGAGCTTGGCGGCACCGGCGTCGTGGTTGGTGAGCCATTGGGCGAGTTCCCGAGATGCTGCGCCTTCGCGTAGCAGGCAGATCATTCGTGCGCGGGGCGCCAGCGCGCCGCGCAATTGTGCCAGCGGTGCGGCATGGAGCCCGTGGCAGGTGATCTCCTCGAGCCTCCAGCCCAGATGCGCCGCCGCCAGCGAGAAGGTCGATGGCGCCGGGAAGACGCGGTATTCGCCGCGCTCCAGTACGGCGCTGACACTGCCGCCGACGCCGAACCAGAAGGGATCGCCCGAGGCCAGCACCGCGACACGCTTGCCGCGATGTTCGAGCACGGGATCGAGCGCGAACGGCACCGGCCAGGCGCGGCCCCGCGCGCCGATCTCGGCCAGTTCAAGATGCCGCTTCCCGCCGAAGACGATCTCCGCATCATCCAGCGCGGCACGGCTTGCAGGCGACAGACCCGCGAGGCTATCTTCGTTCAATCCGATGATGCTGAGCCAGGGATCACTCATGATGCGCATCCTCCTTCTGGGCGGCACCACCGAAGCCAGCGCCATGGCCAGACGTCTGGCCGCCGCTGGAACCGATGCGGTTTTTTCCTATGCGGGGCGCACCAATGCGCCGGTCGCGCAGCCGCTGCCGACACGGATCGGCGGTTTCGGCGGTGTTGCGGGGTTGTGCGATTATCTGCGCAGCGAGGCGATCAGCCATGTGATCGACGCCACCCATCCCTTCGCCGCCGGGATGAGCCGAAATGCCTACGCCGCCTGCGCGGCGACCGGCACCGGGCTGGTCCGGCTCGAACGTCCGGCCTGGGTCGCGCAGGCGGGCGATGACTGGATTTCGGTAGCCGAGATGTCCGCGCTTCCCGCCGCCCTGCCCGATATCGCGTCGCGCGTCTTTCTCGCCATCGGCAAGCAGCAGATCGCCCTGTTCGCCGCCAAGCCGCAGCATCACTACCTGCTGCGGCTCGTCGATGCGCCGGAGGCGCCGCTGCCGCTGCCCGATGCCGACGTGGTGCTGGCGCGCGGTCCGTTCAGCGAGGCGGGCGACCTTGCCCTGCTGGAGAAGCATCGCATCACCCATGTCGTTGCCAAGAATGCCGGCGGCAGCGGCGCGCGGGCCAAGCTTGACGCGGCGCGGGCGCTGGGGCTGCCGGTGATCATGGCCGAGCGCCCCGCCCTGCCCGGCGGCAATGTCGCCGGTGACCCCGACGCGGTGATGCGCTGGCTCGCTCATCCGGCGCTGCGCGGCGTGTAGACATGCCGCCCGACCCGGCGGGTCGCGGAATTGCCGAGCAACACGACAGTGCGCATGTCCGCCATCTCCGGCGTTGCCTCTCCGAGCGTCACGGTGTTCAGCGCCTGTTGCGGCGTGCTGACCGTGCGGGCGAAGGTGATCAGCCGTTCGTTGCCGCATTCCTCGCGCAGGATCTCCAGCGCGCGGGCAAATTGATGCGGGCGCGATTTCGAGCGCGGGTTATAGAAGGCCATGGCGAAATCGGCCTGCGCGGCGAGGCGCAGACGGTGTTCGACCAGTTCCCAGGGCTTGAGATTGTCGCTGAGATTGATGGCGCAGAAATCATGGCCGAGCGGCGCACCGGCTGCCGCTGCGGCGGCGAGCATCGCGGTGATGCCGGGCAGGACGCGGATCTCGACATCACCGTATTGCGGATGTTGCTCAAGCCCCTCGAAAACCGCTGAGGCCATGGCGAAGACGCCCGGATCGCCCGAGGAGACCACCACAACGCGACGCCCTTCGGCGGCCAGACGCAGGGCCAGTTCGGCGCGGTCGAGTTCCACCCTGTTGTCGCTCGGGTGCAGGGTCAGCCCGTCGCGCGGTGCGACGCGGGCGACATAGGGGATATAGCCGATCACGTCGCTGGCCTCGGCCAGCACGGCGGAGACCTCCGGCGTCACCAGATCCTCGCGCCCCGGCCCGAGCCCGGCGATGGCGACGAAACCGCTCATTGCGCGGCCTCCGGGCGGCGGCCCTGACCATGTACCAGCACGATGGCGAAATAGGGACAATCTTCGTCGGCGACATTAACCAGCCGCGCCACCCGCTGGCCCGGCATCGTGCCTTTCTCGACCAGCCAGGCATCCGCCAGCCGCCCGGTATCCTGCAGGGCGCGGCGCACAATCGGCAGGTTGCGCCCGGTCTTCATCACCACCAGCGCATCGGCGCGTTGCATATGCGTGCGCAGTTCATCCTCGGGCAGCGTGCCCATCAGCACGGTCAGCACATCGTCGCCCCAGGTGAAAGGCGTGTCGAGCGCGTTCCAGCAACCGACCATACCGGGGATCGCCGGCAGGACCTCCACCTCGGCCCGGCCCTGCAGGCGGGTGTGCAGATGCATGAAGGAGCCGTAGAAGAACGGATCGCCCTCGCAGAGCACAACGACGTCATGGTCGCGCGCCAGCGTTTCGAGCCGGTCGGCCCATTCCTCGTAAAAGGCGACCATCTGGTCGCGGTAGCCGTCCGAGCCGAAATGCAGCTCGGTGGTGACCGGGTATTCCATCGGGTATTCGGTCACATCGTCACGCAGCATGCCCTGCACGATGCTGCGTGCCTGCCCGGCGCGGCCTTTTTTGCGGAAATAGGCCAGATGGGTGGCGTTGCGGATTACCCGGTCGGATTTGACCGACATCAGCTCCGCGTCGCCCGGCCCGAGGCCTGCACAGATTACCTTGCCCATCGGATCACTCCACCCGGCTGGCGAGGGCATTGACCGCCGCCACGGTGATTGCCGAACCGCCAAGGCGGCCCTGCACGATCATCGAGGGCACCGGCAGGTCCTGCATCAGCGCGTCTTTCGATTCAGCCGCGCCGATGAAGCCGACCGGGCAGCCGATGATCGCGGCTGGGCGTGGGCATTCGGGGTCTTCCAGCATATTGAGCAGGTGGAACAGCGCGGTCGGCGCATTGCCGATCGCCACCAGCGCGCCCTGAAGCTTCGGGCGCCAGAGTTCCAGCGCCGCGGCGGAGCGGGTGTTTCCCATTTTGGCAGCCAGCTCCGGCACTTTCGGGTCACGCAAGGTGCAGATCACCTCGTTCTCGCGCGGCAGGCGCTTGCGGGTGATGCCCTCGCTGACCATGTAGGCGTCACAGAGGATCGGCGCACCTTTTTCCAGCGCGGCGCGCGCGGCGATCGCCATGCCTTCGGAAAAGCGGATATGCTCTTCGAGCCCGACCATGCCCGCGGCGTGGATCATCCGCACGGCGACGATCTCTTCTTCGGGGGTGAAACGTCCCAGCGCCGCCTCGCTGCGGATCGTGGCGAAGGACTGGCGGTAGATCTCGGCGCCGTCGGTGATATAGCTATGAGGCATCAGCGGGTCTCTTTCAGGATGTCTTGCAGGGCTTGCGGGCTGAGCCCTTCGTGGATCGGCGGGCCATCGGCACGGCCGTTTCGGATCAGGTCATAGCCACTTGCAGTCGCGGTCACGCTCAGGGCGGCGGGGCGCGGATGGGCGCAGCCCTTGGCGCAGCCGGAAACATGCAAGTGCTGTCCCTCGGGGATCAGCGGTGCGAGGTCGCGGGCAAGCTGCCGGGTCTCGCCCCGACCCTGCGCACAGCCGGGCGCGCCGATACAGGCGATCACGCGCAGCAGCGGATCGTCCGGGTCGGTGATCAGACCGGCCAGATCCGGCGCGGCGGCGAGACCTTCGATGAGCAGCATCCGCCAGGGGGTGACGCGCAGGGCGCCGAATTCGGCAAGTCGGGCGAGGGTATCGGCAGCAATCTGGCCGAAGGCGAGACCGAGGAGGAAGCCCCCGTCCCGCGGGCCGGGTTTCGGCGTGGCGGCGCCCTGCTGGCGCTGCCTGGCGAAGCCTTCGGGCAGGCAGGTGCCTGCGGCGAGCAGCCTGCGCATCCGCCCGGCCTCCGCTCCGCCGTGATCACGGAACCAGCGGGCCAGGGACAGCATTTCCGGGATCGCATCAGCGACACTTACCGGCCTGCCGAGATCGACCCCGTCGGCGCAGAGCAGCAGCCCGCCCTTGGCATCGCGTTCCAGCCGGATATCCGCCGGAGACTCCTGCAGCAGCGGCGTCGGGCCGGTGTCGATGGCATAGCCGAACTTGCCGGGCAGGTCCGGGGCGTCGGGCCGCGCCAACGCCTCGGCAAGCGCGGCGGCGAGGGTTTCGGCGCCCTCCCCGGCCCTCCAGAACGGTGCGCAGAGGATGTTGCGGCGGCCTTCGCCGGCGGCATCCGCGTCGATCAGGTCGAGCTCGCGCAGCCCGGCGATCAGCGGTTCGTATCGTTCGGGCGCGACGCCGCGCAATTGCACATTGGCGCGGTTGGAGAGGTCGATCACACCATTGCCATGCGCCGCCGCGAGTGCCGCGATGCCCCTGGCCGTGTCCTGGCTCAGTCGCCCGCCACGGGGGCGGATGCGCACCACCAGACCGTCACCCGACAGCATCGGGCGCAGGGCGCCGGGGCACCAACCCTTGACGATCGGGGCGCTGTTGACCGGGCGCATCATCATTCCGCCGCATCCAGCGCCGCGGAGATCGAATTGCGCCGTGTTATCCAGAGACCGGCGTCGCGCAAGGCTGTGAAACGGGCGCGCAGGGCCTGCAGCGCCTGCGGGTTCTCCCGCTCCATGAAGGCAAGGAGGTCGTCGCGGCCCAAAGTCGCGTCATAATAAAGGTCGAACAGATGCGCGGGCACCTCGCGGGTCAGATGCGCGAAGGCGGCGAGGTTGTCGAGGGTCGCGGTAATTTCGGCAGCGCCGCGGAAGCCGTGGCGCATCATGCCGCTCGCCCAGTCCGGATTGGCAGCACGGGCGCGCACCACGCGGGCGACCTCTTCGGGCAGGGTCCGGGCCTGTGGGGCACCGAGACGGGTGCTGTCGACGTGATACATCGCCGGTTTGTCGGCACCGAGATGCGCCATGGCGGCGGCGAAACCGCCTTCATGCCCCGCATAATCGGCGGCCAGCAGCAGGTCGCTTTCCGCAAGATCCTGCACATGGGCAAAACCATCGGCACCGCGCAGCCGGGATTCGAGCGCCGCACGGTCCCGATGCGCCTCGCCGCGCGCGTCGATGGCCCATTCGGAGCCCTTCAGCCACGCCTTGCCGGCCGCATCGCGCCCGGAGTCTGAGTAATCTTCGAGCGCCGCCTCGATGTTGATGCCATAAAGCCCCGGTTTCGGCCCGAAGACCCGCGGCGTGCGCGTCAGGTAGGGGTTCATGTCGGGCGCTTCTTCCCGCTCGGCCAGCGCCGCGGCACCTGCCTCGAAAAGCTGCGAAAGCGTCGGGAAGACATCGCGGAACAGGCCGGAGACCCGCAGGGTCACGTCGATGCGCGGGCGGTCGAGCAGGGTCAGCGGCAGGATCTCGAAACCCGAAACCCGCTCGCTGCCCGCGTCCCATTTCGGCGCCAGCCCGGCCAGATGCAGCGCCATCGCAACTTCCTCGCCGGCGGTACGCATGGTCGCCGAGCCCCAGAGGTCGATCACCAGCGAGCGCGGCCAATCGCCCCTGTCCTGCAAATGGCGGCGCAGCAATTCCTCGGCGAGCTTCACGCCCTGGGCATGGGCGGCGCGCGAGGGGACGGCGCGCGGATCGACGGCGTAGAGGTTGCGCCCGGTCGGCAGCACGTCGGAGCGGCCGCGATAGGGCGAGCCCGAAGGCCCGGCGGGCACGCGTTTGCCGCGCAGTGCCTGCAGCAGCCCGTCGTTTTCCCCCGCGCCCGCGCCGAAGACATGCAGCCCGTCGCCGTATTGGCTTTCCTTGATGTCGCAGACGAAACGGTCGATCCGGGTCAGCGCCTCGGCGGCGCTGGCGGCTTCGTCAAGGCCGAGGTCGGCCTCCACCCCGGCGGCCTGTGCCTCGGCGCGGATCGTCTCGATCAGCCGGTCGCGGCGGGCCGGGTCGAGCCCGTCGGCGGTGGAATATTCATCGAGCAACCGTTCGAGGCGCAGCAGGTTGTTGGGCACCGCGCTGTCCTTCATCGGCGGCGGCAGGTGGCCGAGGGTCACCGCGCCGATCCGGCGCTTGGCCTGTGCGGCCTCCCCGGGGTCGTTGACGATGAACGGATAGATCACCGGCAGCGACCCGGTCAGCGCCTCGGGCCAGCAGTCATCCGACAGGGCCACGGCCTTGCCCGGCAGCCATTCGAGCGTTCCGTGGGCGCCGATATGGAGCAGCGCATGAGGCCGCTGCGCGCGCAGCCAGAGGTAGAAGGCGACGTAGGAATGGCGCGGCACGCGGGCGAGGTCGTGATAATCGGCGTCGCGCTCCGCGATGCTGCCGCGTTCGGGCTGCAGTGCGACGAGCGCATTGCCGCAGCGTTTCGCCGGGAACTGGAACGCACCGTCGCGCAGCATCGGATCGTTCTCGGGACGGCCCCATGCGGTGAAGATGTCTCTGCGCAGGGTTTCGGGCAGCAGTTCAAGCGCCGCCTTGTAATCCTCCAGCGGCCATTCCAGCGTCTGGCTGGTGAGGATCCCGCCAAAGCCGATCTCGGGGCGGATGCCGTAACCGGCATTGGCCAGCGTCAGCAGCATGTCCTCGACCGAGGCCAGCGCGTCGAGCCCGACCGCATGGGCGATCTGATCGGCGCGGCCGGGATAGGTGGAGAGCACCAGCACCAGTTCGCGCTTGGCCCTTGGCGTCTTCGCCAGCCGGTGCCAGGCAGTGACACGCCCGGTCACGGCTTCGATGCGCGCCGCGTCGGGGCGGTGGGCGAAGCGGGAGAATTGCAGGTCGGGATCCCTCGCCTCCGGGGCCTTGAAACTGACCACCCCGGCGAAGACCCGGCCATCGACCTCGGGCAGCACCACATGCATGGCGAGATCCGCGGGCGAGAGGCCGCGTTCGGATTCAGCCCAATCCTTTTGGCGCGCGGTCGACAGCGCGACCTGGAACACCGGGCAGCCGGGCGCGTCGAGCGGTGAGGCGCCCAATTCGCCGCGTCCGGAGAAGGCGGTGGCGTTGACGATGGCCACCGGGCGGACCTGGCCCAGCGCGGCATCAAGGAAATCCTGCGCGGCGGCGGCTTTGAGCGACGGCAGGAAGAGCCCGACCGCATTGAATCCGGCCTCGCGCAGCGATGCGATCAGCGCGTCGATCGGCGCGGTATCGGCGGCGGTGAGGTAGGAGCGGTAGAAGGTGACCGCGACAACCGCGTCGGTTCCGGCGTCGAAAAACGGCACGACGCCGCGCGCGGGGTCGTAGAATCCGCATTCCGGCACAGTCTTGGCGCCGAGCACCGGACCGGCATAGAGCCCGGCGGCAAGCGCGAGCTGCGCCAATGCCGCCTGTGCCGCGACCGGGCCGCCTGCATCGCAGAGATGCTGCAGGCGCCGCAGGGTCGAGACCGGGAGGGTGGAATGGGCATCGAGCGCTTCGTCGATGCGTCCGTCGGCGGGGAGTACTGCAAGGGCGATGCCATTGCGGCGGGCGAAATCCTGCAGCTGCATGATGCCGTAGGGCCAGTAGTTCTCGCCGCCGATCAGCCGGATCAGGATGCCCTTGGCGCCGCTGAGCGTGGTCTCGATGTAATTATCCACCGAGGCCGGGTGGCGCAGGGCAACGAGGTTGCACAGGCGTATGGTTGGCAGCTTGCCCTCCTTGCCGCCGCCGCGATGCCAGCCTGCCGCGAAAGCGCCGAGGTCGCTGTCGGAGAACGACAGCACCACCAGATCCGCGGGGCTCTGCCCGGGATCGTAGGGGGCTTCGCTATCCTCCAGACCATGGCTTTCGCGGAAGACGACATGCATCGCAGGTCAGGCTCCGAGCACGCGACGGATGGCCGATGCGTCGATATGGTCATGCTCGGCGATCACCACCAGATGCCCGGCGCGCGGCGTGGCGCCCCAGGGCCGGTCGAACTGGTGACGCACCCGCGCGCCGACCGCTTGGACCAGCAGCCGCATCGGCTTGCCCGCCACGGCGACATAGCCCTTCGCACGCAGGATATGCTGTTCGGTCGCCAGTTTCTCGATCGCGGCGACGAGCGTGTCGACATCCTCGATCTCGGGCATCGGCACCACCACGGTTTCGAAATCGTCATGCTCGTGATCGTCGGCACCGTCATGATGCGAGGGGCGCGCGGCGAGGTCGTCCTCGGCGGCGGCATTGAGGCCGAGCACCACCTTGGGGTCGATCACGCCTTCTGTCATCTCCAGGATCGGGATCTTGCGCGGGCTCTCTGCCTCGATCAGCTCGCGCGCGGCGGCGAGGCCGAGCGGTCCGGCGAGATCGGCCTTGGACATCAGGATGATGTCGGCACAGGCGATCTGGTCTTCGAAGACCTCGCTGAGCGGAGTTTCATGGTCGAGACTGTCATCGGCAAGGCGCTGTGCATCGACGGCGGCCACGTCGGCGGCGAAACGCCCTGCGGCGACCGCTTCGGCATCGGCCAGTGCGATGACCCCGTCGACGGTGATCTTCGAGCGGATCGCTGGCCAGTCGAAAGCCTTGAGCAGCGGCTTGGGCAGTGCCAGGCCGGAAGTTTCGATCAGGATGTGATCGGGACGGGTCGGCAGCGCCATCAGGGCCTCAATGGTCGGGATGAAATCATCGGCCACGGTGCAGCAGATGCAGCCATTGGCCAGTTCGACGATATTCTCGGCCGGGCAATCCTCGATCGCGCAGCTCTTGAGGATGTCGCCATCGACGCCGACGGTGCCGAATTCATTGACCAGAACCGCAAGGCGGCGGCCCTCTGCATGGGTCATCAGGTGGCGGATCAGCGTGGTCTTGCCGGAACCGAGGAAGCCGGTGATCACGGTGACGGGGATTTTGGCGAGGTCGGTCATTCGGGAAGCTCCAGAGGGGGAATGCGGGCAAGGCTCTGCTTGCGGAAGATCACCGGGCGTTCGCGCCACGGGACGAGGCCGTCGTCGGTGGCGGCGTAGGCGGCGGCGCCGGCAAGGATGTCGGCGCTGTCCTCCTTGCGCAGACGGCCGTAGACATAGGTCCATTTGCCGGGCGCCGAGAGCGCCACAGAGGCGCCTTGCGAACAGGCGGAGAGACATTCGACCGGCACGATGCGCACGCCTTCGGGGGCGCCCGCTTCGGTCAGGGCGGCGTGCAGCTGCGCGCCGGGGCGCGGCGCGCCGTCCTCGATCGGCTCGCCCGCACGGCAAGTGGTGCAGACATGGAGGGTGACATTCATCGGTAATATCCAATCTTCAGGGCTGCGCCGTCAGCCTGCGGCCTAGCGCAAAGCGGCCAAGCGGGCAAGCGACGCGGCATCATTGCACGATCTCCATAACGCTGGCGGAGATCGGGTTGCCCGCCACCGCGAGGGTGCGGTGGTCATTGGCGGTGAGGGTGACTTCGATCAGCGCCTCACCCTCGGGCAGCGCCGGGATATGCAGCCAGGGGCCGTAGAGACGGGCGATCCTGGTGCCGTTGACATGGACATGGGCATGGCCCCTGCCCTCGGCGTTCTGCAGACCGGCCTCGGCGGGGGCGAATTCGAAATTGCGGGTCTTGATCTGCAGGTTGTAGCCGGAGAGCGGATCCTCGTTGAGCAGCAGCGAGACTTCCGGCGCATCGACGGCGCTGATCTCCAGCATCCGTTGGTGCAGCTTCTCATGTTCGGACGATTCCTGCCCGTCGGTCGCGGCGGCGGCATGGGCCGACGCATCGCCATGGTCATGGCCATCGAAGGTGATGCCATTGCCTGCGGCGATGGCAAAGCCGATGCCGCCGCCGAAGACCAGACCGATGGCAAAGAGGACCAATGCCCTGTCCATGCTGATTTCCTTCCTCGAAATTGGCCGGGGCGCGCGGATCAGGCCGCGCGCGCCCCTTCACGTTGCCAGAAGTACCCGGCGAAACTGCCCAGCAGCACCCAGGCGGCAAGGCCGACACCGAAGGCGCGGGCGGCGAAGAGCGCGCCGAGCTCGGTCGGGACCGGGCCGCTGAATTGCGCAGGTTCCGGCGCGCCGATCAGATGCGGGGCCAGCAGCAGCAGCACCGCGCCCGCCCAGGCCAGCCAGCCTTGTCCGAAGGCCAGCAGCCACAGCGCCAGCGCCGCGGCGGCGACGGTGGCGAACCACCAGACCTGGCGCGCGCCGACATCGGCGGCCGCGACGCCGGGCACTTCCGGCGCCAGGGTGAACCCCGGCGCGAGATGGAAGGCGACGAAGCCCGCCACGCCCCAGAGGATGCCCCAACGGCCATTGGCCGCCGCCCCGCGCTCTTCGCCGAGGCTCATCGCCGCGACAAGGATCAGCGCGTAACCGGTATAGGTCAGCATGGTGAAGATCAGGCTGAGCCCGTCGCGGATGGGGTCGAACCCCGGCAGGGCCGGATGCGCCGAGACCGCCTCGACCCCGAAATGCACCAATTCACCACTTTCGTACAATTCCGCGTGGAGCAGAACCGGCTGCACGAAAACCAACTGCAACAGGCCCGCGATCAGGCCTGCTGCAGCACCAGCGAACAACGCGCTGGTCACAAATCTGGAAATCATTGGTTCAGTGGCAGGGGAAGCCGGTGGCGTGGCGCACGTCATGGGCGGCGTCATGCAGGGCGGCGGCCTGGACATGGCCGGTCAGGGTAATCAGCACCAGCCCCAGCGCCGCGGCGAAAAGGGTCGGGACCAGCTTGCTGCCGGTCAGGCTCAGGGTCTTGGTCGTGCTCGTCATGTTCATTCTCCTCGCCGTCACACCCGACGGCATTTCACGTTACACATGCCTGGCAGGTCTCCTGGCTCGCGGGTCGTGGCCTTTGCCCGCCTTCCCTGCCTTGGGGCAAGTGGCATGAGGGGCGTCGGCTCACCGCTTACAGTCGCGGGGGCGGCTTCGGCTTCGGGCTCGCGCCCTTACTGAATTCCCTTTTCGGTTCCACGCCCCGGGAGGCGCTTTTCGGAACACCAAGCGCCTTCAATTACACATCTCGCAGCGGATCTGGCAAGGTTGATTTACGACGCCTTACCGATGCTAACCGGAGTCGGCGGAAGTTTTCCGGGCTTCCGGCGGGGCAAAGTCAGGCAAAGGTATTGCAGGCCGGAGGGCTTTCAGGTTGACGCCATGGGTACGAGACGTTCAAATATGCGATACACAAAACGGCAGGTCGATGAACAGCAAACTGGAACTTCACGGCGGAGCTATCAGCAAGCCTGTTCAGCTCGACGACATCATGGTGCAGGCGGTGCGTCATGCCCGGCTGCCCCTGTGCATCACCGATCCGACATTGCCCGACAATCCCATCGTCTATGCCAATCAGGCCTTCACCGAATTGACCGGCTATGCGCTCGAGGAGATCGTCGGCAGGAATTGCCGCTTCCTGCAGGGGCCGGATACCACGCCGGACAGTATCGAGACGGTACGCAAGATCCTCAGCGAACGCCGGGTCGATACGGTCGAGATCCTGAACTACCGAAAGGACGGCACCAGTTTCGTCAACGCGCTGCAGATCGGGCCGATCAACGACGAGAATGGCGAGCTGGTCTATTTCTTCGGCTCGCAGCTCGACATTTCCGCGCGGCGGCGCAAGGAACGCGAGAGCCGCGAGCTGGCGGAACGCGAATTGCTGCACCGGCTGCGCAATATCGTCAATGTCATGTCCGCGATGGTCCGGATGACCGCACGCGAGGAATCCAATCCCGCGGTCTTCGCCAGCAAGGTGATCGAACGGATTTCGGCGCTCGGCAATGCGCATTTCGACACGATCGGGCGTACCGACAAGTTCGGCATCGGTTTCTCGGCGCTGGTCGAGCCGATCCTGCAGGCCTATGCGCCGGGCGGGGCGAGTCAGATCAAGATCGGCGGGGTCGATCCCGAAGTGCCGCGGGATCTGATCTCGCCGCTGACCCTGGCGCTGCATGAACTGGCCACCAGTGCGGTGAAACATGGCGCGCTGAGCACCTACGAGGGGAAGATCGACCTGCATCTCCGGATTGAGGAAGCGGACGTGCCGCAGCTCTGCATCACCTGGCAGGAACGTGGCGGACCGGAGGTGGTGACGCCCGAGCGCAGCAGCGGGTCGGAGATCATCCAGTCCCTGACCCGGGCCGTCGGCGGGACCTTGACCTATGACTGGCAGTGTGAAGGTCTGATCGCCCGGGCGAGCTTTCCGATGACCGAGCTTCTGCGCTGACATCGGGGCATTGGCGGCAAGGGTCCAGCTAGACGACGACCTTCAGCGCATCCTGCGGCCCGACACCGAACACCAGCTTGTAACGGTCGATTTCCGCCGCCGGGCCCATCGCCTTGTTGGGATTGTCCGAGAGCTTCACGGTCGGGCGGCCATTGGCCTCCACCGCCTTGCAGACGAGGCTGAACGGCGCGAGCGCATCATCGGGCACGAGACCCCGGAAATCATTGGTCAACAACGTGCCCCAGCCGAAGGAGACCTTCACCCTCCCCGCGAACTCGCGGTGCAATTCGCGGATCTTCTCGACGTCGAGCCCGTCGCTGAAGATCACCCGCTTTTCGGCCGGATCCTCGCCGCGGTCACGCCACCAGTCGATGGCGATGCGCGCCGCCGCGGCCGGATCGCCGCTGTCGACCCGGATGCCCGTCCAGCCGGCCAGCCAATCCGGCGCGTTATCGAGGAAACCCTGTGTGCCATAGGTGTCGGGCAGGATGATGCGCAGGTTGCCCTCGTGCTCGTCATGCCAATCCGAGAGCACCTCATAGGGCGCGCGCGCCAGGGCCGCGTCATCCTCCGCCAGCGCGGCATAGACCATCGGCAGCTCATGGGCGTTGGTCCCGATCGCCTCGACCTCGCGTTGCATCGCGATCTTGCAGTTCGACGTTCCGGTGAAGGCATTCCCGAGCCCTTCGCGCATGGCCTGCACGCACCAATCCTGCCAGAGATAGGAATGTCGCCGTCTGGTGCCGAAATCGGCGATCGAAAGGTCGGGAATCTCGCGAAGCTGTTCGATCTTTTCCCAAACGCGGGTCATGGCGCGGGCATAGAGCACCTGCAGCTCGAATTTGCCCATAAGGTCGAGCACGGCACGGCTGCGCAGTTCCATCAACACGGCGAGCGCGGGGATTTCCCAGAGCATGACCTCGGGCCAGGAACCTTCGAAGGTCAGCTCGTATTGATCGTCGCGCCGTTCCAGGTGGAAGGGTGGCAGGCGCAGGTTCTCGAACCATTCCATGAAATCGGAGCGGAACATCTGGCGCTTGCCGTAGAAGGTATTGCCGCGCAGCCAGGTGCTCTCGCCCCGGCTGAGGCTCAGCGAGCGGATATGTTCGAGCTGCTCACGCAGCTCGCCCTCGTCGATCAGCCTGGCCAACGGCACGGCGCTGCTGCGGTTGATCAGGCTGAAGGTGACCTGCGTGTCGGGTTTGTTGCGAAACACCGACTGGCACATCAGCAGCTTGTAGAAATCCGTATCGATCAGCGAACGCACGATCGGGTCGATCTTCCACTTGTGGTTCCAGACGCGGGTGGCGATATCGACCATGTCTTCAGGCTCCTCTTGGCCGCGCGATCTTGGCCCATGCGGCGGGCACCGGCAAGGGCGACCATAGGGGACAGGCGTCCTCTCCGTGGCGTTTTCCCGGCGCTTCAGCGCAGGGTGACACCCGCCGCCCGCATCTGCGCGCGCGCCTCGGCAAGCGATCCGTCAAGGTCGATGGCGCGACAGAGTTCCTCGCGCACAGTGACCCCGAACCCCAGCCGCGCCGCATCGACGGCGGAGAAATGGACGCAGAAGTCGAGCGCGAGGCCGACCATGACCAGTTCGTCGATCCCGCGGCTGCGCAGATAGCCCTCGAGCCCCGTCGGGGTCGTACGGTCATTCTCGAAAAAGGCCGAATAGCTGTCGATCGCCGGGTTGCAGCCCTTGCGCAGGATCAGCTCGGCGCGGTCGTATTGCAGCCCGGTATGAAACTGCGCGCCGATACTGCCCTGAATGCAATGGTCCGGCCAGAGCACCTGCGCCCCGTAGGGCATCTGGGTGACCTCGAAAGGGGCGCGGTCCTCATGGGTCGATGCAAAGGAGGAATGGCCCGCCGGGTGCCAGTCCTGTGTCAGGATCACGTGATCGGCCTCGGCCATGAGCGTGTTGACGCCGGGCAGGATTGCATCGCCTTGCGTGACCGCCAGCGCGCCGCCGGGGCAGAAGTCGTTCTGGATGTCGATCACGATCAGCGCTTGCATGGTTTCCTCCTTCCGGGAACGGTGCGGCGAGTCTAACGGCGTCGGCGCCGGGTTGTAAGGCGGGATTTGCCCGCCTGCCCTTGCAGAATCCCCGCGCGCGCGCCTATTTCATCGCCCATGTATACCATCGCCGCTCTCTATCATTTCACCCGGTTCGAAGATCCGGCCGCGCTGAAACCCGCCCTGCTGGACCTGTGCCTCGCGCAAAAGGTCAGCGGCACGTTGCTTCTGGCGCGTGAAGGGGTGAACGGCACCATTGCCGGGCCGCGCGCAGGTATCGATGCGGTGATCGCCCATCTGCGCGGCCTCCCCGGCTGCGCCGCGCTCGGCTGGAAGGAAGCGCAGAGTGCGCAGGCGCCCTTCGGCAAGATGAAAGTGCGGTTGAAACGCGAGATCGTTACCATGGGCCAGCCCGAGGTCGACCCGATGGCCGGAACCGGTCATTACGTGACACCCGAAGCCTGGAACGATCTGATCGCCCGCCCGGATGTGACGGTGATCGACACGCGCAACGATTACGAAGTGGCGATCGGCAGTTTCGACGGCGCCATCGACCCCGGCACGAACAGTTTCGGCGAATTTCCGGCCTGGTGGGAAGCCAATAAGGCGCGTTTCGCGGGCCAGAAGATCGCGATGTTCTGCACCGGCGGGATCCGGTGCGAGAAATCGACCAACTACCTGCTTCAGCAGGGTGTCGATGAGGTGTTTCATCTGCAGGGCGGGATCCTCAAATATCTCGAGGAGGTCCCGGCGCAGCAAAGCGCATGGCAGGGCGAATGTTTCGTCTTCGACAACCGCGTGAGCGTCGGCCATGGCCTCGAACCGGGTCCGCACCTGCTCTGTCACGGCTGCCGCAAGCCGATCCTGTCCGCGGATACCGAACGCCCCGAATACGAGGCGGGCGTGTCCTGTCATCATTGCATCGATGCCACCAGCGCGGAAGACAAGGCCCGGTTTCGCGAGCGACAGAAGCAGATCCAGCTCGCAAGGGCGCGCGATGCAGAGGCGCGGGAACAAGGCTGAACCGGCGTCTGCGAACGCCGCATCGCACATCGTCCACAGAAAACACCGCCGCCGTTAAACCGCTGGTAAGGCCGCGGGGTCTAGACAGGCTGTGGGTGAAGAAAAGGGTGAGTGGATGGGTGCGCAAAGCAATGCGGCGCCAGTCATCATCAAACGCAATAAGGTCGTCGGGGGCGGCGGGCATCATGGAGGTGCCTGGAAAGTCGCCTATGCGGATTTCGTGACCGCAATGATGGCCTTCTTCATGTTGATGTGGCTGCTGAACGCAACGACAGAACAGCAACGCAAGGGGATCGCCGATTATTTCTCGCCGACGATTCCGATCAACCGGATTTCCGGCGGCGGCGATGGCGCCTTCGGCGGGGACAGCATCTTTTCGGAGAATACGCTGGCCAAGAACGGGACTGGCGCCACGGCGAAGCATCACGCGAACGAGGACCAGGCGCGGGGCGACACCGGCGGCGCGGCCGATGCGGCGCGGGCTGCCGAGGACGCGGCGCTGAAAGCCATCGAATCCGAGCTGATGGGGCGCGGCGGCGAGAGCTTGGTCATGGAGAACGTCATGCGACATGTGATCACGCGGCTGACGGACGAGGGATTGGTGATCGAAGTGTTCGAAATGCCGCAGACGCCCCTTTTCGAGGACGGCAGCGACCGCCCGACGCAATTGCTGCGCGATCTCGTCGCGGTGATTACGGAGAGCACGAAAATGGTCATCAACGAGATCGCCGTCGGCGCCCATGTCAGTGCGGATCCGGTGGTTCTGGTCAACAGCCCGGTCTGGGAATTGTCGGCCCGGCGGGCCACCCGCATGCGCCTGTTGATGCAGGACCGCGGCGTCGCGCCACGGCGAATCCAGCGGGTTACCGGCCATGCGGATCGTGAACCGGCGGTGCGGGATCCCATGGCGCGGCGCAACAATCGCCTGGAAGTGGTGCTCCTGCGCGAGACACCGTGAGCGGCTGGATAAATCGAAGGGATTTTATCTGTTAGCGGCCTGTTAAGCCTATTGCGCCTATCTGTTGTGTCCAAGCGGTTTGATACAGCAGAAAGGCGTGTTCATGACAATTTCATCATCGCTCAACGCGGGGGTCGCCGGGCTGCAGGCCAATGCGACCCGGTTGTCGACCATTTCCGACAATATCGCGAATGCCTCTACTTTCGGCTACAAGCGGGTGGTGACGGATTTCAACTCGCTTGTCCTGTCGGAGGGCAGCGGCGCCTATACCGCGGGCGGCGTGCGCGCCTCCACGCAGCGTCTGATCGGCGAAGGCGGATCCCTGGTCAGCACCTCCAACCCGACGGACCTGGCGGTGCGGGGTCGGGGCATGCTGCCGGTGGCCAGCAAGGCCGAATTCACCGGCGGCAGTGGCGATCCGCAGATGTATCTGACCACGACCGGCTCCTTCCGCATCGATGCCGACGGCCTGCTGTCGAATGAATCCGGCTTGTTGCTGATGGGTCGGCCCGCATCGCAGGACGGCAGCATCGGCTCCTTCCCACGCGATACCAGCGACGGGCTCGAACCGATACAATTCGCGCTCAACCTCAGTGGCGATCCGACAACCTCGGTGGAGATGAGCCTCAATCTCCCCGCCACCGCCACGATCGCCGGTGCAGCGGGGGACACGCAGGACCTGTCGATCGAATATTACGACAACCTCGGCACATCGCAGAGCATCTCGATCACCTTCGTGCCAACCGTTCCGGCGACCGGCGCATCCAATGAATGGACCATCAGGCTCAGCGATTCCGGTTCGGGCGGGGCGGTGATCGGCGAATATGTCGTGACGTTCGATGACAGCCGCGGCACCGGCGGCACCATCGCGTCGGTCAACACCGTTTCCGGCGGTGCCTATGATCCTGCCACCGGCGAGATGGTGGTCAATGTCGCCAGCGGGCCGATCTCCATCGATATCGGCGCGATCGGTGACACCTATGGCCTGTCGCAACTCTCGGACAGTTTCGCCCCAATCTCGATCACCAAGGACGGCTCGCCGGTCGGCAACATGATCTCGGTCGAAGTGGACGAGAACGGCCTGGTTCATTCGGTCTATGACACGGGTGTAACCCGGGTGGTCTACCAGATCCCGCTGGTCGACATGCCCAGCCCCGAAGGGCTGGTCGCGCTCGATGCGCAGACTTACCGGACGTCGCCGAACAGCGGCGCCTATTTCCTTTGGGACGCGGGTGACGGGCCGACCGGCGACATCAAATCCTATGCCCGCGAGGAATCGACCACCGATGTCGCCACCGAACTGACCTCGATGATCCAGACCCAGCGCGCCTATTCCTCCAATGCCAAGGTCATACAAACCGTCGATGAGATGTTGCAGGAAACAACCAATATCAAACGCTAATTCCGGTTAAGGAAAGAGGGCCCGGCCCATGACGATCAACGCAGCCCTATCAAACGCCATGTCCGGCCCGCGCGCCGCCGGGCGCAGCGCGGAGGTCATCTCCTCCAACATCTCCAACGCGCTTACCCCGGGATACGCAAAGCGTACACTGTCGCTTTCAGTGAACGACCACGGTGGCGGCGGCGTACGAATGGTCGGCATCAGCCGCGCCTCCGATCCGGCACTGCTTTCGGAGCGGCACCTGGCAGAAGCCGCACAGGGCCAGGCGCGCAGCATTACCGATTTCTTCGCAACGCTCGAGAACCTGCTGGGCACACCGGATGATCCGGCCTCGCTGACTGCTGGCCTGGCACGGTTCGAAAGCGCGCTGATCACCGCGGCAAGCCGTCCGGATGCGTCGGAAAGGCTCGATCTCGCCGTGACCGAGGCCAGGCGGCTGGCGACGGGGATCAGAGACGCTTCCGTCGGCATCCAGAAGGCCAGAACCCAAGCTGACGGTAAGATCGCGATCCAGGTGAATGAGTTCAATGAAGCCTTACAGCAAGTAGAAACGCTGAACCGCCAGATCAGCGTCCGCTCTCTGCAGGGCGGCAATACAGCATCGCTCACCGACCAACGCCAGTTGGCCATCGACCAGATCTCGACACTCGTGCCGCTGCGGTCGATGGTTCGTGAAAACGGTGCGATCGCCCTATACGCTACGAGCGGCGCCCGTCTGCTGGATGGCAGCGCCGCGGTTATCGGCTTCGAGCCTGTCAATCTGGTCACTCCCTACATGACGCAAGACGGTGGCAGCCTGTCGGGGCTGACGATCAACGGCAAAGCAATCGATACCGATCCTGATCACGGAGCGCTGCGTGGAGGTTCACTCAGCGCACAATTCGCGGTCCGTGATCATCACGGCGTCGCCGCGCAAGTGCAGCTTGACGCCTTCGCCCGGGATTTGATTTCTCGCTTTCAGGATTCAGCGCTCGACCCGACCTTGGTTCCCGGCGATGCCGGATTGTTCACAGACGATGGCGCCCATTTCGACCCGGTTAATGAGCCCGGCTTGGCAGAACGTCTTGCACTGAACCAGAAAGTGGATCCGAATCAGGGCGGCGTCGTCTGGCGGCTGCGTGACGGATTGAACGCTACGACGCCCGGGGAAGTTGGGGATGCCAGTCTTCTTGGGGATATTGGCGAGGCTTTACGCGCGGCCCGCCCCCCCGCCTCCGGAAGTTTCGGCGGCAGTCCCATCTCCACAGCTGATCTGCTGACGCGAATAAGCGCTTCGTTCAGCAGCAAACGTCATTCTGCTGAGCAGGAATTAAGCTTCGAGAGCAGCCGCATGGTTGAACTGCAACGGCGAGAACGAGCCGAAGGTGTGGACAGCGATGACGAATTGCAGCGGCTGATGCTCATCGAACAGATCTATGCAGCTAATGCGCGCGTCATTGAGACGGTCGAAGAAATGATGCAAACAATTTTGAGGTTGTGACGATGACAGGCTTGGGCATAGGTGATCTAACACAATCGTTCATGCAACGTCATCGACATGCTGCGTTGAAGCAGGAAATGTCCCGCCTCGAGGTGGAACTAACTACTGGCAGACGCGCAGATGTCCGCCAGGTGTTGCCCGGCAACCACAGTCATCTTGCCGGACTCGAGCGCAGAATAGGCCTTCTGACAAGCTATGCCAGCGCAAATCGAGAAGCTGGCCATATTGCCGGAGCTATGCAGGCAGCCTTGGGGCAAGTTGCCGAGGTTGCGGATGGATTGTCCTTAGGCCTGATTACCTCAGGCGACTCATCCTCGGGCATCTCAACAGCTCAGGCTTCCGCACAGGCAAGCAGCAGCTTGAAGCGTCTGGTTGCAACGCTCAATGGATCATTCGCCGGTCGCAGCCTGTTCAGCGGCGCTGCGACTGATCGCCGACCCCTTGTCAGTAGCGACGCCCTCCGGGACGGGCTGAAGGCAGCTATAACAGGGATAACCGACCCCGTCGCGCTCGCTGCAGCTGCCCGGACTTGGTTCGATGCACCCTCCGGCTTTGCTGCAATAGCCTATCGAGGAGCTACTGATGCACCCGCTTCGATCGCCCTATCGTTTAACGAAACGGTAACGTTGGATCTGCGGGCTACAACTCCAGAACTACGCGACATCCTGCGTCAAACCACATTGGCCGCGCTCGCGAACGATCCGGCCCTCGCCCTAGGTCCGTCACAACAGTCTCAGCTTTTGCGGCATTTAGGTGAGGAAATGCTGGGTGGGTCAGCCAACCTAACCAAGCTGCGCGCTGATTTGGGTAACAAAGAGGCTCGAATTGAACAGCTTTCAGCCCAAGTCGAAGCTGTCTTTGGTGAATTTTCTGTGAAGCGGATCCTTACACTCATATTTAGTTTCCTGTTCAGCCTGACAAGCGCTCTGGCAGGGCCGGTCCGAATAAAGGACCTAGTCGACTTCGATGGTGTACGCGGAAACGATCTGGTCGGTTATGGACTGGTAGTGGGGCTTGACGGTAGCGGCGACGGCCTGCGGAATGCGCCTTTTACAGAAGATATCATGACAAATATACTCGAGCGACTCGGGGTAAATGTAACTGGGGAACAATTTCGCCCTAAAAACGTAGCGGCAGTTCTTGTCACCGCGACCCTACCACCCTTTGCTCGCACTGGCGGACAGATCGACGTCACTGTCTCTGCGATCGGCGACGCCAAAAGCTTGATGGGTGGGACCCTGGTCATGACGCCGATGAATGCCGCTGACGGACAAATCTACGCTGTGGCGCAAGGCACAATTATTGTCGGCGGTGCGGTTGCGGAAGGAGATGCCGGACAGGTTACCCGCGGCGTACCGACTGCCGGCGTGATCCCATCTGGAGGGCGTATCGAACGTGAAATCGATTTCGAGCTAACCTCTCTTAGTAATCTGCGGCTGGCGCTTCGGGATGCGGACTTTACCACCGCCGGTCGCATCGAACGTGCAATCAACCGAAATTTCGGCAGGACCGTAGCAGTTATGCAGGACAGCGGCACCGTCATGTTGGACGTACCTTCGACGCGCATGGCGTCTGTCGCTCACGCTCTAGGAAGAATTGAAAATATCGAGGTTGAGCCGGAACGTCGGGCTCGTGTAGTAGTAGATCAAAGATCCGGCACCATCGTTTTGGGTGATGAGGTACGCATTTCACGTGTCGCGGTATCTCAGGGTAACCTGACCTTACGGATTCAAGAAGCGCCAATCGTCGTACAACCAAATCCCCTCGCTGAAGGGGAAACGGTCATCGTGCCTCGCACGAATGCTGCCTTAGACGAAGAAGCCGGGATTGGACTTGCCGATGTGCCAAATGGTACTTCCCTATCTGAGGTTATCAGTGGACTAAACGCACTTGGTGTGTCACCTCGTGATATGATTGACATATTGAAAAGCATCAAGGCAGCAGGCGCGCTACATGCAGAGTTCGTCGTCCGATAGCTTTAGATGAGGGCATCAAGGTCAATGCGGCGATCTACTGCTCGGCAGGGCATTTCGGGTGTCAGGCTTTGGTCAATGCATGATTGTCCCCCCTCTTTTTCTGCGCCGCTACGGCTGCGCTTGCTTTGAAGCGGAAGCTGTCGTTTCCGGTCTCCAAGATGTGGCAACGGTGGGTCAAGCGGTCGAGGAGTGCGGTCGTCATCTTGGGGTCGCCGAAGACGGTGGCCCATTCGCTGAAGCTCAGATTCGTGGTGATGACGACGCTGGTGCGTTCGTAGAGTTTGCTCAGCAGATGGAAGAGCAGCGCGCCGCCTGATGCACTGAACGGCCGGTAGCCAAGTTCGTCCAAGATCACGAGGTCCAGGCGGACGAGGCTTTCGGCAAGCTGTCCGGCTTTGCCTTTTGCCTTCTCCTGTTCGAACGTGTTGACGAGCTCGATGGTCGAGAAGAAGCGGACCTTTGCGGCGATGATGTTCGACGGCCTGTACGCCAAGGACTGTCGCGACATGCGTTTTATCAGTGCCGGGGCCAGCGATCAGCACGACGTTCTGGGCACCATCCGTGAACTCGCAGCGATGCAGCTGCCTTACAGTGGCCTCGTTGATTTCACTGGCCGCAAAGTCGAAGCCTGACAGATCCTTGCAAGCCGGGAAGCGTGCAGCCTTCATGTGATAGGCAATGGAACGCACCTCCCGTTCTGCAACTTCAGCCATCAACAACTGGGCAAGCATCGGCACGGCGGCATCAAACGCCGGTGCCCCCTGTTCCATGAGGTCGGTGACGGCCTGGGCCATGCCGTGCATCTTCAGACTGCGCAGCATGATGATGATGGCACCGCTGGCGGGATCTTGACGCATGGCGGCCTCCGGCGGTCCGGGCACGCGGGCCATCATAGCGTTCGACATTAGCTTCTGGTTCGCGCTGAAGGATCAGCGCCTGCGGCGTATTGATGTCCGGCCCACCGATCGTCTTTCCGTCGATTAAACGATGCAGAAGGTTCAGCACATGGGTTTTTGTGGCGACACCCTCGGCCAGCGCCATTTCCACGGCGACCAGCACAGCCTGTTCCTCGTGATGCAAAACCAGCGCAAGGATGTCGACCATCTCCCTGTCACCACCAGGCTTGCGCACCATAAGATCTTGCAGCTGCTTGAAGGCCGGGGGGAATTGAACCGCCCCGGGTTTACCGGAGAGTTCTTTGTTCAAAACTTATTCGATTTTTTCAAGGGTGTTCATGCTCACATGGAATGCGTCCTCCTGCTCTTGCGGCGGCCGGTGGCCAATGGCGCTGTGT
>NZ_JBHUMP010000023.1:0-33119 GCF_042685005.1 Sulfitobacter aestuarii | reverse complement strand
AAGTGAGAAGATCACCCGAACCGGCGCCGTTGAAGGGATAGCGTTCCGGATCAGCGACTAAATCAGCACCCTGTTAAGGCCATGGCCTTCAACAAACTCCAAGGATCGGCCGCCTCGGTACTTGTAGCGATCGAAGAAGGCGGGCGTCGTCCCCATGACGCGGAACTGACGGTGACTGTCGCCCAACGAGATTGGCACGATCCAGTCGACCTCTGGCCGCGCAGCGATGTCCAGATAACTTTCCCAGGTGACATTATTGGTGGCGTTTCCGATACGGAACACCGAGTAGAGCAAAAGTTGGACCGGCCCCGAACGCGCGCCAACGATGAGGTCAGTGCCCGAGATAGTGTCAGCAAAGCTTGCCCGAGCGCCGGTGCGCACTTTCTCGACCCCAAGGAAGAGAGCGACGGATAGCGCGATTGCAAGAATGGTCATGCCGACGGTCAAAGCACGCGCCATAAGGGAGCCTATAGCCAGACGCAGTATCAACATGCAGCCCTCTGTGTCTCGGCGATCTCTTCAAGGCGGACGACGCGGTCGAAGCGCGATCCCAGCCTTTCGTCATGGCTGACCATCAACATGGAGGAGCCTGCCTCGGCCGCCTGATCGAAGAGAAGTGTCAGGAAGCTGTCCTGTGTCGCTGCGTCCAATGCCGAGGTCGGTTCGTCCGCGACGATCAGTGACGGTCGGCCGATCAACGCTCGCGCCACGGCGACACGCTGCTGCTGGCCGACGCTGAGACGCCCGGCCGGTGCCGCCAGGATTTCGGTCGGAAGCCCGAGATCCTGGCAGAGACGGGCCGCCTCGGCGCCCGGATTGCGCACACGGCGGCGGCGTTCCGGAGCGAAATGAAGGGGCAAAAGGATATTATCCGCCACCCGTGCATAGGGTAATAGGTTCAGTTGCTGGAAGATCACTCCTATCCTTTCTGCGCGGAAGCGGTCGCGTTCACCGGCACGCAGTCTGGCAAGGTCCGTCCCCTCAACAGTCACGCGGCCCGAAGACACCGTCACGATCCCACAGACGAGCGAAAGGAGCGTGGATTTTCCTGCTCCGCTCTCGCCAAGAAGCAAGACGCTTTCCCCCGGCATCAGGCTGAAGTCGGAGACGTTCAAACCAAATCCGTTTCGGCCTGGCCAAGTGTAACGGAGGTCCTGGAGAGCGAGCGCGGGGGTCATCTCTGGGTGCGTCCCCGAAGGTCGAGCACCGGTGCTTCGCGGGAAATTTCGGCATGCCAGGCACC
Source organism: Sulfitobacter aestuarii (assembly GCF_042685005.1). Classification (NCBI taxonomy): domain Bacteria; kingdom Pseudomonadati; phylum Pseudomonadota; class Alphaproteobacteria; order Rhodobacterales; family Roseobacteraceae; genus Sulfitobacter; species Sulfitobacter aestuarii. The sequence goes on along the minus strand of NZ_JBHUMP010000023.1, from coordinate 31,876 downwards.
TTTCTCCGAGATCAACTGAATGTCTAATTCACGCGCTTTCGGAAAGACCGTGAAGTAGGTAAAAACGATCTGGTCGAATGCCGTAAAGTCTGAACAGGTAAAGCTGTACTCGGCATGAAACTCGGCATGTCCCGCAGCGGAAATCTCTTTTTCGCCGGTTACGTCGTGGCTGTCATGCTCCTTATTTTCTTTGGTCACGAACCTTGCCTTGGCCTGAGCGACGGAGCATCCGGCGTCTTCCGACAGGGCGAAAAGATCAAGTGGCTGTGCAAGGCGCGCGACGGCATCATTCACGGTAGCGCGGTCTCGGGCGCTTTCCGGAGCGTGTTCGAAACCGACAATGTCAGCACCGGGCGCGGACATCTCCATGAAGATTTGACCGGAATCGAAGGCGATGTTCAGTTTTCCAACACCATGCTCATGTGCGCCGAGCTGACGGTGCTCCTGACCCATCACGGGCGATGCGGCGATAGCCAGTACGAGTGCCAAGTCTAATCTAATCATGGGAATACCTAGCGCGGATATAGGTGGACCGCCCTGTTTAGGGGCGATCCTGGTTTCGCGCATCTTGGAAGGATTAATTTTTGAAGTGCCTGGCGACGATCGACTCCTTTTCACCCTCAAACACCGTCTCGCCGCCGACGATGGTTTCGAGGACTTTGATATCCTTGATCCTCATCGGGTCGAGATGTCCTACTGAAAGCGGGTTCTCCGAAAGGATCACGAAGTCCGCTAACTTTCCTGGTTCGAGAGTTCCCTTGATATCTTCCTGGAAGTACTGCCAAGCGGCGTTGATCGTGATGGCTTTTAGCGCCTCCAGAGGATTGACCCGTTGATCCTCACCGATAACTTCGCCCCCTGTCGACATCCGGTTTACGGAAGACCAGATCATCTGGATTCCGTCGATCGGAACCACGGGTGTGTCCGTGTGGGTCGTTGGGGTCAAACCGTGCTCATAGGCGCCTTTCAGCGGACTCATGTGCGCAGCACGTGAAGGGCCGAAGAAGACGTCTTTGTGGCGATCACCCCAATAGAATGTATGCCCGATGAAGAAGTCGGGATGCACGTCGAGCGCCGCCATCTGATTGAGCTGATCCGGTCGGGTGAATTGGGCGTGCTGGATCGTATGTCGGGCGTCCTCGCGGGGAGCGGCACGCTGGGCGGCGGCAAACGCATCGAGGGTATCCTGAATGCCCTGATCGCCATTGGAATGGATGGTAATCTGCCATCCTTTGCGGTGCAGCGTTTCAACGTAATCAAAGAAAGCCTTGCGATCGTCCCAGTAAGGGAAACCTCTGTAGTTTCCGTCATCCTGAGGGCGTTGGGTCATGTAGGGCTGGCTGAAATTGGCGGTGTAGCCCTGCGGCGACCCGTCGATAACGAGTTTCATCGGTCCATGCACAATCATGTTTTGGCCGGCCGTCAGATCGGTTCCAGACTTCACCGCCGGGTAACCTTCCGCGCCTTCCACGGTTGTTTCTCTGGGCCAATATGTCAGGCGCAGTAGTAGATCGCCGCTATTGAGCGCCTGTTTGTAAAGGTCGATCGCGCTTGGATCGCTTGGCTGATCATTGGCGGTGGTAAAGCCAGACGCGGCCCACATTTCAGACGCTTTGCGGATTGCCGCCAGCTGATCCTTCTCCGTGATTTCTGGAGCCAGGCTCCGGACAAGCCCGCCTGCGCCGCCCTCGAGAACGCCGGTGGGCTCTCCGGACGTGGCGTCCTTGGCGATGCGACCACCATTGGGATTTGGCGTATCAGCTGTGATTCCGGCCATTTCGAGCGCCTTGGAGTTTGCGACTGAAACGTGACCCGAGATGTGTCTTATGATCACCGGACGCGTCGTGCTGACCTGGTCGAGATCCTCTCTCGTCGGGTGGCGGTTCTCCGCAAGAAGCGTATCGTCGTAGCGCGTTCCGAGGATGACAGCGGCCTCGCTGTCCGCGTCCGCTCGCTCCTTCAGCTTGGCGATCAGTTCATCCATATTGGTCGTTGTGCCGATCGGCGGGGGGTTAAGGTCGACTTGCAGAGAGGAAATTCCTGCACTGACGAAGTGCCCATGTGGGTCGATGAAACCCGGAAGCATGGCTTTGCCCCCGAGGTCCACCATTTCGGTCGACTCATCCGCCAGTGGCTTGATGTCCTCAAGCAGTCCGACATGCGTGATACGGTCACCTTCGATCGCGACAGATTCCGCAAAGAGGTTGGCATCGTTCATCGTGAGAATGTTGCCGCCGAAGAAAATCTTGTCGGGAGCGTTTTCTTGCGCGGCAATCGCGGTCGATGAAAGCAGCAGCGCTATGGTTGCACCGAATGCAGCTCGCGTATTTTTATAATGGAATGTCATTTTTTAGTTCTCCTGTCGGTCGTCAAGTTACCCTAGGGCACGATGTCGATACTGCGCTCGGCTGGCCCTGGGCCTACTGCCAGTTCTGACTATTACTCGGTCCAGTTGAATGTCGCAGCTTACCGTCCCAGGCTAAGTGGGTGGGGAATAGCCTCCGAGAAGCAATGGCGCGTTACGGTTGCCCCCGCCAGATCGTCGTGCTGAACTTTTCGCACCCGAGCTGCCAAGCCAAGGGTCTGAGCTGATGCCGCTGGCGAGGCACCGCCGGGTTCCGTCAAAGCGGTGACCGCACGACCGTGCTCCGCTACAACATCGGCAAACCCGTGCTGGCGGGCGTTCTCCAGGGGAACTGAACCCGGGGGGCTTTGGTTGTGCTGGTATCGAAAGAACCAATCAGTCAAACGAGGAAGGATCATGAATGTTTCAATGTCCGCGAACCTCGTCTCTTCGTCTGACGTGAACGGCACAGAAGTCTTTGGCATTGATGGTGGAAAAATCGGGTCGATCGATCACCTGATGATCGACAAGCACTCGGGAAAGGTTGCCTATGCCGTGATGGGATTTGGCGGATTTCTGGGGATGGGCGAAGATCATTATCCTGTGCCGTGGGATAAGCTGCGCTACGATACCAGCGTAGACGGTTTCATGACCGACATCGTTGAGGACGAGGTCAAAGCCGCGCCAACCGCCACGGAAAACTGGTCCGCGGATCGTGAATGGGAGCAGCGCCTCCATGAGCATTGTCACGCAAAACGCTACTGGATCTAAAAACGGATGAAGGCGAGAGGCACCACCATGAGGGCGATCGTGCCTATTTTTTCAGACCACTGAACCGCCAGCAAAGGGCTGGAAAAGCGAGACGGTCCCGCCCCGTGCAGGACGGTGATCTGCAACGTAGATATCGGTTGTTGTGCTTGTCTTTCAGGCAATCGGGGCGCCCGGGATCCTGGCAGTCGGCATTGTTCAAGCCAAACGGGCCAGGTCGAACGGGCATTGCCAAAAGGGGAGTTGAACTTGGGAGCCTGCGGCACGGAACGCGAAGCTTTGAAGGTCTTGGTCGTGCTGGCGCATCCGCGCGGCACGGCCACCCTGTGCGGGGCAATTGCAGAAAGCTATGCCGACGGAGCGCGCGAGGCCGGATGTCGTGTGAAGCTCGCCGCGCTCGACTCCATGGATTTTGATCCGCACGTGCGGCGTAGTTCCCCCGCTGCGCAGGAACCCGAACGGGATCTCGTCAGATTGCGCCAAGCCATCTCGGCAGCGGATCATCTTGTCTTTGTCTATCCGACGTGGTGGGGAACCTACCCTGCGCTTCTCAAGGGGTTTCTCGACAGGATCCTGACGCCGGGCTGGGCCTTCGAGGAAATCACCGGCGGTACCGGCTTTGCCGGGCTGCTCGGTGGACGCAGCGCCGAACTCATCACGACGATGGATACCCCGGGTCCGGTGTACCGGTTCATGAACCGCGCGCCGGGGGCCAATGCCATGGCGCGCGCGACGCTCGGATTTTGCGGCATCGACGTGACGCGCCACACGCGTTTCGGGCCGGTCAACCGCTCTACATCGGGCGAGCGGGCAAAGTGGATCGAGTCGGCCGCGCGCCTGGGCCGCAGCCTTGCACGGGGTACGCATTCGCCGCGCCAGCGCTTCTGGAGAAGGGCATCGCCCTGGTTGGCCGCCCTGCGGCTCCAGTTCTATCCAATGACGTTCTTCGCCTACTGGATGGGCGCCCTGATCGGCAGCGGGCAGGATCCGCTCGATCTCCCGCGTTTCTGGCTCGGCTATCTCTTCCTCTTCGCTCTGGAAGCGGCCACCGTCTTCGGGAACGATTTGGAAGATTTCGAGAGCGACCGCCGAAACGCGCTCTGGGGGCCCTTCAACGGCGGATCCCGGGTGCTGCACAACGGTTTGCTGGACCGCGGATCCCTTCGCAAGGGAATGCTTGCGATGATTGCGGCCGCGGTTGCAACTGCGGCGCTCCTCATGGCGGGAGCGCAGGCGCCCGTTATCCTCACACTGTTCATTGTCCTCAGCTTTCTTCTGACACTCGGCTACACGCAACCGCCGCTGAAGCTCTCCTACCGCACCCTCGGCGAGATCGACGTCGCCGTGACCCACAGCTTCATGTCAATTGCCTTCGGCCATCTTGTTCAGGGTGGGATGTTGAGCGATCCCCGTCCTTGGCTCGCCGCCATGCCGCTCTGCCTTTCGATCCTGCCGGCCATCATCCTGTCGGGCGTGCCCGATCGCGATGCGGACCGCGCCGCAGGCAAACGCACGGTGGTGGTCGCTTTCGGGATCCGCAGCGGCATCCTTCTCGCCGCCGGTGCAGCCCTGGCGGCCACGGGCGGTATGATCATGGTCGAGGGCCGACAATCTCCCGGCCTGTACGGAGGCATGCTAATCGTGACGCTTGCCGGGCTGCACGGCGGTTGGCTCTTCCTCCGGCTTCTCAGGGAGGCCACGGCGCTGCCCAAAGCCCGCAGGCTCGACGGCACGATGGTAATGGCGCTGTCCTACATCCTGTGGTTCTGTATTCCACCGCTCTGGACCATCGGCGACTGGGTGCCGTGATGGGGCGCGGTCTGGTGAAGTTGGGCGTGTAGCGATGGCGGCATGGTGCCGTACCGCAGCTCGAAAAGGGGCTATTGGCCTTCCGTCAGGAAGCCTCGATGGGCGGTGGCTCGATCCTCAAATGACAACTCCCCGGTCCGAGCTGAATGTCCCACTGGGGTCTCGATCGGCCATTAGCGCAAGGCGAGACTATTGAGGTCGTGGGCTTCCGGGCCGGTGCGGAATCGGAGGAACACAGGCCGATGATGTTCTGCCTCGAAGTTGGCCACACGGTCTGGCAGCAACTGAGCGCTCTGCCAGAGGCGCCGCAACCGCTTGATGGCTGAGGTCGGGCCGCCCGGCCGCTTAGCTTTCAGCGTCTGATGTCCGGTTTTCTCGACCTTTTAAAGGTGACCGAGCAGACAGGCCTCGGCCACTCCGTGCGCGAAACCTTCTGCCCCGACCCAGTTCTCGAGAGCCTGAACCTCCTCGGCATGACATAGCTGGTCGGCACGACAATGGTCGTGGGGATGCGCCTGCTGAACGTGTGGCGGGACCGGGATGCGGTTCGGGCAGTCGCCCGGACGCTAGTACCCGTGGCGCGAGCGGGCTTCGTCGTAATCGCGCTGTCGGTTGTGGGAGGCGAGACCGCCGTCTGGGAATTCGGCCTCTTTGCCTTTGTGCTGGCCAATGTTGGTCTTCCACCGCGGCATCGACCGGCGCGCGTGGTGTCGCTTGCGGGCTGGACCGGATGTCTCTTCGCCGGGCGGATGTTGGCCTATGTCTGAGGGCGGATCACTTAGAACGCCACCAGTGTCGCGCCCAAAAGTGCTATGGCCCCAATAAGGAAGCCGCCGTCGATGAGCGAGAGGCGGAGCGAGCGCCCTTCTGCCACGTTCGGCACCTGACGGAAAACATGCCGATGCACAACCCAGCGGGCAGAACCAGCCGAAACCGGTGCGAAGAGGACAACCGCAGCGGCCAGCGCCAGTGGTAGGTAGGTTCTGTCAAACGTCATCTGTTTCTCTTTATGCCTTGCAGACAATCTAACCGCCGCCGCGGCTGAGATTAGGGGCGAGACGTCACTGCCAATCATGAGCTGCGGTCATCAGTCGAAAGGTGAATTTCGTCCCTCCCGAACGCCGTGGCTTAGTCGCTCGCAACGTCGATGACAAAGCGGTAGAGCACCTGACGGCTCACGCCCGCTCGCAGGCTTTCGTGATCTGATCCGTCTATCCTTTTTTGCATGATGAGATTCTTAAGGGAGTATCGTAGACTTCGCGTGCGGCGCAGGTTTGCGTCATCGGTAAGGATCGGCTCCATGAACGTCTTGCGGCAAGTCCTGGTATCAGCATTGCTTCTCGGTGCAGCAATTTATATCTGGATTGGCTATGTGCCCTCCGCGCGCCCGCTGTTGCAGCGTGTCGGGCTATTGGACCTGTTAGGAATTGAGATGCCGGACACGGCTGCAGAGCCGGATAGGGCCGGGCATGGCGGTGCGGCGCAGGTGATCACCGCGCAGGTTCAGGAACGCGTGAATGCAGATCAGATCAATGCCATCGGGGATGGGCGGGCGCGGCATTCGGTCGATGTGCGCTCGAAGGCGACCGGTCTGATCACCGAGTTGAGCCTTGAGGCGGGACGTCGTGTTGAAGCGGGAACCATCATTGCGCGGTTTGAGGATGAGGCCGAAAATATTTCGCTGGATCAGGCCCGGGTGCGGCTCGAAGATGCCAGCGATGAGGCGGCGCGGATTGCGCGCCTGCAGGGTACCGGTGCCGTGACAGAGGTCCGGATGCGTGAATCGCAATTGGCGTTGCGCAACGCGGAACTGGCATTGCGGCAGGCGCAGTTTCATTTGTCGCAACGCCAAATCGAAGCACCGATCTCGGGCTGGGTCGGCATCATCGACGTCGAGGTTGGTGACCGGGTCACGGCGCAGGATATCCTCGCCACGATCACCGACCGCTCTGTCATCCTGATCGAGTTTCGGGTGCCGGAACGCGTGGTCGGCAAGCTCAGAGTTGGTCAGGCGCTAAAGGTGACGCCGCTGGGGTTGCGCGATTTAGCGCTGCAGGGCCAAGTCAGCGCCATCGATACGGTGGTCGATCGTGCCAGCCGCACTCTGCGGGTGCAGGGAAGGGTGGATAATGCAAAGGATCTATTGCGGGCTGGGATGGCATTTTCGGTGAGCATGACCTTTCCCGGCAGGGTGTTGATGTCGATCGAGCCGTTGGCGTTGCAATGGTCGAGTGACGGGCCCTTTGTCTGGGCAGTGAGAGCGGGCAAGGCAGTCTCTGTGCCGGTGCTGATCCGGCAGCGCAACAGCGACAACGTGCTGGTTGAATCTGAGGATCTGCACAAGGGCGATGCGATCGTGATCGAAGGCGTGCAGAGCCTGCGTGAGGGCGCCGATGTGACCCCGGTCGAACAGATTGACTCGGCCGTTCTTCAGGCGCCCTTCAAGCGGCGGCACGTGCTGTGAGCGCGACGTCGCAATCCGGCGGGCCGGGCGCGGCGGCGCCCTCGGGCATTGCAATTTTTGTGCGGCGGCCGATCCTGGCCTTTGTGATCAACGCCCTGATCGTGCTGGCCGGGCTGGCCGGGTTGTTCGGCGCCGAGATCCGGGAGTTGCCCAATGTTGATCGTCCGGTAGTGACCGTCACGACGCGATTTTCCGGGGCGGCGCCCGAGACCGTCGATCAGGAGTTGACCGGGCGTATCGAAGGCGCGGTAGGACGGGTCGCGGGGGTGCGGACAATCTCGTCGAATTCGCGGTTCGGGCGCAGCCGGGTGACGCTGGAATTTGATGGCAATGTCGATATCGATGTGGCCGCGACCGATGTGCGCGATGCGGTGGCACGGATAGTCAACCAACTGCCTGACAACGCTGAGCAGCCCGAGATTGTCAAGGCCGATGCCAATGCCCAAGCAGTGATGCGTATTGCAGTGACCTCATTGGGACGCGCGCCGCAAGAGCTAACTCGGATCGTGCAGGAACGGGTCGAGGACCGTCTGATTTCGGTTGATGGGGTAGCCGACCTGCAGATCTATGGCGACCAGGAGCCGATCTTCCGGGTCGATATCGATCAGCTTGAATTGGCCAGCCGCGGACTGACCCTGTCGCACATGCGCGCCGCCCTGGCCGATATCGCCTATGACGCGCCTGCGGGGGATTTGGCGGGGGATCGTCAGTCGATCAATGTGCGCACCATCGCCAGTGTGGCGACAATCGAGGCCTTCGAGGCGCTGCAGCTGGCCGAGGATGTGCTGTTGGGTGATGTGGCGCGGGTGACGCTCGGTCCGGCGCCGGGTGAAACGATGCTGCGCGCCAACGGTCAGCAGGGTCTGGGCATGGGGATAATCCGGCAAGCCACGTCGAACACGCTGGAGATCTCGCGCGATGTGCGTGCCGTGGTCGAGGAGCTAAGCCGTACCCTGCCGGAGGATATCGAGATCTTCGTCACTTCGGATGATGCAATCTTCATCAATGGATCGATCATCGAGGTGCTCAAAACCCTGGGATTTGCCGTGTGCATTGTTGTCGCGGTGATCTTTCTCTTCTTGCGCGATCTGCGTGCCACATTGATCCCGGCGCTGACCCTGCCGGTGGCGTTGATCGGCACGCTGGCGGCGATCTATCTGGTGGGGTTCTCGGTCAATATTCTAACCCTGCTGGCGCTGGTGCTGGCGACGGGGATGGTGGTTGATGATGCGATCGTGGTGCTTGAAAACATCGTGCGCCTGCGCGCCAAGGGAATGGGGTCGCGCGCCGCTGCGGTGTTGGGCACGCAGCAGGTTTTCTTCGCGGTGGTCACCACCACTGCGACGCTGGCGGCGGTGTTTGTGCCATTGTCTTTTCTGCCCGGTCAGGCCGGCGGGCTGTTTCGCGAATTCGGTTTCACCCTGGCGATGGCGGTACTGCTGTCCTCGGTGGTGGCGCTGACCTTGTGTCCGGTAATGGCCAGCCGCTTGCTGAGCAGACCGCCCAAGACCGGAGACTATGGCCTGATGGTCCGGCTCGGCAATGGGCTGGCGCGGGCCTATGCTGTCACGCTGAGAAACGCTATGGCGATGCCTTTCGTAATCGTGCTGGCGGCGGTGTTGGTGGCGGCGACCGCAGCGCTGGTGGCGGGCGGCATCCGACAAGAGCTGACGCCGCCGGAGGATCGCGCGGTGGCGCTGCTGCGGGTCAGCGCGCCGCAGGGCGTGTCGCTGGCTTACACCCAGTCGAAAATGCTGCAGATCGAGGATCTTGTGGCACCGCTGCGCGACAGGGGCGAAATCACCAATATCTTTTCGATCAGTGGTTTTGGCGCCGATAACAGCGGCTTCATGGTCTTTACCCTGGCAAGATGGGAGCAACGCACCCGCAGCCAGCAGGAGATTGTGGCCGAAATCAACAGTAAGCTGCGGCAGGTGATCGGGGTACGCGCCTTTGCGATCCAGCCCAATTCGCTGGGCATTCGCGGCGCGGGCAGGGGGCTGGCCATCGCCATCACCGGTGAAAATTATCCGCAGCTTTCGAAGGTCGCCGAGGCGATGGTGACGCGGATGCGCGAGACCTCGGCAATGGGTCAGGTTCAGCTGGAATACGAGACCACCCAGCCGCAGCTCTTCGTGCAGATCGACCGAGCCCGCGCTTCTGATTTGGGCATTGACATCACCGGGCTCGGTGAGGCTTTGCAGGCAGTTCTGGACGGGCGCAAGGTTGGCTCAGTGTTTATCGACGACGCCAGCTATGACGTGCAGATGATGACCTTGTCCAGCCCGGTGAACGATCCCGGGGATTTGGAGAATATCTTCGTTCGGACCGGCGACGGGCAAATGGTTCCTATGTCCAGTTTCATTACGCTCGAGGAACGCGCTGTAGCACCGGAGTTGGACCGTGAGGGGCAGAACCGCTCGGTCGAGATTTCCGCCACCCTGAGCCCGGCGTTGTCACTTGGCGATGCGCTCGCTCACGTCCAGGAGATCGGCGCCGAGCTGCTCGCCGAGCAAAACCGAATTGTGCCACTGGCCGAGGCGGCGACGCTGGACCAAACCAATGCCGGGCTGTTCATGACCTTCGGCTTTGCCATTCTGGTTGTGTTCCTGGTGCTTTCGGCGCAATTCGAGAGCTTCATTTCGGCAGTTGTGGTGATGGCGACGGTGCCGATCGGTCTCGCCTGCGCGGTGTTTGCGCTGCTGCTGACCGGGCTCAGCCTTAATGTCTATAGCCAGATCGGGCTGGTGATGTTGATCGGGATCATGGCCAAGAACGGTATCCTGATCGTTGAATTTGCCAATCAGCTGCGCGACGGTGGGAGCAATGTCCATGATGCGATCCTAGAGGCCTCGACGATCCGGCTGCGCCCGGTGATGATGACGATGACTTCGACGGTGATCAGTGGGGTGCCATTGATCCTGTCTGCCGGTGCCGGAGCCGAGGCGCGCGAGGCTTTGGGCTGGGTCATTGTTGGTGGGCTAGGGCTGGCGACACTCTTCACGCTTTATCTGACGCCAGTGGCCTACCTGCTGCTGGCGCGGTTCTCGACGCCGAAGGCGGAAGAGACGGCACGGCTGCAACGCGAATTGAAGGATGCCAAGGCAGTTTGACTTCGGGAGTTCAGCTTGGTTGGTTCAGCTAGCAGCATTGCGCAACCCTAGGTCGAGCGAAGGACGACCAGTATGGCTGTAGAAATTCGCTAGATAGTCGCGAATGCCATTGACATCAACGAACCGATCAATCGACCGCAGTAGATGGTCCTGCGGCACATGATCCCCTGTGGCGACCACGTTGCCCGCGGAGGCGCCGTTGATTATCGCCATCGGACCAGAAGCGAAGATCGGCCGTTCCGCTGCTACGGTGTCCGGCGGCGGCGGAGGCGAAGTTCACAAAGTATTCCCGACCCGGATCATCTGAAGGAAGGCTGCAACGACGACGAAAAAGAATAATGCATACGTTAAATGGGCATCCCGTAACCTGACTGTTTTAATAAGATGATATCTTTACTTACCAAAACAGTCAGGTTAATCGGTGATTCATCGAATTAGCCAGCCCGCCCCCCGTGTGGTCAGCCAAAAATTTATCGCGAGGGACTTATGCGTCGACCATCCGAAACCCGAGGCTGCACCACCATGATCCAAAGAAACTCTACCCTGATGGTCGGAGGCTTTGGCGCCTCATTGGCAATGGCCTGCATGACCTCCACCGCTGCGGCTCAGGACAGCGGTTTGATCCTTCTGCCGACTGTCGAGGTGGAAACGACGGAAGAGCCGTCACCGCAGCCCGCAACGCAATCAGCCCCGCGCAGAGCCCAGCCTGCGCCACGCCGCTTGGCTAAGCCACCGGCGGTCTGCACGCCAGCCTTGGCAGGGACACCGGTTTGTGCCGCTGAGGAAGCCGCCGAACGTCAAGCCCAAGAACTGGCCGCAGCACAAGCTCAGGCCGCGGCTAAAGCGGCCGCGGGCGGCAGCTCCTACGCCGATCAGGACGCACCCTTCAAAGCCAATACGCTGGCTAACAGCCGCATGCCCGGACCGCTCAAAGACATTCCGCGCACGGTGACGGCCATCACCCAGGAGGTCCTGGAAACCACCGGGACGACCAGCGTGCGGGAACTGGCCCGCTCAACTCCGGGCATTTCGCTTGGGTTTGGGGAGGGCGGGAATTCCTTTGGCGACAACATCTATATTCGCGGGTTCAAGGCGAACAATGACACCTATACCGACGGCATCCGCAGCCCCGGCACCGGCGTCGCCGAGACCTTCAACACCGAACAGGTCGAAGTCACCAAAGGCCCGGCTGGCACGGTTGGTGGGCGTGGCACCACGGGCGGCGCGATTGATCTGATTTCCAAAAGCCCGCAGGATATTGATTTCACCAAGACATTGACCACGGTCACCGATGCCTCGACCGTCCGTCAGACTATCGACACGAACAAAGTGATCGGCGACCGGCTGCAATTGCGTTTCAACGGCATGTTGCAAGATGGCGAAGTGGCCGGGCGCGATGTGGTCACCGATGACCGCAATGGCGCCGCGTTGGCGCTAAAGTTTTTAGCGACCGACGCGCTAACGCTTGAAGGCAACCTGAGCTATACCAAGATCGAGCAGACCCCGGATTGGGGGGTGCCTTACGTCAACAACGAAGATTTGGGCCTGGTAGGGCCGGTCCTCGAATTCGGGATCGACCGCGAGACCTTCTACGGGGTGCCGGGCCGCGATTTCCAGATCGTCGAAGAAACAGTGGCCACGGCAAAAGCCAGCTATGCCTTTGACAACGGCATGACGCTAACTAACACGTTCCGCGCGTCGCGGTCGAAAAACGACTATGTGCTGACCGCGCCGAGCAGCCTGATCGACAACGGTTCCGCCAATCCCGAGGATTGGCAGGTTGGTCTGAGCTTCAAAAGCTGGAACCAACAGACCGATGTGCTGGCCAATGTGCTTGAACTGAGCGGTGACGCCCAATTCGCCGGGGCTTCCCACTCCTATGTGTTGGGCTTTGCAACTTCGCGCGAAGAGATTGAAAGGCTGAGCTATTCTAACCTGAGCAGCGAAGACTATTTGCCGCCCGACGGGCAGCGCGGCTGCGTGGTCGAGGCGGTCAATCCCGACCCCACCGCGGAAGGCTGCTGGAGCGGTGAGCAACCCGTGTTGGGTACTGAGCTCACAGAAACGACGGTCAAGACCACCTCGCTCTATGCGCTCGACACTGTCACGCTGTCCGACCACTGGAAGGTCCGCGGCGGGCTGCGGGTCGACATGTATGACATCTCTCGCACTGGCGGCTCGGGTGAAGACGCCTATACCCTGTCACGCGATGACGTCATGCTGAACTGGAACCTCGGCGCGACCTACGCCTTCAGCGACCAACTGAACCTCTATGCGGCAGCGGCCACCTCGACCAACCCGGCGGGGCAGGAATTGGAGGCTGGAGGCGGTTTCTACGGCGGGCTGGATGACAACGGCGCGGGGCTTGCACCCGAAGAGAACACCTCGCTCGAGATCGGGGCGAAGTACAGCTTTACGCCGAACCTACTCTTTACCGCAGCGCTATATCAGACGACCAAGGATCAGGCCCGTGAAGATATTGGGCCGCGCGGTGCCACTGTCACCACTGACACGTTGAAATACCGCATCCGCGGGCTGGAACTGGGCGTTGCCGGGAAGGTGACCGGACGCTTGAGCCTCTTTGGCGGTGCCAATTTTATGGACAGCAAGGTGCTTGAGAGCGCGGATAGCGACAATATCGGTTTGCCCGTGGCGAATGTTGCGCATGAGCAGTTCAATCTTTTGGCGACCTATCAGGTCACGGACCGGCTGATGCTCGGCGGTCGCGTGAACTATCAGAGCGAGATTGATCTTGGCAGCGTGGCCGCGAATGGCCGGTCCATTCCCGATGCCTTTACCTTAGATCTGCTGGGTGAATACGAAGTCGCCGACAACACCATGCTGAAGATGGGCATCACCAATGTCGCGGATGAAAAGGTCTATGACGCGGCCTATCGCTCTGGCACGCCCTTCACCTATGTCGCGCCGGGCCGTGAGGTTTCCGTCTCTTTGGAAATGAAGTTCTAAGCCTGAGCAATCAGCGCGGGCAGCCCTCGGGCTGCCCGCCAAGACCAAGAGGTAAATTATGCTGATTACGATCCCCTCGATCCTGACCAAAGACGAGGTCGCGCAGGTTCGCGCGCATCTCGACGCGGCAGCCTGGGAAGACGGGGCAACCACCGCCGGTCCTCAGTCGCGAGAGGTCAAACGCAATCAGCAACTGCCACCCACCTCCGAGGCAGCCCAGACGCTGGGCAAGTTCATTTTGCAGAAACTCACCGCCGATCCGCTGTTTCTTTCTGCCGCGCTGCCTGCGCGGATTTTGCCGCCGATGTTCAATAAATATGAGCAGGCCGAGGCCTTTGGGGCGCATATCGACAATGCCATTCGGGTGAACCCGCTGACGCAGGAACGGCTGCGCACGGACCTGTCGATGACGTTGTTTCTCAGCGAGCCGGAAGACTACAGCGGAGGCGAACTGCTGATCGAAGATCACTACGGCCACCAAAGTGTCAAACTACCAGCGGGGGATATGATCCTATATCCCGCCACCAGCCTGCATCAGGTGACACCCGTGACGCGCGGCGCGCGGGTCTCATCCTTTTTCTGGCTCCAAAGCATGATCCGCACACATACGCAACGCCGCATTCTGTTTGATTTGGACCAATCCATTCAATCCCTGAGTGGAAGCCTTGGAGCAAATGATCCCGAAACGGTGCGTCTTACCGGCATCTACCACAACCTTATCCGCACATGGGCCGAAACCTGAACGATGAAACTATTCCCAATTATTCCTGCCGCGGCCCTTTGTATCGCCGCGGCCCCTGCCTTTGCCTTCGATGTACAGGCGCTCACCGTGATGCTAGAACAGGCGGAGTATGACGAGATGTCGCCGCTTGGCATGTTCATGGCGGCGGACTGGGTCGTCAAAGGTGTTATGCTGTCGCTGCTCTTTGCCTCCGTCCTCGTTTGGGTGATCTTTGTGGCGCGGATCATGATCCTGCGGTGGGAGCGGCACACCCTGCGCCGCCGCTATCGCGATCTGGACCGCGCGGGATCGCTGATCGCGGCCAGCGCGCTCTTTGCCAAGCGCGAGGGCGTGGTGGGGCAGATGATGCGGGCCGCCGAGCGTGAGCGCGCAGCCTCCGGCGAGGGGGCCCGGCAGAAGGCCGGTATCAAGGAGCGTGCGGAATCAGAAATCGCGCGGATCGAAGCAGGAGCCGCGCGCCGCATGGGGCTGGGGGCAGGAATTTTGGCCAATGTCGGGTCGACCGCGCCCTTTGTGGGCCTTTTCGGCACCGTCTGGGGGATCATGAACAGCTTCATCTCGATCTCGGAGAGCAACACCACCAATCTGGCGATCGTCGCTCCCGGCATTGCCGAGGCGCTGTTGGCGACGGCGATCGGCCTTGTTGCAGCCATTCCCGCAGTGATCTTCTACAACATTCTCGCGCGAAGTCTGGGCGGCTACAAGGTCATGCTGGCGGATGCAGGCGCGCTGGTTGAGCGGACCCTGTCGCGCGATCTGGACCTAGCCGCGCAGGAAGCGGCGGAGGCCCTGCCCGCATTTCAGCTAGGCGCCGTTTCGGCACCGGCGGCGGAGTAGGCAGCATGGCGGCACGTTTGCGCGGTGACGACGACGGCGATCTCAGCGAAAACAGTGACATCAACGTCACCCCCTTCATCGACGTGATGCTGGTGCTGCTGATCATCTTTATGATCGCGGCCCCCCTGTCGACGGTCGACATTCCGGTAGAACTGCCTGTGGCAGAGGCCGAGGCACCGGAACGGCCCGCCGAACCGGTTTTCATAACCATTACCGAACACCTCGGGCTGGCGGTCGGCGAGACTGAGACTACCCACGAGCGGCTCTATATCGATGTTGGAATCGCAACCCTGCAAAAGCGCGACACGCGCATCTACATCCGGGCCGACAAATCGGTGCCCTATGGGGAATTCATGCGGGTGATGAACATCCTGCGCGCCGACGGGTTTCTGAAGGTGGGGCTGGTGGGTCTGGAGGAAAGCGTGGCCGAAGCGGGCGATGCGGGCGCGCGAGCGACGGATGCGGCACAATGAGCCTGACCTATACTTCGCGCGGTATGCTGCCTGTTTTCTGGTGTGCCGCGATTGTTGTGAGCGGTGCCCTGCACGCTGGGCTTCCCGTCCTGCTCTTGGATCAGGAAGCGGAAACCAAACCGGCTGATCCGGAGGCGGAGGGCATCACCGGAGCGATGATGTTTGATCTCTCCGACATCATCGCGGCGCCTTCGGCTCTGCAGGAAGACAGCGTGGCGCAGACCGAAACCCAAGAAGCGCCGACCGTCACCGAAAGCCCCGCGGTTCTGGATGCCATGAAAGCCGCCGAACAGCCGATACTCAGCCAGATCCCGTATGACGTTGAGGATGACAGCCTGAAGTTTGGCGTCGCCGCTCCAGAACCGGACGCAGAAACCGAAGAAGTAGCCGAGGAGATCGCCACAGAGCAGGACCCCAAGCAGATTGATGCGGAAAGCCAAGTTGGGGCCGAAGATCGCCAAGCCTCCGAACAATCCGTCGCCGGGGTGGAGGCCGAGACCGAAGCAGAAACCGCCAAGGCGGAAAGCGAGGGCCTGACCGCCGAACAGACGGAGGAAATCCGCGACTGGCAGAAAAGCATCGTGCTGTTGATCAGCGGTGCCAAGACCTATCCAGCCAAGGCGCGCAGCGATAGGATCGAAGGCGAAGTGCAGGTGCGCTTTACGCTGGATCGCTATGGGACACTGACGACGGTGGAGGTAGCGCGAAGCTCCGGCTCGGCGATCCTTGACGAGGCCGCGGTGCAGACCGTCAAGAAACTGGAAAAGATGCCAACGCCGCCAAATTATCTGACTGGCGAGGAATTTACCCTCATCATTCCGCTGCGCTACAGTTTCAGGTAAACCAGATCGCGACGGATGTCTTGCACCGTCGCGCATCCGCTCAGAAGCATCGCGATCTCAAATTCGTCGCTTAGTAGGCGCAGCACATGGCTCACCCCCAGATCCCCCGCAACGGCCAGACCGCAGGCGATGGGGCGTCCGATCAAAACCGCTTTTGCCCCCAATGCCAGCGCGATAAGGATATCGACGCCCCGGCGGATCCCGCCATCCATCAGGACTGGGTAGCCGGGGCCGAGCCTTTCGACAATCGGGGGGAGGGCGCTCAGCGTCGCCGACGCACGGTCCAGCACGCGGCCACCGTGGTTTGACACGATTATTCCCGCCGCGCCGATCCTTTGTGCTTGCGCCGCATCTTCAGGGTGCAGGATGCCTTTCAGCAGGACTGGCGCCTGAAACGTTTCAATGAGCCAGGCAACATCAGCCCAGGTGGGCAAAATCTGCGCGACATGGTCGAAGATAACCGATTGCGCGTCATCACGCGGCGAGAATGACGGCGACGCGAACTTTGCGAGATTGACCGCGCTGACATCGGGAGGCAGGCGAAACCCGGCTTCGATCTCGCGGTCTCGCACCCCTTGCACCGGCGCGTCGATGGTCAGGACGAATGTGGTAAACCCCGCGGCCAGTGCCATCTGGGCAAGCTCCAGCGTGGCCTGCCTGCTGCCCATCCAGTGCAGTTGGAACCAGTCACTGCCGGGGCCAACGGCGCGCACCTCGTCGAGCGGTTCGCTGCTCTGCGCGCTCAGCACCATCTTGATGGATTGTGCCTCCGCACCGCGGGCCGTCGCAGTTTCGCCCGGTTGATGTAGCAGGCGGTGATAGGCAAAAGGCGCGATCAAAAAGGGCGCGGCAAGCTTTTGTCCGAGCACCGTCGTTTCTGGCGTGCCGCCCCGTAGATCGCGCAGCATCCGCGGCGTGACATGAGCCTGACGAAAGGCGCTTTCATTAACGGCACTTGTCTGCTCATCACCGGCACCGGCCAGAAAGTAGGCGTGGTTACGCGGGCTCATGCTCTGGCGCGCACGATGGAAGTACTCACCTAATGTTCGGGGTAGTTGGTCAGGTTCAGGCAATGTACAATTCGATCCAGTGTTCTGTGTTCGGGCAGCGAACCCCTCTTGGTAAGCAAGGAGATCTCTACTGTCTTCAGGAGGCCTTTACCGCTTTTACCCTGAACGGTGTATGCACATTTTGTGCATCACCTCGACGCAAAGACAAGAGGCCTTCAATTTAATGAATGGCTATCCTATCGTGAGGAATGTCTTTTTCGCTGAGTGTTGGCTCGGGTGGCGGTAATGTAAGCTAAGTTACTGGCCTTCCAAGAGATTTTTGAAGGCGCTCGAGGATGAGAACGCAAAGCTCAAGAAGCTGCTGGCCGAGCAGATGCTGGACGCAGCGGCCATGAAGGAACCACTGGCAAAAAATGGTAAGGCCCGCCGTGAAGCGCGAAGCTGTCGCGCACCTGCGGGCTAAGCTGTACCTGTCGGAGCGGCGGGCCTGCTGCCTCGTTGGAGTAGATCGCATGTTGATCCGCTACCAGTCCATAAGTCCGCCCGAGACCGAGCAGCGCCAGCGGCTGCGCGATCTGGTGGATGAACGGCGCCGGTTTGGCTATCGCCGCGTTTTCATACTGCTGTGCCGCGAAGGTGAGATTTCAGGCATCAACCGCATCTATCGGCTGTATCGCGATGAAGGGCTCATGATGCGCAAACGCCGCGCCAGGCGCAAGGCTGTGGGAACCCGGGCGCCGATCCTGTCGAGGCACGCGAAAACGCCCGGTGGTCGCTGGATTTCGTGCATGACCAGCTCGCCTGTGGCCGACGGTTCGCTCGCTATTGTTCTTGCACCAATGGCGCACAATAGCTTGCCCCTGAACGTTGTCGACGATGTAACCCGGAAATGCCTCGCGGCGATCCCGGACACGTCGATCGCGATCTCGGTCAACGGATCATCCACAGTTTTCGGCTGACGAAGGGCGATGATTTCTGTACTCTTCTCCACGGTGTATCGTTCCTCTTGGAACTTCTGGCAGGCTTGGACACACGCCACAATACGCCGTCTTCTCAAACCCCGTCACCCATTTCCCAGCATAGCTCGGAAAGCCGCGAGGAATGTCGCTTGTTGAACGACAGGCACCCCAATTTGCAAATAGTCGACTTAAAGTGACATTATCGGTCCGCCCCTACATTTTATAGAGCGACCGGGAATGGATCAGTTTTTCCATTCCAAGGGCACAGGAATGCATATTTTCGCGTGCGTCGCGCCGCTGCTATCCAAAATTCAACGAGGATTTGCCGGTCGTGCGAGGCGCACCGGGCCAAGAATGAAAAAGGATGAACGGATGATCAGGACAGGTGAACAATACCGCGACTCGATCCGCGGCAACCGCGAGGTTTATGTCAACGGTGAGAAGGTCAAGGATGTCACTACGCATCCGCAATTCAAGCCTCTGGTGGATGTTCGCGCCCGCATCTATGACATGCAGCACGAGACGGCGCACCGCGAGGTCATGACCGTGACCCAGGATGGCGAAGTTAACGCGCTCGGTAACGCCTTGCCCTACAGCCAGGAAGATTGGTGGGCCAAGCGGCGCGCCACCGATCACATGATGAACGAGATCGGCGGCGTCGTTACCCGCGTAGGCGACGAGACCGTGGGCGAGATGTGGTCGCTCTATGACGGGCAGGACGTGCTGAACGAGGTCGACCCGCAATTCTCCAAGAATATCGAGAACCACATCTTCCGGGTGCTCAAGGAAGATCCGTTCCATGTCTCGGCCAATACCGACCCTAAGGGCGACCGCTCCAAGGCGCCCCAGGACCAGGACCCGGACATGCTGCTGCATGTGGTCAAGGAGACCGACGCGGGCATCGTGGTGCGCGGCGCCAAATACGAGACCGCCGCGGCCTATGCCAACCAGGCCTTCACCAAGCCGACCATCGCCAATTGGGGCAATGCCGAGATGTCGGACTACGCGGTGGGGTTCATCTGCGACCTGAACTCGCCGAACCTGAAATTCATCTGCCGCACCGGCTTTGCCGGGCGCGCCGATCCGCGCGACTACCCGCTGGCCAACAAGTTCGACGAGGTCGACACGATCGTCATCTTCGACAATGTGCTGATCCCTTGGGAGAACGTACTGTTTTACCGCCACACAAAGGCGGCGACCTTCATCCGCGCGACGCTGCACCGCTACTCGGCCTTCGCCTTTGTGCAGCGCAACCTCAAGGTCGCGGACATGATGATCGGCGCGGCCTTGTTCAACGTTCGTCAGACCGGGCTGGAAAACCAGCAGGCGGTGCAGGAGAAGCTGGCCAAGCTGGCGGTCTACCGCGAGGGAATCAACGCGCATCTGACCGCCGCCATCACCCTGGGCGAGACATCCCCGGCGGGGCTGATGATGCCGAACCAGTCGCTGCTCTATACCGGCCGGGTGCATGCCTGCAGCCAGCTGCACGAGATGACGCATATCGCCCGCGAGCTCTGCGGCGGTCAGATCTGCGTCACGCCGGACGCGGCCTCATTCGAGGCACCGGAAACCAAGCCCTGGCTGGAGAAATACTATTCGATCAACGACGAATGGGTGGCCGATGACCGCCGCAAGCTCCTGGCCTTCGCTCGCGACATGCTGAATTCGGATTATGCCGGGCACCGGCTGACCTTCCAGCTATTTGCCCAGTCACCGCCTTTTGCGCATCTGGCCGCAGTCTACCGCAATTTCGATTGGGACGGCCCGCTCGCCTTCGTCAAGGATTCCGCCGACCTGTCGGACAGGGTCATGGGTGGAAAGACCCTTGCTGCCGGGGATTCGGCGATTTCGAAATGGTACTCCACCGACATCAAGAGCGACGCCAGTCGTACCGCGGCGGAGTGATCCGATCTCGCCCGCACGGCCTCGAAGCCGAGCGGGCGCCAAGATTTCATGCTTCCCCTGCTCGCGCACGTGGCAGCGGACCCATCCCAAGGAACCGATACCATGATCCACCACCGCATCCGTCCCTTCAATACGAAGGACACCTACCCCGAGCAGAAGCTGGATAACGATCTCAGCCAGGGCGTGGTCGCCCGTGGCACCACCGTCTTCCTGCGCGGTCAGGTGTCCCAGGATCTCGACACCCGAGAATGCCTGCATGTGGCTGACCCTGCCGCGCAGACAACCAAGACCATGGAAAACATCAAGATGCTGCTGGAAGAGGCCGGGAGCTGCATGGAGCATATCTGCCGTATTGTGGTCTATGTCACCGACATTCGCTACCGCGAGGCGGTTTACCAGGAAATGGGCAAGTGGCTGAAGGGGGTGCATCCCTGCTCCACCGGTATCGTGGTGCCTCAGCTGGCACGCCCGGAATGGGTGGTGGAGATCGAAGCCACCGCCGTTATTCCCGACGAGGCCTGAGATGACTTTTTCCGTAACAGGACGCTGCGCGCGTACCGGACAGCTGGGCGTAGCGATCACCACCTCTTCGATCGCGGTGGGCAGCCGCTGCCCCTGGGTGCGCGCCGGAACGGGCGCGGTGGCGACGCAGAACGTCACC
Organism: Sulfitobacter aestuarii; assembly: GCF_042685005.1. Classification (NCBI taxonomy): domain Bacteria; kingdom Pseudomonadati; phylum Pseudomonadota; class Alphaproteobacteria; order Rhodobacterales; family Roseobacteraceae; genus Sulfitobacter; species Sulfitobacter aestuarii. The sequence continues at coordinate 10,982 of NZ_JBHUMP010000023.1, read as the reverse complement.
ATGCCGTCGATAGGCAATGACGTGCTGGACCGGATCGCCGCGGGCGACGGGGCGCAGGCCGCGTTGGAGGCGGTGATGGCGGGGGAGAAATTCCCCGACTACCGTCAGGTAGCCGTGGTGGACAACGAGGGCGCCACGGCGATCTTTTCCGGCGGGAACACGCTGGGACGAAATGCCGTGGCGGAAGGAGCGGGCGTGATTGCGGCAGGCAATCTGCTGTCCGACTCCAGGCTGCCGCAGGTCATGGTAGACCGTTTCGAGGAGACAGCCGATCTGCCCCTGCCTGCGCGGCTCTTGGGCGCGCTGGAAGCCGGTCTGCATGAAGGCGGCGGTGAGGAAGGCCCGGTGCGTTCCGCCTGCCTGCTGGTGGCGGACCAGACACCCTGGCCGCTGGTCGATCTGCGGGTGGACTGGTCCGAGGGTTGTCCGATCGCCGATCTGCGCGGTCTCTGGACAGCCTACGAGCCGCAAATGGCCGATTACGTCAGCCGTGCGCTGAATCCGACCGAGGCGCCGAGCTACGGGGTGCCGGGCGATCCCTGAGCAAGGCCGGGCGGCCCCTCGCTCCATCGCCCGGCAGAGGCGCGCGCGCCAACGGGCGCGCCTATTCGTGTAAGGGCTGGCAGTTGCGCTCAGGCAGGCTGTGGCTCCGCAGGAGTGAGGAAATAGGCAATGGCGCCGGGCCGGGCGGTGTCGGCATCTGGCAGGGCGATCTGCGCCGCCCCCTCGACGAGGGCGCTGTCGAAAGCGGCCAGATCGCACCGCTCCTTCCCTGCGGCGAGGCTTGCAGGCGCAAGGGCGACGAGGAAGAGACTACCCCCCAGGCTGGGGTCGAGACAGGCCGGACCCTTTAGCAGACGCGTTTCGGCGATTTTCCAGCGGGCGCGGTCGGCCATCATATTAAGCACCCGCACCGGGCCGTCGCGCGGATCGCCGACCGGCGCGAGTCCCGAGTCAAAACCGAAGGGCACGAAGGGATTTAGCGTTACGGTTTCCTCCGCGAATGACAGCGACAGCTCCTTGCCTTCGATCAGCGTGATGACCCGGTCAACGCCGGGAAAGGCAGAAAAGCCGCCGGGCGCGGTGATTGGTGCGCTGCTGACGCGGATATCGAACCGTGCGCGGCTGGCGCCGTCGGGCAGCAGGCAGATCTCGTCGGTTTGCCCGCTGCCGTTTTTCCAAGGCAGCCGGGTATAGCCGGTGGCGGGGTAGGGGCGGATGGTCATCTTTGGGGTCTCGCCAGATAGGATCATGGAGGTTCTCCGGGTGGGGTAATGCCGTCTCACCCGTGCTGTCCGGTGATCTGGAAAAAGAGGCGCTCTGCCGTCTGCAGGGGGCTGCGTGGCAGCACACCGCCATTCGTCTCAATGTCGATGCCGATCTCCAGAGGCGAGCGCGCAAGGCCGGACACGCGGGCGCGGTAGCGGCCGGGGCAGGGTTGGCAGAGCGACGCCTCCATGCGCAGGTCACCATCCGGGCCACGAGTCGTCTCGATTATCCAGTGACCGCCCAGAAGCTCCAGCGCCTCCGCCATCTGCCCGGCGCGGATCAGCTTCCGGATGCGGGTCGAAGACACATCGCTTCCCTTGCAGGCAAGCTTGGCTGCCGTGCTGACACCGAAGCCGAACGCCTGCCCCATCTTTCGCAAGGCCGCTAGGTCGCCCGCACGTTTGCAGCCAAAGCGGAAATCCGGCCCTACGACCACATGGGACACCCCCAGCCCATCTACCAACACCGTTTGGACGAACTCCTCGGGCGTCTGACCGGCAAAAGCGCCATCAAAGTGCGGCTGGTAGACGAAATCCACTCCGGCGCCTGTCAGCATCCGCGCCTTGCTGCCCGGCGTGGTGAGCCGAAACGGTTCCGGCTCGGTACGGAAGAATGCGCGGGGATGCGGCTCGCAGGACATCATCCCGACCGGGCGACCGCAGGAGAGGCGCCGCGCCTGCGCCGCCAGCGCCCGATGGCCTCGGTGAAAGCCGTCAAAATTTCCCAGCATCAATACCCCGCCACGTAGCGGATCGCCGGGCGCCAGCTCATGATTGAAGATGCGTGGCTCCCAGGGGGAAATACTCTGATCGAAACTCGAGGCTCTCATTTCAATCATCAAAAGTTCCTTCCGCGGGTCGGGTTTTTTTGACCTTATCCTGCGGAACCGGATCGGGAAAATAACATGCTCGGAAGCAGCGCATCAGGTTTAGCGAAGCAACCGGTCCTGCAGCTTCCGGAGCGCTGGATCCACGCCATTCCCGGAGATTGCGTGCGGGCCGGGCTGATCTTGCATTGCCACTCCAAGACGAGGGTATTGTACGGCCGCCGCGCCCTCGTTTTCCCAAGCGCTCATGCGAGTTGATTGTGCAAATACGGACGGCGCCGAACGCTCGCCTGCCCGCTATCCGATCTCATCATATGCCATCGCTTCGTTGAAATGCGCCTTGCTGAGCGCGGCAAAACGCTGTGCCACCGGAGGCAATGCGGCGCCCTTGCGCCGGGCCAACACCAGGTGAGTATCGCCCGCGGATGAGACCAAAGGCCGACTGACGAGGCGCAGCCCGTCATAGCTCATGCCACAAGCTGGTTGGGTGACCAGCAGCGCGTAGCCCAATCCGTGTGCGACCAGCCCGCGCACCATCTCGAAGGAGGTGGAGCGATAGGCGATGTTGGGCGTCACGGCCTCGGCGGTCAGCAGCCCGGTGAAGTAGTCCCGGCTAGGCTGGCCCTCCAGCAGCACCATCGGCTCTCCGGCGAGCTCCTGCGGCAGTATCTCCGTCTGGCTGGCCAACGGATGACCGTCGGGCAGCAGCACATAGGGTGTCAGCCGCGTGACCTGGTCAGTCTCCAATGCGTCGGGCAGGTCGATGTCATACATCAGCGCAAGATCACATTCCCCGGTCGAGAGCGCCTGGCACAATCGGCGCTGGTCGCCCTCGACCAAATGTAAACCGATGCCGGGCATCTGCGCGATCAGCTGCGGCAAGATGTAAGGCGCGGCAGCGTGGAAACAGCCCAGCTTCAGTGCCACGCCGTTACCGGTCAGCGCGTGTTTCAAGTTGCGTACCCCGTCGATCTGCATCGCGGTGCCATAGGCGCGCCTGGCATAGATCAGCGGCGAGCCGTGTCGGGCGAAGGCCAGGTCCTGGACCTCGCAGAGAAATATGTGATGCGTGCCAACCTGCTCAGAGGACAGCAGAGTGCAGTCGAAGGCTACAAGCGGATCGCTCAACTGAGGTGCGCCGGAAGCACTGGGGATCCAGTCGGCGCATTCGAACTTGTCGTTGACCTCATCCTTGAAGCGGCCTGCAAACGTGTCGGAGATATGGGACTGGTCGTCACGCAGCACGTTCACGCAAAGCACCCCATTTTCGACGATCATCGCTGCCGCCGGGCTGAGATGATGTACGCAGATTAGCAGGGTAGGTTTTTCCGAATCCGCCGAAACCGATGCCATTGCCGAAACCGTGACCCCGGCCCGTCCCGCCGGGCCATCGGTTGTCACGATGTTCACCGTGCAGGCGGCATGGCTCATACCTTGCAGAAACCTGTTGCGCAGGATGTCATTCGTTCCGTCCATCACGTCCACTTTCCAGAATCGACTAGGTTGCGGAGCAGTGTGACGAAACCAGGCGCGTTGTGAAAATCGGAAATCTTGTGGCCAGGTGTCAGGATTTCCTTGGCACGCGCTGTGCCCTGTTCAATAGTGCTGCATGCCCGGAATATGGCCGGTGGTGATGACCGATTTGCAATGTTCATGGAAGGCCTGAACCACGCGCGTGGTTCTCACTTCCTTCAGGCTGGCGAGCCCGATCACCATCGGGTCATATTCGCCGGAAAGCGGGATATATGTCAGTGGCCGCCCGGTTTCAGCGTAGTTGTTGAGCGGGCGCGACGTCATCAGCGACACGCCGATCCCGGCGGCAACGTAGGAGCGAAGAGTGGCGGAATCCGTCACTTCGCAGACCACATGCGGCTGCAGGTCCTCGCGTTCGAAGAGCGACAGAAAATACTGGCCGCTGAGCGGCAGGTTCAGCAATACGAAGGGCTCACTTGCGATGTCCGCGATCGTTACTGACTCGCGCTGCGCCAGCCTGTGATCGGCTGAGACCAGCGCATAGGTCGGCAGCTCCGCCAGCGGCTCAAATGCCATGTCCGGGCTCAGGTGGATCTGGTAGGTCAGCGCCGTGTCGATCTGCGCCGCGCGCAGCCCGCTCAGCATCTCGGCCTCGTTGCCGGTGGTGACGTTCAGCTCGACTTCGGGATAGAGCCCCTTGAAGCCACACCAGAGCTCGGGGACGATCAGCGGCGCGAAAGTCTTGAACGAGCCGACATTGAGGCTACCCGAGACCGCCGAGTTGCTTTCGCTTGCCACTTCGTAGAGGTCATGCGCGCTCTGCAGCGATTGTTTGGCTGCCTTGAGCAGCCGCTTGCCCGCCGTGGTCAGGGTCAGCCCCTGCGCATGATGGCGCACGAAAAGCTGCACTCCGAACTCGGTCTCCAGATGCGAGATCGCCGAAGAGACCGAGGGCTGCGAGATGTTCACTCGTTCGGCGGCGCGCGTCACGCTGCCGGTTTCGCCCGCGGCGATGAAGTAGCTCAGCTGTCGCAGCGTAAAACGCATTCCGGTTTCCCCTTTACCTTAAGTCACTTGGAGGCGGGATAGCGAAGTTGCACGCCTTCCACCACGGGTTATTGCGCCCGCGGGGCCAGCGCACGCAGGGGCGAGCTGGCGCAAGAATTTCTCGGGGATCAGCGCCCGCCTGGTGATCCGTCCCGTCGCCAGAACGATCCTGCCGACGTGTCGCCGGGCGCGAAATCTGCTCACTGCGTCGAAGAATCCCGTGCCCGCAAACCGGGCACGGGCAGTTCCGGAGGGGGTGGTCACATGCCTTTGCCTTTGGTGACCCATTCACCGTTCTCGACGATCTTGATGTCGATCACGACCGGCAGTTCGGTCTGGCCGGTCTCGTCGAACGTGGTCTTGCCGAGCGCGCCGTCATGCTCGGTGGCGCGGATCGCCTGCGCCAATGCCGATTTGTCCTCAATGCCGACGTCGCGGATGTTCTTCAGCAGGATGTTGGTCGCGTCGAAGGCATATTTGGTGTAGGGGCTGGTTGGCTCCTCAAAGCCGCGCGCCGCGTAATCTGTCATCAACTTGTCGAGGATCGGGTTCGAGGCTGAAGCGGGATAGCTGACCATGGTGCCCTCGGCAGCCCCCCCGGCGATGGCGATGAAATCCGGGTCGTAAAAACCCGAGATGCCGAACATCGGGATGTCCAGGCCCAGCTCGATCATCTGCTTGCGCAGGATGCCCGCTTCGGTGATCACGCCGCCGAAATAGATGGCATCGGGCGCGTCGGCTTTGATCCGGGTCAGCACAGCGCGAAAATCGGTGGTGCCCACAGGCAGCAGGTCCTTGGCGATGACTTCGCCGCCATCCTCGGTGAAATACTGCTCAAAAGCGTTTGCATTGGCGGTGCCGTAATCGCTGGTATCGCCAATCACGGCGATCTTTTTCGCGCCCAGATCGTTTGCCGCCCAATCCGCCAGCGGATCATTCTCGACCAGAAGGGTCGGGGTGACGCGGGTGATTTCCGGCAGGTTCTGATCGGTGACCTTGGGGCTGATCGCGCCCCAGACGATCATGGGCATCTGGAAGCGGCTGAACACCGGCGTGGTGGCCAGCGCCACCGGGCTGTTCCAGTGGCCGATGGCGGCCACCACATTCGGGTCATTGACCAGCTTCAGCGCCGCAGAGACGCCGGTTTGCGGGTCCGAGGCGTCATCGAGCACCACGCCTTCGACCTGGTAAGGATACCCCGCTTCGTTGGCCTGTTCGATGGCCAGAAGGAAGCCGTTCTTGGCCCCCAGTCCCTGCGCGGCATTGCCGCCGCTGAGCGGGCCAATGAAACCCAGTTTGATGGTCGGCTTGTCCTCGGCATAGGCCGGGACGGCAAACGCGGCGCAGGCCGCGAGCATAGTGCCCAGAAGGCTCCTGCGGTTGAATTTTATCGAGATCATTCTAACTCCCTTCGGTATTGCGATTTGTCGTCCTGACGGGCGGTCCGGCACGGGCATCGTGCCCGCTCCGCCGCCCTCTTGCTGTTTTTTTGGGACGAGCGCGCACCGACCGTGCCCGCAATCGGCGCGGCCGGGAAAGAAGGATTTCCTGATAGGCTGGTTAGAAAACGCGTATGCCGGTTATCGGTGTTTACCCTTGGTGAACACGCCGCTCCGCCCGTATCCCTTGCTCCCAGAAGACGCGTCTCGAAAGGGGAGATCATGGATTCGATACTCGCACAACACATCATGAACTGGCTGATGCTGGGCTCACTCTACACGCTGGTGGCGCTTGGCTTCAGCCTGTTGTTCGGGGTGCTTAACGTCATCCATTTCTCCCACGGAGATGTGTCCATTGTGGCGCCCTTTGTGGCGCTGGCCGCCGTGCAGATGCTCAGCGCCTGGTTCGGTCCGGGCATGGGTGCTTTCGGTTGGGTTCTGGCGCTTGGTCTGGCGATCCTGGCGACGGGGTTGCTGGGCATCCTGCTGGACTGGCTGGTCATCAGGCGATTTCGCAACTCGCCTGCGATGATGGCGCTGGTCGCCACCGTGGCGCTTGGCACGGTGCTGCGAGAGCTGCTGCGCACGCTCTATCCGCAGGGCAGCAACCCCAAGCCCTTCCCGCTGATCGCGGAAGGAAAAGTTGCGCTTGGCGGCCTCGAGGTCTCGGTCTTCGCCCTGACGGTGCTGGGGATCACCGTGACACTGGTGACGCTGCTCTACGTGCTGCTGCACCACACGCCCATCGGCATGCGGATCCGCGCCGTGGCCGAGGATCGCGACGTGGCCCGGCTGATGGCGATCAACCCCAACCGGGTCTTTGCAGTGACCTTTTTCATTGCCTCGGCGATCGGCGCGGTGGGCGGGTTGCTCTATGGCAGCTACGCCGGTGTCGTGCGTTTCGATTTCGGCATCCAGCTCGGACTGATCGGATTTTCCGCAGCGGTGTTGGGCGGGCTCGGATCTATGCCAGGAGCAATCCTCGGCAGTATGCTGATCGCTGGGATCGACGTACTGGCGCAAGTCGCGCTGGCCGACGGTGCCGCTTACCGGCTGGTCTTCGTCTTCCTGCTGGTGATCGCGGTGCTGGTCCTGAAACCCTCGGGCATATTCGGCAAGCCCGTTATCGAGAAGGTGTAAGCAAATGAGTCTCGTAACCGACGCGACCCGTGACATACAGGCCATGCCTTCCGCGCTACGCCTGTTGACGATGATTGGCCTGATCATCGGCGGTGCCGCGGTCCTGGGCGGGATCATCCTCGCCGAATCCACCATCGAGACGGTATCGCTTTTGGCGCTGCTGGGGCTTGGCTTCGTCGGTTTGCAGCTGCGTCCGCAGCTGGAGGAATATATCGTCTCCGCCTTTCGTGCCCATCGCCGCAGCGCACTGGTGCTCGGGATCGTGGTGGTGCTGATCTTTCCCTTCTTCATGCAGGGCAGCAGCTACGCGCTGCACCTGCTGATCATTGCACAGCTCTACTCGGTGCTGGCGTTGGCGCTGAACTTCCAGCTTGGCAGTGCCAATATCCCCAATTTCGCCACCGGCGCCTCTTACGGGATCGGCGCCTATACGTCAGCGCTGCTGGCGCTCAACTTTGGCATCTCCTTCTGGCTGACCCTGCCCGTGGCGGCCGTGGTGGCGACACTCTTCGGCTTCCTGCTGGGCTTCCCCTCGATGCGCACGCGTGAAAGCTACCTCGCGCTTGTTACCATCGCCTTCGGTATTGTGGTGCATCAGCTCCTGAACAATTTCGACTGGACCGGGGGCCCCAACGGGCTGGTCGGAATCCCGGCGCCGAGCCTCTTCGGTCATTCCTTCATGTCGCCGATCGAGATCTTCGGTCTGCGCCTGCCGAGCCAGGCGAATTTCTACTACCTCTCGGCGGCGCTGGTCGGGCTGACCATTCTGTCGGCGAAATGGCTGCATGAAAGCCGCGTCGGGCTGGCCTGGAACGCGCTGCGCAGTGATGAAATCGCGGCGCGCTGCCAGGGTATCAACGTGGTCTGGTACAAGATGCTGGCTTTCGGGGTCGATGCCTTCCTCGCCGCCTTCGCTGGCACGATCTATGCCTTCTATGTCAGCTATATCTCGCCTGACAATTTCACCTTCCTGGTGTCAGTCACTATCATGACGATGGTGATCGTCGGCGGCATGGACAATACGCTGGGGGTGATCGTCGGGGCCTTCCTGCTGACGCTGCTGCCCGAGAAGCTGCGGATCTTCGATGATTACCGGCTGCTGTTCGTGGGCGTGGTGGTCATCGCCTTCCTGATCCTGCGTCCGCAAGGCCTGTTCCCGCAGCGCGCCCGCAACTACGGAGAAAACCGATGAACGATCCTGTGCTGGAAACCCGCGACCTGTCGATCCGCTTCGGCGGGCTCGTCGCGGTGGACAAGGTGAGCCTGACGGTGCAGCGCTCGGAAATCCTCGGCATCATCGGGCCGAACGGGGCAGGCAAGTCGACCTTGCTGAACCTGATCTCCGGTATCTACCAGGCCACCGAGGGCGACGTACTGCTGGAGGGGCAGAGTATCGCCGGGCAGCCTGCGCACCGGATCGTCAAGAAGGGCATCGCACGCACCTTCCAGTCGAGCCGCTTGTTCAACGACCTGACCGTGCTCGACAACGTGATTATCGGCATGCACACGAGGACCGATACCGGGGTACTGGAAGCGCTGCTCATGCCGGGGCGGGCGAAGCGCAAGCTCGAGGCGGCGGCGGAGAAGGCCGGAGCGCTGCTGAATGCGATTTCCAAGGACCTATATGCAAGGCGCGGCACGCTGGCCGGGGCGCTGCCGCAGGCCGACCGACGACGGCTCGAGATTGCCCGCGCACTGGCCAGCGAACCGAAGCTCATCATGCTGGACGAGCCCTCCTCGGGGATGGACGACCGCGATACCGATGCGCTGATGGAGGATGTGCGCCGGATCACGCAGGAACGGGCGGGCATTTCCTTTTTGATCATCGAGCACGACATGCGACTGGTCTCGAGCCTGCCGGACCGGGTGGTGGTGATCGACTACGGCCGCAAGATCGCCGACGGGCAGTTCGCGGATATTCGCCGCATGCCCGACGTGCAGGAAGCCTATCTGGGACAGAAGGTGTGATATGCTAAACCTGACAAATGTAAGCTCCAGCTATGGCGTGGTGCCGATGCTGCAGGACGTGTCTCTCGACGTGCGGGAGGGCGAGGTCGTCAGCCTGTTGGGCCCGAACGGTGCTGGGAAAAGCACGATGTTCAAGGTGATCGCCGGGCTACTGGCGACCGATGGGGGGAGCGTCACGCTGGCTGACGCCGACGTGGCCAAACGCGGGACCGAGAAACTGTCCGCGCTTGGGGTCGGGTTTGTGCCCGAGGGGCGGCGTCTGTTCCCCTCGCTCAGCGTGCGCGAGAACCTGAAGCTGGGCTATGACGCTTCGGGCTGCGCTGTGCCGTTCGAGACCCGGCTGGAGGAGATGACAAAGCTGTTCCCGCGCATCCGCGAACGGCTGTCGCAGGCCGCGGGCACCATGTCGGGGGGTGAACAGGCGATGGTGGCGCTGGCACGCGCGCTGATCGGCGCGCCGAAATTCGTGGTCATGGACGAGCCCTCGCTGGGTCTGTCACCGAAGCTGATCGCCGAGTATTTCGAGATCGTCAAGCGCGTCCGCGACGCTGGCACGACGGTGCTGCTGATCGAGCAGAATGCCGAAACCGCTCTGTCGGTCTCGGATCGCGGCTACCTGCTGGTGCGCGGCCGGATCGCCGCCACCGGTACCAGCCGCGAGCTCCTGGAAGACGATACAGTGCGGCACCTCTATCTCTGAATTGCCGCCTTCGGCGCGCGGTCAGGCCTGCGGCAGTAACTCCCTGCATGCAGGTCATTCCCGCATGCGGAATTTGTTGCGTCTGTCAGCCCGGGGACTGCGCCTTCGATATTCCCGCCCAAGGCTCCACTGGAAAGCACCATGCGCACCACCGCGATGGTCATGCTGATCGTCTTCGCGGCGATCTTCCTCAACTTTGTGCTGGCCGTCGTAGGGCTAACCGATCTGCTCAGCGCCTTCATCAATGGGCTCGGGCTGAGCCCAATGCAGACCATGGTCGTGATCGTGCTCGCCTTCATGCTGCTGGGCTGTTTCATTGAAGCGTTCTCGCTGTTGCTAATCGCGACGCCACTGCTGGCGCCGATCGTCGCGGACCTCGGGTTCGATCTGATCTGGTTCGGTATCCTGATGATGCTGATGCTGGAGACCGCGCTCATCACGCCACCGATCGGGGTCAATCTCTATGTGATCCAAGGCGTACGAGGACAAGGGTCGATCGTTGACGTGATCGTCGGTGCCCTGCCGTTCCTGCTGGCGCTGGTGGGTATGATTGTACTGCTGCTGATCTTTCCGCAGATCGCCCTGTGGCTTCCGGAGGCCATTAGCTGATGCATCTTAACCGAAAACAACAAGGAGGAGGATAACATGGCCAGTATTGGCGTTAATGTCGGGAGGGCGGCTCAATCCCGACATGGCACTTGGCGGCGATCTGCAAGTGGACGCTGAGCTGTCGCACAAAGCGGTTGAGGAAAAGATTGCCAAACCGTTCCGCAGGAGCGTAGCCGAGGCGGCGCTGGGGATTATCAGGATTATTAGTTCCAACACGAGCTTCAACATGGCGCGGGCAGTTCGCTCTTCCCCTGGGAAATCCTCAACACTCTGTTCGTGTTCCTCAGCTACTACGGCGCTTTCGGCTTCCGTGCTCTATCTGATCGGAATGAAGGCGATGGTGCTCGGCGCCCATTTGCAGGCGGAGATCCGCAGCAATTTCTCGGATGATTAGCTCGCCACCAGCATCGGCCGAAGCTGGGTCTATCGCGGTCCCGGGCGGTTCGACAAGTTGACCCCGGAGGAGGCGCGGGGCAGCGATGTCCGGCGCGAGGATATGTAAACCGGAAGA
>NZ_JBHUMP010000022.1:0-44044 GCF_042685005.1 Sulfitobacter aestuarii | reverse complement strand
GCAGGAACACGCCGCCACATGCGCGCCTCACACCCGTCGACAAGTGAGAAGATCACCCGAACCGGCGCCGTTGAAGGAATAGCGTTCCGGATCAGCGACTAAATCAGCACCCTGCTAGCGAGACACCGATGGCGATCTGGCTGATGTTGAGCAGCCAGAATGGCACCGGGGGTGCTCCGACGCCAACAAAATTTAGGGCAGCGGCGGCAACTAATGGACCGGTGAGCTCCCAAGCGGGCAAACGCAGGATTCGAGCTATAAGCATCCCGACAATACTGGTCGACAGCAATAATACGATGCCGGTAGCGGTCAGGCTATCTTCGCTAACGGTGTCCATTTCTCCGGCGCTACCGACCGGATGGCCGACCCAAAGCGACATAGCAATAGGGACAAGAGCGATGACAAGGATGATCCGAAGGAATTGCTGCATTACAATATGTTTGGTGTCAGCTCCGGCGGTTTCACTCAAGGCAACGCTTTCGATCAGTCCACCAGGCGCAGCCGCGAAAAACGCGGTGATGCGGTCCATCTCTCCTAAGCGACGAAATATCTGGTAGTTAACCATATGTGCGAGCAGCACGAAAAAACTCACTGCGATCAGACTATAGACCATTTCATTCAAGTCGCCGATTAGTTCAGAGGTGACGCGCCCCCCAATTGTCAAGCCAATGATCGCAATAAAAACGGTCCGCACCCGCTGAGGGAAGCTGTAGCCGTCCGGTAAGGCATTGGGGAGGCTGGTCGCGATAACACCGGTCATCATCAGACTTCCAAGCAAATAGGGCAGGGGCACCGGAGTGAGGTGTGCGAGCCAACCAGCAGCTGTACCGATAGCGAGCATTAAGGGCGTGATAACAAATAATCTTAGGGTCATCGTCGATCCTGCGTGAACTGTCTTACGCCTGATCGGCCCTCTTTGTCGTGAACGTACAATCTGAGCACGCCAGCGGAGCCGAGTAGACGACACGATCAGTTTAGGGGCGGGGCGAGCGTGTTGCACGAATCGTTTCCGATGCGTAGCTGGTGCTTCGATTTGACTGCGGGATGCTGGTATGCCTTTCAAATTCAACGCGCCGCGGCGGGATAAGTTTGCGAAGGCAAAGTACCGTGTGACGAACTGGGCCGAATACAACGAGGTGCTCCGCCAGCGTGGCGACGTAACGGTCTGGTTCAGCGAAGACGCGGTGTCCCGGTGGGGCGCAGAGCGCACTGGCAAGCGCGGTGGTCAACAACGATATTCTGATCTGGTGATCGAGACCTGCTTGACCCTGCGCGCCGTGTTCGGCTTGCCGCTTCGCCAAACGCAGGGCTTTGTCCGCAGTCTGCTGCGGCTCATGCAGACGGACCTCCCCGTGCCGGATTTTTCGACGCTTTGCCGGCGGGCGCCATCGCTTCAGATCGCGCCTGACACCCGGACAGCCAGTGGTCCGATCGCGCTGGTTGTGGACAGCACAGGGCTGCGTGTCCACGGTGGCCGCGAGTGGATGCGGGAGAAGCACGGGCTGCCGAAGGCCCGCAAGATATGGCGCAAACTGCATATCGGCTTCGATCCGGAGAGCGGCGAGCTTGTGGCGTCCTGCCTGACACCCCAGCATGTCGGGGACACCGGCGCTCTGCCCGACCTTCTTGCCGAGGTATCCGGTCCGGTGCGCCGTTTCTTCGGAGACGGAGCTTATGATGGTGTGCCAACCGCCGCGACAATCCGGCACGCGTTTGGTCCGGATGTCGAGTTGATCATTCCGCCGCCGGAGAACGCCGTTCCCGGAGATTGCCAGGCACGCAACGCCCATCTCGGCATGATAACCGAAACTGGCCGAATGGCATGGCAGAGGGCCGCCGGTTATGGTCAGAGATCGCGCGGCGAGGCCCAGATCGGGCGCTACAAACAGGTCATCGGACCGGAACTGCGCAGCCGCAACATGGAGACCCAGGCAACCGAAGCCCGCATCGCTGTCAACGCCCTCAACCGCATGACCCGTCTCGGTCGTGCAGCCTATGAGCGTGTCCCATAACGAACCGGGGAAAGGGGCAAATGCGGCCCGAGCGCTATTTGTGCAACGCGATCACGCGGTCGGGCTTTCTAGACAAAACTGGAATCGATCGCGCGGCGGTTGGGCCAAAATATCATGGCCCCAGCCGCCGGGACGGCATAGGTTGCATTGATGACTTCCTTAGCCGATCCTCCGCTATCCACCCCGGAAACCTCGCTCAAGCTGCCGAGCTGGGCTACGCGATCCTTTGCATCCGTTGCTCAAGACGACGCTTTTGCAGCCGGAGCGGCACTGGCAATTCTGGACCTCGCAACGCACGACCCGGCTTTGCCCGCTGCGCTGTGGCGCGACCGGCTGGCGCTGAAGGCCGCCTGTGCGTGTTTGAAGCGTGAGGGGCGCCGGGAGAGCGCTGCGGAGGTCCGCGATGCGGTCTGTCTGACGCGAACGGGCGATGCGCCCGGACCTGCGGGAGAGATGTTCGCGCGTTGGAGAGGGCTCGCTCGGGTGAAGGTAACCGGGCCGGGCGCGGTAGCGCGGCTGGCACGGCTGTTGCCGGAGGGGATAGAAACGCGTTTAGAGCTGGACAAGGAGCGGGGATCGCCCATTTTCAGGGCCGGTAAGGTCTTCGCGGAGACTCTGCGCGCTGCGCCGCGGCAGGAGACCGCCGCGCTGATGCGGGCCGAGGCGGTGTTGGCGCAGGGATTGCGATGGGAATACCCCGTGCCGCTGCTGGCGGCGCATCTGTCCCGGCGACAGCTTCGCGATATCGCCGCGGGCGAGGCTGATCCCATCTTGGCGCTGCACGGGGCGTTGCGGCAGGGGGCGGAGCATGCCCTGCGCCTTGCGGGTGAGCTGACCCGGCGGGCGGCGCGACTGCGGGCGGTGGCGCCGAAGCTGCGTGCGAAAGCCTCCGAGGCGGCGGTGTCGCTGTTCCTGAGCCAGGATGCGGTAGCGCCGACCGGGATGCTCTCCCCGCGTGTCCAGGGCACCGCGCAGGCGATGAGCGACCGGGCGGCGCGGCGGCTCTGCGACCGTCTGGTCGGGCTCGGCGCGGTGCGCGAGCTGACCGGGCGGGACATGTTCCGGCTCTACGGGCTCTGACATGGCGGGGGCGCGATCAGAGCCGGGGTTTGACCGGGAGCTGTCGGAGGTGCCGCCAGCGCTGCGCTGGGGGGAATGGATGCGGCGCATCGAGGCGGCGCTTTTCGCCTCCGCCGCGCCGGTGCCGCGCGAGGCGCTCGCCAGGCTGGTGGGGCAGGGGGCGTCGGTCGATCTGCTCGTCGAGGATCTCGCCGCCGAGTTGGAAGGGCGCGCTTTCGAAGTGCGCAAGGCGGCGGGGGGCTGGATGCTCCGCACCCGGCCCGCCTATGCCGAGGCGGTGCGCGCGGCGGCGGATGTCACGGATCAGGCGCTCGACCTGCGGGAATTCGATCTCGCGGTGCTGGCGGCGATTGCCTATCACCAGCCGATCCCGCGCGACGGGCTGAAGGAAATCTTCGGCAAGGAGATTTCCCGTGACGTCATCGGGCGGTTGCATGCGTGCGACCTCATCGCCACCGGGCCGCGCAGTCCGCGGCGCGGCGCGCCCTACACTTACGTGACCACCGCACATTTCCTCGTGGCCTTCGGGCTAGAGAGCCTGCGCGAGCTGCCGGATCGGGAGATGCTGGCGGATGCGGGGATCGGGGCGACGGTGGATTGAAAGCAGCCTGTCCCACCCCCTGCTGTTGGCTCAATCTTCCGATGGAATCAGGTCCGGGTTCCAGGCGATCTCCCACAGGTGGCCGTCAGGGTCGCGGAAATAGCCCGCATAGCCGCCGTAGAACGTATCCTGCGCGGGTTTGATGATGTCGGCGCCGACCTGCGCCGCGGCCTGCATACATTGATCGACCTCTTCGCGCCGTGCCACATTATGCCCGATGGTAAAGGCGGTCGGGCTCAACGCTTCTATCGGCAAGCCCGTGTCGTGGGCGATATCGGCCTGCGCCCAGAGGGCGAGTTTCAGGCCCCCGGCCAGGTCAAAGAACGCCACCGCCCCATGGTCGAACTCCTGACCTATGATGCCTTTTGTCGGCATCCCGAGCCCGTCACGGTAAAATCGAAGCGATCGTTCGAGATCGCGCACTCCGAGTGTCAGTACGGAAATTCTGGGTTTCATGCATGCCCTTTCTATCGGCATCCGCACCGCGCAGACGCCTTGATAGTCTTGGGCCGTTGCCTTGCAACGGAAGGACCCGCAGGATGCGGGGGGCGGGCCAACCTTCCCGCGCCTAACCTGTTTCAGACCAGTGAAGGGTAATCCGGGCATCGAAGCCGGTCAATCGCGGCGCCGCGCCGGTACGAGACGTCTTCTGCGGCTCCGCCTAGCGGCGCGCGAAGCCATGCCCCATCAGCCAGCCGACGATCCAACCGCCGAGATGCGCCTGCCAGGCCAGCCCGCCCGCGAAGAGCACGAAGAGCGCGATATTGGCCACGATCAACGCCAGCATTGCCATGAAGATCGGGCGCAGCGACAGCCCGGCGCGGCGGCGTGCCCGCGCCTCGATCGCCTGCCACAGCCCGATCAGGCCGAAGGCGGCCCCCGAGGCGCCGATCATCGGCGCGTCGCCAGAGGACAACAGAGCGAAACAGGCCGCCCCCGCCAGCGCGGAGAGAAACAGGACCAGCAGGGTCCGCGCCGCGCCGACATGGGCCGAGACGAACTTGCCCAGCGACAGCAGCACGACGCCGTTCATGGCCAGATGCGCCAGCCCGCCATGCAGGAAGGCGTAGCTGAGAAACATCACGGCGGCCTGACCTGCATAGAGCGGCGCGACTTCTCCATTCAGCAACGGCGGCCAGAACCCGCCGATCGCGATGGCGGACCAGCGCAGATCCGGGCCGCCGAACAGGCCGGTCTCCGACAGGCTGAGGATGAGCTCGATCAGGGCCATGGCGCCGACCAGCCACCACAGGTAACCCGGCGCGCCGCTCTTCTGCGTCGCCTGCGCGACAGGTCGTTCGGAGGGGGATGCGTGTTTCATACCTGCCAGATAGGGGCTGGGGAGCTGCAAACCAAGCGCGGACCGGGGGCGGCTCAGCTTTTCGGCACCCGTTCGGCCCGCGCTGTCTTGAGCTTCGTGAGGATATTGCTGGTCCAAGGGAGGAAGAGGTAGCTGATCAGCAGGACGTTGATCGTCACCAGCAGGATGGACCGCCCAACGGCGGGAAAGCCCGTGGGCAGCAGGAGGTCGCCCAGGTAGCCCAGGCATGTTCCCGAGATCAGAATCCAGAAGATCAGGATCACGACGATTTCGATCTTGCTGATCCGGGAAGTCTGCGGGAGGAGCCGGGCAAGCTCTTCGAAATCTTTATGCCGCGTTGCCTTCTGCGGATGCCGGTCCAGCTCCGCGAGACATCTGTTGCGCAGCTCGGAGGCTTCCCACCTTTCGAGGTTCTTTCGAGAGTTGAAGGCGAAGACATTCACAAGCTCGCATTGCGTCTCTTCTTCCGACAGGCTGTTGTGATCGCCGAGATATCCGGGCTGATCCGCCGCGACTTGCTGCAATCGGTGAAGCGAGTGCAGGATGTCGGCTTTTCTATCCTGGTGAAAACGGCGAACGATGATGGAGAGCACCGGGCGCGCATCGTTTGGCATGGGCGTGTTTTCCTTCGGCCCTTTCCTCGCATTGACGACCCTGAATATCGATATCCGGATGCGCCGAATTCGGGGGCGATAGGCGAGACTTTAGATATGTCACCCGTGCTCTGCCAGAGTGGCGCGCGAATTATCGCGTTGTGCTGGACAATCGAACGGGACGGGCGCCCATGGGGGTCGCGGCATGTCGAAGAGATTATATCACGCGGGGTATTGTGGAAACCGGGATGTGATCCCCATTTCCCTTGCGGGGCGGAAGGATTGCCCGCGGGGATACTTGATTGGATTACATCTACGTCGTCGCCGGTTTGATCGGTCTGTTTGTCGGTGGCGAGGCGCTGGTGCGCGGCAGTGTCGGAATTGCCCGGCGGTGGGCGATATCGCCGCTGTTGATCGGCCTGACAATCGTGGGGTTCGGCACCTCGACGCCCGAGCTTCTGGTCTCGGTTCAGGCGGCGTTGCGTGGTGTACCCGATATTGCGGTGGGCAATATCGTCGGATCGAACATTGCCAATATCCTGCTGATCGTCGGTTTGACCTGTCTGATCTGGCCCATACGTGTTTCCGGCGGAACGCTGCAGCGCGACACGGGGGTCATGCTCGCGGCCGCTTTCGCCCTGGTGCCGATCTTTGCCATGGGCGAGATCCATCGGCTGCCGGGTATTCTGTTGCTGCTTGCCTTGGCGGGCTACCTGACCTGGGCCTATCTTCACCCGGGCGCTGAGGTTGAGGAGCACGGCGATACAGCCGTGCCGGGCTCGCTGCTCGTCTCGGCGCTCTGGGTTCTGTTCGGGCTGGTCTTCCTGATGTTCGGCGCCCGGTTTCTTGTCGATGGATCGGCTTCCATTGCGCGGGATTTCGGGGTTTCGGAGGCGTTCATCGGTCTGACGATCGTGGCCGTCGGCACCTCGCTTCCCGAACTGGCCACTTCCATCATCGCCGCCTTCCGGAGACAATCCGAGATCGCCATCGGCAATATCATCGGGTCCAATATCTTCAACGTGCTCGGGATTCTCGGGGTGACGGCGCTGATCAGGCCGGTCCCTGTGGCAGACAGGTTCCTGACCTTCGATCTGCCGATCATGATCACCTCCTCGCTGGCGCTGACGGCACTGCTCCTGACCCGACCCGTTATCGGGCGGGGGACGGGGCTGTTCGTCCTGGCCGCCTATGTCGCTTACCTGTGGATGGCACGGTAGCGCCCGGAATGATCCAATTGCGGCCGCGCTCAGTTCACCATCCGGAAATAATCCGCGCGATAGGCATTCTCCATGCCTTCGCTCCGGCAATAGCCCATGTTCATGTTGCTGGTGCCTTCGATGCGACCATAGGAGACAAGAGAGGCGCCCTGGATGCCATCGGCATTGGCGGCGAATTCGATGTCGCCGAGCGCCAGAATCTGCCCGCCGAAGATGTTGAGAGAGGATGCGGCGTGGAAACCTCCCAGGGTCATCAGCGAAGCGCCGCCGCCCGCAAGGCAATTGTCATCGCGACCGATGCTCAGCCCGCTAGGGGTGTTGAAGGAGCTGGCGCTGGTATTGGTGGTGGCCATCACCACGTCCTCCAGAATGACGCCATTGCTGAACTTGACCTCGCAATCGCTGATGAAAAGGAAATTGGAATAGGTTCCGGCCTTGAGGGTGATCTTGCCCGAGCCTGAACAATTCATCACGTTGACACTGTAGGGTTCGAAATGATTGGGGGT
Source organism: Sulfitobacter aestuarii (assembly GCF_042685005.1). Taxonomy (NCBI): domain Bacteria; kingdom Pseudomonadati; phylum Pseudomonadota; class Alphaproteobacteria; order Rhodobacterales; family Roseobacteraceae; genus Sulfitobacter; species Sulfitobacter aestuarii. The sequence continues at coordinate 36,711 of NZ_JBHUMP010000022.1, read as the reverse complement.
CAGACCATTGCCGCCACCGCCGTTGTTTCCATTGCCGTTGCCGTTGCCATTACCCTTTGTTCCAGTCTCCGCTTCGACCTCGGGTTCGACCGCCAGATGGTTTTCCGACACTTCGTAGATCGAACCGGCGATGACATAGGGCGGCAGGTGCTTGGCTTCGGCGGTCCAGAAACTGTCAATGATATCGGGCAGGTCGCTGAGCAGTCGCAGGCGGTAGGCGCCGCTGCGCAGGGCAGTCTGCAGACCCTCGTTCTTTTCGAACCCCGAGTTCGGCATGTCGAGATCGTCGAGATTGGGCATCGACACGACCGTGCCGGGTTCAAAGTAGTTGTTCTGGTTGAGGCTGACATATTCGTTTGAATGGATGCAGAAGCCGTCGGAGAAACTGTTGTTCGATCGGATGTTTACGACCCCTTCCGCAACGAAGCCTTCGGTGAAGCAGGACGGGAAATAAGTGCTGTAGACCGATTCAACGCCCAGATCGAAAGTATCGAAACCGATGATGTGCAGCAGCAGGTTGCGCGAGGCATTGGCGCGCGTTTCGGTCATCGCCGCACGCACCCGGACGGCGGTTTTTGAATCGTTGTCTTCGGTAAAGCTCAGGTCCTGTGCATTCCAATGGCCGAAGGTGACGTCCGTGGTGGTCAGCGCGGTGCTGCCGAAGGCGGCTTCGGGCAACATGCTCGCCACGGTCTCGGTCGCCTTGTTTCGCGCCGCTGTCACATCCTCTTCCTCACGGGTGTAAAGGGCGGCATGGGCGGCGGTATCGGTGGCGATCTGCAGGCGCGAGCGCTGCGCCATGACCCGGTTGAAATCGATTCCGAGCCCGCCGATGATCAATCCGATCAGCAGGAAGAACAGCGCCAAAATGGTGCCGGAGCCGTTTTCGTCCCGAAGGAAGCGCAGCGCGCGGCCGGATAATCCGCGAATGAATATGGGTTTCATGTCAGAACTCGATAATATGCTGGGCGCGGATGCCGACTCTGACGCTGTCAAAGGCAGTGGTCATGAATTTGAACGGCATAAGATCGGTGGCAGGGGTCGAAAGCGTTGTGGTGATGACACCGCCCGTTCTCCCTGAATTGATTGTCAGGGTTGCTTCGAGATAGGCCAGACGCTCGGCAATGTAATCCTCTACCGCCTTAGGATCTTCCAGCCGCCCGAGCGAAAAGGCCCGGTTGCCATCCTGCACGATGCGGGTGATCTGCGATTCATTGAAGAAAACCATCGCGACATTGATGATCAGCCCGAGCAGCAGCATGAAGATCGGCAACCAGATGACCGTTTCGATCGTGGTACTGCCGTCCTCGTTGCGCCAGAAATGCGCGACGCGCCGCTGGGTTTTGGGTTCTGATGTCTTATCCATGGCCAGGCTCAACTTTCCCTCGGGTAATCTCTTCATGCGGTTGAAAAGAGATGAAAATATGGCGTGGCTTGGATCTTTTGAGCCGGTCGCATATTCTTCGGCCAGAACCGCAAGGCGGCGCACGGTTGCTGCGTCGAAATCGCCCCGTGTCGTGTTTTCATGTTGTGTTTTGCCTGACGGCGCGCGGGCCTGCTTGAAGCCACTGCCCTCAGCGCACGACGAATACTGATATATGCGCGTGAGAGGCCAGATACCCGGCGTTGGAAGACATGAAGCGGTCGGCGAAGCCCGGGACATGGCTGGCCATGACGATGAGGTCGGCACCGATCTTGTCGGCCGTGCGGCTCAGGATGTCATCAAGATCGATGCTCGCGTCGTGGCTGATCTCGGCATGTGGGGTGAAGGTGACGCCGTGGGTCTCGGAGGTTTCGGCGGCGAAGGCCGCGAGCTTGTCGGCATAGGCCTTCGGGGTGCGGGCCACCTCCGTCGGGGTCGAGACGGTGACGCCGGTGATATGCGCCTCGGCGCCGTATTGCCGGGCGAGACCGGCGGCGATTGTTAGGGCCTTCTCCATGCGATCAACGTGCCGCAGGTCTACCGGGATCATGATTTTCGTGAACATCTGGATCTCCTTTTGACGAATCCCATCATAGCACAGGAGCGCATGGGCCCCTTGAGGCAGATCAACCCCGCGTTGTTTCGGCCCTGGCTTGCCGCATCAATCGGGCGTGGAGACGCCGCGGCGTTGTCGGGCGCGGGCGCGCCAGCTGCGCAGGCCGGGCAGCACGATCAGGGCCGCGGCGATGATCAGCAGGATCAGGGTCATCGGCCGCTCCCAGATGAAGCCGATCCCGTCATAGAGCTGCATGGAACGGGCGAAATTATCCTCCAGCATGCCGCCGAGGATGAAACCGATCAGCAGCGGCGGCAGGGGGAAATCGGCGAATTTCAGGATTGTCGCCATGACGCCGAAACCCACCAGCAGCAACAGCTCTGTCGAATTGTTCTGGCCGATATAGGCGCCCATCAGCGTGAAGAAGAGGATGAAAGGGATCAGGAAATTGCGCGGCACCGCGAGGATCTTGGCGATGTAGGGGATCAGCGGCAGGTTCAGGATCAGCAGCACCAGGTTGCCGAGATACATCGAGATGATGACCGACCAGAAGATCTCGGGTGAATCCACCATCAGGCGCGGGCCGGGGCTCACGTTCAGCGCCAGCAGCGCGCCGAGCAGGATCGCCGTGGTGCCCGAGCCGGGGATGCCGAGGGTCAGGAGCGGCACGAAAGAGCCGGTCGAGGCCGCGTTATTGGCGCTCTCGGGCGCGGCAAGCCCCTTGATCGAGCCGCGGCCGAATTCCTTTTGCTCCTCGGGCGAGGCGATATTGCGCTCGACCGCATAGCCGAGGAACGAAGCGATGGTCGCGCCCGCGCCCGGCAGCACGCCGATAAAGAAGCCCTGGATCGACTGACGCCCGATGACCGGCGCGATTTTGCGCCCCTCGGCGCGGGTGATGCGGAGGTTGGAAATCTCGCCGCCACTTCCGGAACGGGCCGAGCGGGCGGGGTCGAGGACAAGGTAGAGCGCCTCGGGCAGGGCGAACATTGCCATGGCCAGCGTGATGAAACCGATCCCGGATTGCAGCTCCATCATCCCCGCGGTGAAACGCGGCGCGTTGAATAGCGCGGAAGTGCCGACGGTGGCCAGCATCAGACCGGCGATGGTCATCAGCATGGCCTTGGCGACATTGCCGGTGCCCGCGAAGGCGGCGATGGCGGAAAGCCCGACGACCATCAGGGCGAAATACTCCGCCGAGTGGAACAGCAGCGCCACCGAGGCCAGCATCGGTGCGAAGATCATCAACAGGATTGCCCCGATTGTGCCGCCCGCGAAACTGGAGATCGCCGCGATGGTCAGCGCCTTGCCCGCCTTGCCATCGCGCGCCATCGGATAGCCGTCAAAGCTCGAGGCGACCGTGGAGGCGACACCGGGCGCGTTGATCAGGATGGAGGAGGTGGAGCCGCCGAAGATCGCCCCGTAATAGACCCCGGCGAGGAGGATCAGCGCCGCGGAAGGATCGCCGATGGTGATCGCCACCGGGATCATGATGGCGATGATCGACATCGGCCCGAGCCCCGGCAACATGCCGATGAACGTGCCGATCAGGCAGCCGCCGATGACCATCATGATATTGGTCAGCGAGAAGGCCGTGGAGAGGCCGATCAGGAGACCTTCGATCATCGCTCAGCCCGCCAATGCCGCGGGAAGCGGGCGCAGGAAAATGCCCAGCACTTCCTGCACCAGATACCAGATGCCGAGGCTCGCGATGCCAGAGGCCAGGATCATCGCGATCCAACGCCGCTCGCCGAGGATCAGGCTGCCGAGCATCAGGAACAGGAAGGTGGAGATCAGAAAGCCCAGAGGCAAGAGCAGCAGCGCATAGGCGGTCATCAGCGCCAGCAGGCCGAGGGCCTGCCCGTAATTATACTCCAGCAGGCGCGAAAGTTCGAGATCCGGGTCCTGCTGCGGACGGTGCGGCGCGATGAGCACGAGGAGCGCGAAGAACACGCCGCCGATGGCGAGGATCTTGGGGAAGGAGGAGGGCCAGACCGGGTTGCGCGCCATGAAGGGCGCGATCTGCGCATCCATGATGAACCATGCGGAATAGCCATAGAGCAGGCAGAGCAGCAGGATGAACAGCGCGATGGCACGATCAAGGGTCATGGCAAGCCGCCTTTGCAAATGAGCGGTCCGACCACGGGGGGCGCGGTCGGACCGGTTGGATCACTGGATGAAGCCCATGTTCGTCATGAGCTGCTGCATATCGGCTTCCTGATTTTCGAGGTAAGCGGTGAAATCCTCGCCCGCGTTGTAGATGTCGATCCAGCCGTTGCGATCACGCACCTTCGCCCAGGCCTCGGTGGTGGTCATCTCCTTCAGCATATCGGCATAGGCATTCCGCTTGTCTTCCGGCAGGCCCGGCGCGCCGAAGAAGCCGCGCCAGTTCACGAATTCCATATCCACGCCAAGTTCCTTGAAGGTCGGCGCATCCGGTGCAGCCTCCACGCGCTCTGGCGCGGTCACCCCGAGAATGCGGACCTCGCCTGCCTCGGCCAGGGCGATGGCCTCGGAAAGTCCGGTGGAAAGTGCCGCGATCTCGCCCGAAAGGAGACCGGCCATCGCCTTGCCGCCCGCGTCATAGGCGACATAGCGCAGGTCCAGCGGATCGCTCCCCGCTTCCTGGAGGATCGCCGCCGGGACCAGATGATCCATGCTGCCGGGCGCCGAACCGCCGCCGATGGCGACGCCGCGCGGGTCTTCCTGGAACGCGGCGTAAAGATCATCCCAGCTTTCGTAATCACTGTCCTTGCCAACCACGACGGCCGCGTAATCGCCGATCACCCCGGCCACCGGGGTCACGTCGCGAAAGCCCATGTCGACGGTCTTGTTGAGGGCCCGCACGATGATCGGGGTCGAGTGCACCATCAGCGTGCCCTCGTTGCTCTGGGCATTCTCGACGACGTAGTTCAGCGCCTTGCCGCCGCCGCCGCCGGACATGTTCTCGAATGTCACCGTATCGACGAGGCCGGAATTCTTCAGCGCTTCGCCAACCCCGCGCGCGGTGCCGTCCCAGCCACCCCCGGCACCACCGGGAATGAGGAAATGGACGCTGTCCATCGCCTTCTCCTTTTCCTGCGCCATGGCGGCGCCGGCGCCGAGGGACACCAACGCGGCGATTGCAAGGGCCGAGATCTTCAAGTGTTTCATTCGATTACCTCCCTGTTTCATCGGCATCATTGCCCGGAATCCGGTTTCGGGCAACAGATGTCCCGGGAAGGGCGGCCCGTGGCACCACCGTGATAGCAGATCGATCGCCCCATTCGTGTTATGGTCCGAGGGCATTGGCCCGCGCCTTTGGCCTGCCGACGAAGCCGATGCCACGAAGCAGCTGGAATCCATGTTCGAAAGGAAATGCTATGATCGAGGTCTTCAAAACAGGTTTGTCCGCCCTAACAATTTCCGCTATCGGCGCGACGATTGCCTCGGGCGAGCCGGTCGCGGTGAAGGTCTTTATCGGCACGATGTTCGAGATAGGAGACAACACCGGGGATCGGGCAGGCGAATTTCAGCATTGGTATGAACGATATTGGACCGAAGCCGAACCGCAGGACGTGCCAGGGGCGTTCAAGCCGGTATATTGCGACGATGCAGGCGTCTGTGGAGCCGTCCTTGGCATGGGCAAAGTCAATTCTTCCGCCTCAATGCAAGCGATCCTGCTGCATCCGGATTACGATTTTTCGCAGGCCTATTATGTTCTTTCAGGGGTCGCGGGCACGCCGCCGTCAAGGGGCACCATCGGCGATGTTGTCTGGGGGACCTGGCTTGTCGATTATGACCTCGGACATCGCTGGGCACCGGAAGAAGGGGAGCCGGGCGCGCCCGTGTTCATGCCGCGCTCCGGCTACGAATCCTACCGTCTGTTTCAATTGAACCCCGAACTGGTGGCCTGGGGTGTCGCCCTGTCAGACGATGTCGAGCTGCGGGATTCCGACGCGGCCCGGCAGTACCGACAGCGCTACCCGGACGCGGCGGCGCAGGCGGCTCCCGGTGTGAAAACCGGCACGCATATGACCGGAGACACGTTCTTTCACGGTCCGGGCCTGTCGAACGAGGCCCAGTATATCGCCGAGCTCTATGGTGCGGATGATTATATGATCACCGAAATGGAGGCCGCCGCGATTGCCCTGGTCATCGACCGTGAGCATGGAACCGACCGGATCGTCAGCTTGCGCGGTGCCGTGAACTTCGATCAGGGGAATCCGAACGAAACAACCCTTCAGCATCTCGACCCTGCGCCAGGTGAAACCGCAGGTGGCTTCGCCGAAACTGTCGAGAACATCACCTTGGTGGGGGCGCCGCTGGTGGACAGGATCATTGCTGATTGGGAGCAATGGAAAGACGGTCCGCCTGCGTCGGTTGCTGACTGAGTTAAATTCCCAAGGTCCGCGCACGGAGTTATCAGACGGTGCAGCGGCTGCCAGAGCAGGCGACCGCAAGAATTTGCAATGCTGCGCCCGATCAGGACCGGCTGTTCGAGTTGTATGGCCCCGGTGATATTGTGGACACATATCCAGGCAAGATTTTGGTGCGCGTATTCATAATCTTGCCTAACTCAGCCGTCGATTGTACGAGCCATGTCAATTTGCAAAATCGGCGCCCTTATAACGCGCCATATCGAGGATGTTCCCCCCCACGAGATCACGAAGCCTGAACCCGCCCCGACAAGTTCACCCGGGCGTTTAAACAACCAGATTTCGACTACATTCCGCCATCATGCTCCATTAGATCCGGGTCGCGAGAGGCCCACAAGGAAATCATATGTTCACCGTCGCCCATTCTATCCATGCCCATCATGATTTCGGTCTGGTCGTTCTCGCGGCTCTCCTGTGTGCTTTCGGCAGCTGGGTCATCTCGCGGCTTTACAGACATGCGTTGAAGCGGCCGACGCAAGAGGCAATCATCTGGTATTTCATGACGGCCATCACCTCCGGCATCGCGATCTGGTGTACCCATTTCATCGCGATCCTCGCCTATCAGCCGGAGTCCCCCGTCACCTTTGATCTGTCGCTGACCTTCGCCTCGCTGATCATCGCGATCCTCGGCTGCACGATGGGCATCCTGATTGCGGGTGTGTTCCAATCGACGATCACGACCGTCATCGGCGGCACGATCGTCGGACTGGCGATTTCGGCCATGCATTACACGGGGATGGTCGCCTATCGCGTCGAGGGGGCGGTATCCTGGGACAAGACCTACCTCATTGCCTCGATCCTGATCGCCGTGATCCTCGCCACGATTGCGCTGTTCCTCGGCAAGAACCGGGAGAAACGGGGCGATCTGCAGATGACGCTGGCCTTTACGCTGGCCATCACCGGGCTTCACTTCACCGGCATGACGGCGTTCAGGGTCCAATCCATGGGGTCCGGGGGCGATTATACCAATCCCGATGAATTCAAGCTGCTCGCCCTGGTCATCGCGGGCACGGCCAGCATGATCGTTCTGGGCGGATTGTTCACCTATTTCATCGAGAACCGCACGCGGATGGAGAGCATCGAAGAGCTGCGCAAGGCGCGGGACACGGCCGAGAGGGCAAGCCGTGCAAAGTCCGAATTCATGAGCGTGCTCAGCCACGAACTCCGCACCCCGCTGACGATCATCATCGGCTATGCGAGTTTCCTGTCCAAGCTCAAGGGGCACACGACGAGCAAGCTGAAACCGGACGAGCCGATCACCGAAGCCCATTTCCATGCGCTTGGCGACCAGACGCAGCTCTACGGGCAGCGCGTGAAGACGGCTGGCGATCATCTCCTGACGATCATCAACGAGATTCTCGACTATACGAGCATCGAGCTGAACGACATCAAGCTCAGCAAGACCGAATTCCCGGTTCAGGACCTGCTCCGGGGAATCAGGGATCAGTTCCAGGGCCTTGTCACCGAAAAGTCGGCGACACTCCTTGTCGACTGCGACGATATCAGGGTGCTGGCCGATCGCGGGCGCTGTCAGCAGATCCTCATCAACCTGATCGGAAACGCGCTCAAGTTTTCCAATGCGAGCAAGATATTCGTGCGTGCCAAGGTCGATGGGACCGGGTTCCGGCTTGAGGTCGAAGACAATGGATGCGGCATGAAGCAGGAAGATCTCAGCCGCATCTTCGAGGCCTTCACCCAGGTCGAGACGGCCGAAAATCGCTCCGAAGGCGGGACCGGCCTCGGGCTCGCGATCAGCAAGAAACTCTCCGCCGCGCATGGCGGTGACATCACGGTGGAAAGCGCCGTCGGGGTCGGCACGAAATTTACCGTCCGCTTGCCCGATAGCCGGGTCGCCGAGGCGCCGATGCCGGTGGTCGCCGCAGCATGATCTGCGCCGTCGGCCCTTCGGGCCGGACGAGATGCGCGGACAGCTGAAGGATCAGCCCGGCCCCGGTTCCACCTCCCGCTCAGCGTTCGGCTTCATTCTCAGGATCAGCGGCGTCAGCGCCACGACCAATAGAGCGGCGACGAGAAACGGCGCGCCGGGCAGATAGATCCCTTCCCCGTTCACAAACCGCTCGAACACGCCGGTCAGCGCCAAAGGCGCGGCGACGGCGGCCACCGATGACAGCGAGGCGATCACCCCCTGCACCAGCCCCTGCCGGTCCTCGCTCACCCGGTTCGCCGCAACCGCCGTCATCAGCGGCGGCGCCATGTCCGACAGGGCCGCGATCGGCAGGAATATCGCCACGGCCCAGAGCATCGTGGTAAAACCGAAACCTGCCAGCCCGATCACGGCAGCGCAGGTCGCGATGATCAGCGTATTGAAATCGCCCATGCGCCGGGACAGCAAGGGCAGGATACCCGCCTGCACCCCTGCGATCAGGATGCCATAGGCCGACAGGGTCAGCCCGATGGCGAAACCGTCCCAGCCGAAGACTTCGCGGCCCCAGAAGGCCCAGAGTGTCGGATAGACCAGGTTGGCGAATTCGAACACGAAGATGCAGATCAGCGGCACCGCCAGCCCGGGCAGCGCGAAGGCGGCGAGGATGGAGGCGACCGGGTTCAGGTCGCGTCTGCCGAAGGGGCGGCGGTTCTGTGGCTTCAACGATTCCGGCAGCACGATCAGTCCGAAGATCACGTTGAGCGCCGAGAGTGCGGCGGCGATCCAGAATGGGGCGGTGATATGCCAGCCCGAGGCAAGACCGCCGAGCGCCGGGCCGAAGACGAAGCCGATGCCGAAGGCGGCGCCGATCATTCCGAACGCCGCGCCGCGCTCCTCGGGTCTGGCGATGTCCGATATATAGGCGGTCGCCGTGATATAGGTCGCCCCGGCCATGCCCGCGATGATCCTTCCGGCCAGCAACATCCAGTAGGTCTGCGTCAGCGCCATGATGACATAATCGATGGTCAGCGTGACCAGCGCCGCGATCAGCACCGGCCGCCGCCCGTAGGCATCAGAGAGACTACCGACGATGGGGCCGAAGAGGAACATGGCCGCCGCATAGGCCGACATCATGACCCCGCCCCAGAACGCCCCCTCGGCCACGCTGCCCGCCCCGACGCGTTCCATGAGATCGGGCATGATCGGAAAGACGATCCCGACACCGATGGCATCCACCATCAGCGTTGCAAGAATGAACAGGAAGGGGCCGCCGAGTTTCATGCGCTTACCCGACACCGGAAGCCGTCGGCGCACAAGACGCAATCCGGTAGGAAAGGGTCCGCTCGGGATCAACGCATGCCCGCTTGCCATCGCAAGCGCCGCGCGCCTAAGCTCCGCTGTTCCTGCTGTTTGAAATGTGAGTCCAGATGTTCCAGCCGCCTGTTTTTCGTGAAGACCGTCCCGAGGTCATGCAGGCGCTGATGCGCGCGCATCCCTTCGCCACCCTCGTCTCCGCCGCCACCGGGCCATTGACGGCGGAACATGTCCCGCTTGTCCTGCATGAGGGCGAAGGCGCGCGCGGGGTGCTGCGCGGACACCTGGGGGCGGGGAACCCGCTGTTTCGGGAAACCGAGGGCAGAATCGAGGTGCTGACGATCTTCCAGGGCCCGCAGGCCTATGTCATGCCGTCCTGGTACGCGTCCAAACGCGAACATGGGAAAGTCGTGCCAACCTGGAATTACGTTGTGGTCCATGCGCGCGGGCGGCTGCGCTTCACGCGGGAAACCTATTGGCTGTTGCGGCATCTGCAGGACCTGACGGCACAGCAGGAGGGCCAGCGGCCGCAGCCCTGGGCGGTCACGGACGCGCCGGAGGATTTCGTCATGCGTCAGCTGCGCGGGCTGGTCGGCTTCGAGATCGAGATCGAGGAGCTCGCCGGCACCTGGAAGGTCAGCCAGAACAAGGAGAGCACCGACCGTCAGGGGGTCGAGGCGGGGCTCGGCGCGCAGGAAAGCGCGGAGGAGCAAGCGGTTGCGGCATTGGTGCGGGAACGCGCCCGGGTCTAGCCAGACAGGCTAGGCCATCGTCGCGGCTCTGGCGGCGCGTTAGAGCGCGCGCAGCAACAGGCCACCGGCCAGCACGGCGACAAGCGCACCGGCCAGGATTTGCAACAGGGCCGCCAGCGTCGCCGCGCGGGGCGAGCCGAGGAATCCGGCCAGCATGCCGCCCCGCAGGACGCCTGCGCCGAGCCCGACGCTGATGGTGATTGCCGCCGTACCGAGCGCCATGGCGATGGTGCCGCCGATCCCCAGCAGGCCGATCCCCATCTGCCAGGTGATGATCAGCACGAAAAGCGCGCCGGTGCAGGGGCGCAGGGCAATGCCCGCGATCAGCACCAGCGCTTCGCGCAGACTGCCGGTCTGCTCGACCTGTGCCAGTGTCGGCCCATGGGCATGGCCACAGCTCGCACAGGTGGTCGGCTCGCCTTGCTGCAGCGCCACGGGACGCAGATGGCGCAGCCCGCGGGTGATCAGCCAGGCACCGATCAGCGCGATGGCGCCGTAGCTCACCGGCGCCATGATATCTTCGGTCACGCCCACCATCGCCTCGCGGCCGAGGTTCAGCAGAGTGACCCCGCCATAGACCAGCGCCACCGCCGTCAGCGCCTGCCCGAGCGCGGAGGTGAGCGCGATCAGCGACAGGCGCAGCATCGGCACGCCGCGCGCCAGCCCGTAACCCCCGATCAGCACCTTGCCATGCCCCGGCCCAGCCGCATGGGCCAGCCCATAGGCGAAACAGGCGGAAAGCAGGGCGATCACCGCGCCCGGCTGCCCGGCCCGGGCGGCGCGCAGGCTGCTGGCGATGGTGATCTGGAAGGCGCGCTGCTGACCGGCGGCCCAATAGGCGAGCCGGTCGAAACCGCCGCTCCACCAGATCAGCGCCAGTCCGATCAGGACCGCGAGGGCCAGCAAGGTCAGGACGCGGCGCATGTCACATGCACGCTGCCCGCCATCTGCGCCCCGATATCGGGCAGACCGACATCTTCCGGGTCCATCTCGGCATCGAGCGTCGCGAGCTGTTGTTGCAATTCCCGCAGCTCATTGTCGAGCTTCGGCGCCTTGCGCCGCACGTCGCAGGTACCGCTGCCCTCGACGCGCACCGGGCGGGAGAGTTCATAGGCGGTGTAATAGGTCGGATCATAGGCTTTCATCACCAGCGTTTCCCCCGCCGGGATCGGCTCTTCAAACGCCCGCAGATGGGTCGTGGTGATGCGCCCTTCGGCAAAACTGGCGGTGACCTCCTGCGGGTCTGACAGGGGAATCTCCGTCTCACCGAGCCGCGCCACCAGATCGCCGTTGAATCCTTCGATCCAGTTCATGTCAAACCCGCTCAGCCTGTCCAGTTCGGCCTCGGTCAGCAGGCCATCACCATCGCCGTCGAGCCCCATGTCCTCGGTGATCAGCAGCGAATAGAATTCATCATATTCCCAGGTGACGCGCACATGGGTCATCTCTCCGGCATCGCTGGTGATCAGCTCCAATCCGGTATCGACGAAGATATGCGGATGCGCCGCCAGCGAGGTGGCGATCAGGCTGCTCAGGATCAGGGTCAGGAGTTTCCGCATGGTGCTTGCATAGGGGTTGCGGCGGGGCAGGGCAATCGGGCCTATGAATCGTTAGCCGATCCCCGCCAGAGTAGGGGCGGGAGACATGATCCGCGACGCTGGTTCAAAGCAGCATCCGCCACACCCGCCGACGGCGCAAGGCCCAGAACACGGCTGCGAGAACCAGCAGGCAGAGCGCCGCTTTCGTCAGGCTTTCCATTGCCCCTTCGATCAGCCAGGCATGGACCACGGTGCCGATGACGACGATTACCACCGCGACGCTATGACCGAGGCGCCATAGGCGCAGGCCCAGCCGTTTTCGGAAGACGGCAAGCAGGGCGGCGGCGAAGACCGCCCACATCGCGACCGCGCCCCAGACCGAGAACGGGGTCGGGGAGCGGAACAGCAGGACATCCACCACATCCGGCGGACTGGTGAGCCAGAGGCCGAGCACATGGACGATCACCGCAATCACCAGCCCCGCGCCGGTCCAGATATGCAGGCGTCGCGCCGGTACACCGGGGAGGAGACCCAGGATCAGCAGCGGCTGCACCAGCAGCAGCGCCAGCCCGACGATCCCGGCAAATCCGGCGATGATATAGATGGGCTGACGCCATTGCAGCAGCGGGCTCTGCGCGGCGGTGATCACGGGAAGGGCGATCGCGAGAGCCAGCGCCGCCCAGATCAGCGCGCCACGCCATGTCATCAGGCCGGGCGCAGGACGAATTCCACATGAAGGCTCCTGTCCGAGGCCCGCGCCATCACCGGTCGCAGGAAGACCGTCTCGAAACCGCCATCGTCATATTCGGCATCATAGGCCAGATGCCCATGCGGCTGCCCGAAGGCGGGCACGATCTGCGGCATCTCGATGCGGAACACGCCATCCGCATCCGTCAGCGTCGCACCATGCGAGCGGGCGTCGCGTTCGTGACCCTCGGTGGTATGGGCCCAGACCTGGATGCGGCGCCCGGCCAGCGGCGCCCCGTCGCCTGCGCGCCGCACGCGGCCGCTGGTCAAGAAACCGCCGCCGCCGATCCTGGTCGTCAGCGGGGCACCGGGCCGGTAATTATTGGCACCGCCGCGCATGGTCGGCGTGGGGGCGAGCGTCTGCGCGCGAGCGGGCAGGCGCAGGCCCGAGGCGCCGATGAGCAGCGCCGCGCCAGCGCCGGAGATGAGATTGCGTCTTGTGGGTATTGGGGTCGTCATGACGATGTCTCCCATGGTTGCAAAAGCACTTCTGCAATGCCCCGGAATTATATCAGCGCGCGCCCCGTTCAACCAGCACACACGGGGATTTTACCGGGTAAGCCGACGGGCCGGGGAAGTCGGGCCCTGTCCGCCGAGGAACTTCCCCACCGACGGGTGGTTAAACACCCAGAGACCGAAGAAACGCGCAGATCGGCATGACCCGCCGGTGAGTTCATGGAATGCAGGGGAACCGAGGATGCCCAAGGAACAAGGTATTGCGCTGAAGACAAGCGATCGGGACTGGTTCACCATTCATCGCGGTGCCTCGCCCATCCTTGGAACGGCGATCCACAACGGGCATGAGGTCCGACCCGAGCTCGAGGATCAGATGGCGCTCGAGGAGGACGAGCGGCTGCGCGAGGAGGACCCGTTCACCGAATTCACCATCCGCGATCTGCCGAACCGCATCGCCTTTCACCGCTCGCGCTTTGCCGTCGATCTGAACCGCGCGCGCGACGAGGCGGTCTATCTCTCGCCGGAGCAATCCTGGGGGCTGGACGTGTGGGAAGACGCGCCGAGCGAGGAGATGGTGGCGCAATCGCTGCAGATGCACGATCACTATTATATCATGCTCAAGACGATGCTGCGCGAGCTGGAGGAGCAATACGGGCATTTCGTCGTGCTCGACATTCACAGCTACAATCACCGGCGCGACGGTCCCGAAGCACCCGCCACCGATCCCGATACCATGCCGGAAATCAATATCGGCACCTTCTCGATGGACCGGGAGCGCTGGGCGCATGTGGTCGATCCGTTCATGGCGAAGCTGCGGGAGTTCGAGTTCCGCGGTCACCGGATGGATGTCCGCGAAAACGTCGCGTTCGAGGGCAGGGGCGAGCAGACCCGATTCATCCACGAGCATTTTCCCGAAACCGGCTGCGCCATCGCGATCGAGTTCAAGAAATTCTTCATGGATGAGTGGAGCGGCAAGCCGGACCGCGAAGCGCTCGTCGCCATGCGCGCCATGATCCGATCCACGCTGCCCCTGCTCGAAGATATCGTCAAAGGCATGCCATGAGCGCGACGACGGCAACCGAGCGCGGGGAGATCGTCTCCTGCCTGAGTGCCGACAAGCCGGTTCGCAAAACCCTGGCTTCGGGCGCGCGGATACATATCGACCGGCCGTTGCCCTTCATCTGTGTGCATCAGGCTGTCGAGGAGACACAGCGGGCCGCCGAGGATATCGCCCTGGCCCATGCATCCTACCTCGTTTCAGAGGATCTCGGCCGCGATATCGACATTCTGAACGGCATCGGGCGGGCGATGATCGACCGGTTCGGCGCCTTCCTGGTGATCCGTGTTTCGGAATTCGAGCAGGACGACTTGCTGAGCGAGGACAGCCCCTATCTGCCGGAATTCGAAATCGCGCTTCAAACCGAACCGCGGACCGATACGCGCGCGGCCCTTGAGGCGGCGGCCGGTGCGATCGAGAGCGTCGATGTTAAATACCGCTCGCCACTGGTGTCGCGCACGGTTGGAGAGCGCCGGGATACGGACGCGCTGACCGGGCTCGATCCGGAGTTCGGCCTGCTGTCGCTGCGCTTCGCTCCGATCTACCGCCAACCTGACAGCGATGCGGTCTATACGGAACTGCGCGAGCGGCTGATTGCGAATATATTCGATGCGCTGTTGCAGGCAGCGGCGGCGTTCTCCCGCGAAAGCGGCGCGATGGAGCCTGCGACCCACCGCGCGCTCGGCCGTCGGGCCTTCGTGGACGCGGTGAGGAAGCTCGACCGGCAGATGGATGCGGTCTGCAACAGTTTCGACTTTCTGCTGGCGGTGACGCCGATCAACACGGCGGCGGCCTGGGACCGATTCCGGGAGCAGAAGCAGGAACGCGCGCCGCAATTGCTCTATCGGCCCCTCGCTATCGAGGTCGATGCGCAGAAGCGGGCGCTTCATGGGATCGCGTTCGAAAATCTCGAAGATCCGCTGCTGGCGTCGATCTACCGGGACCGGCAGCAGGAACTCGATCTGCAGCTTACCGCGATCAACCTGCGCGACACGACGCGGTTTCGCGACGCAAGTCGATTGCTCTATGGGCCGGTCGAGGACGCGCTCCTCGCGGCAGCGCAGGACATTCTCGCCCGGCCGCTCAGGGACGGGAAAGCCGCCAAGGGTGAAGGCGGTCAGGAAGGCCATGTCGATTGCTACGAGCTGCGCGATGCCGCCTGCCGTATGATCGCCGATTACCACGCGGAATATCCCGGCTTCGACGCCGAAGTCGTGATCCGCGATGACCTGCCCGCAGGGATGATGGTGTCGGGGCCCTGCCTGATGATCTCGCGCAGCACCCGGATGACGCGCGGCCGCTTGCAGGCGTTGCTGAGCCATGAGATCGGCGTGCATCTGATGACCTATTTCACCGGCGACGCGCAGGGTTTGCGGATTTTCCGCAGCGGGCTGGCGGGCTACGAAGGTATCCAGGAAGGGCTGGGGGTGTTTGCGGAATATCTGGCGGGCGGGCTGACGGCGGGCCGTCTGCGGCTGCTGGCCGCCCGCGTGGTCGGCTGCGCCGCGATGCTGGACGGGGCCGAGTTTGTCGAGACCTTCCGCATCCTGACCCGCGATCACGGCTTTTCCGACAGCGCCGCGTTCAATTTGACGGTGCGGCTCTATCGCTCCGGCGGCCTTGCCAAGGATGCGATCTATCTGCGCGGGTTGCGCGACGTGCTCGAACACCTGCGTTCGGGCAGATCGCTCGCGCCCTATTGGCTGGGCAAATTCGCCAAATCGCAGTTTTCCCAGATCGAGGAACTCGCGGCGCGGGGTCTGCTCAGGACCCCGCCGGTCTCCCCGGCGTTTCTAACCGGCGAGCTTGCCGAACAACGGCTGGCTGCGGCCCGCGCCGGTATGACACCGGCCGAACTGATTTCAGGATAGGAGCTTCTCCAATGCGTATCGCTTTCTTCGTCAACAGCATCAAGGATGAAGCGCCCCGTTTCACCACCACCGTCTTCGCCCTCGCGGCGAAGGCGCGCGGTCATGATGTCTGCTACATCACCCCGTCGGATTTCGTGCTGCGCGATGATGACACATTGCATGCCAGCGTGCTGAACCTGCCCGACCGCTCGTTCCAGAAGGTGCAGACCCTGCACAAGGCGCTGCAATCGGACGAAACCACGCGGGAAACCATCGACATCACCGAGATCGATGTGCTGATGCTGCGCAATGACCCGTCGCAGGATGCCGAGACGCACCCTTGGGCGGCACAGGCCGGTCCGATGTTCGGGCGGCTCGCCGTGGATCGTGGGGTTCTGGTGGTGAACGATCCCGACGGGCTGGCGCTGGCGCAGAACAAGCTCTACTTGCAGGGTTTCCCGGAGGCCGCGCGGCCCGCATCGCTGATCTCGAAAAACCTCGAGGAAATCCGCGATTTCATCGACACGCAGCCCAAGGGCGTGATCATCAAGCCGCTTCAGGGCTCCGGCGGCAAGAATGTCTTCAAGATCGACGGGCCCGACGATTCCAACATCAACCAGATCTTCGAAGCGGTCAGCGAGGAGGGCTACATGATTGCCCAGGGTTTCATGCCCAAGGCGAAGGATGGCGACGTGCGTCTCTTCGTGATGAACGGCACGCCGCTGGAACGGGACGGAAAATACGCCGCGCTGCGCCGGGTCCCGGCCAAGGGCGACGTGCGCTCGAACATGCATGCGAAGGGCGAGGCGGTGATGGTCGAGATGACCGATGAGATCCTCGCCGTGGCGGAGCTGGTGCGTCCGAAGCTGATCCATGACGGATTGTTCCTGGTCGGACTCGACATCGTCGGGGACAAGATCCTGGAGATCAACGTGTTCACACCGGGCGGGCTCTGGAGCATCTGCGATATGCAGGGCGTCGATTTTGCCGAGACGGTGATCATGTCGCTGGAGAAGAAGCTCGAAATGCGGCTGGGCAGCCAGGGCAATCTGTCGAACCGGGAACTGGCGGTGCTCTGAGGGCGCGAGCCGCTGAGTGGTTGAAGGATCGCAACCTAACATGGCCCCGCCCGGAAAGGGCAGGGCCATGTTCAAGTTTCAGTCACAGGGGCGAAGTGCCCCGTTCCGGATCACCGGCGGCGGCGACGCTCCCAGAAAAGAGCCACCCCGGCGCCCAGCGTGGCCAGCGCGCCCAAACCGGCGAGCGCGTCGATTTCCGGCACGTCGGTCGGCGGCACATAGAACGGGTTTGCCAGTGCCTGACTGGACAGCACCGCGCCCATCACGAGTGAGAAGGTAAATAATTTCTTCATAAAACATCCTTTCTATCTATCCGGCAGCAGGCCAGATGTTTGGTTGCAATGTTCCGCCAGAGGGTCCGGCGGGACTTTTTCGCGAAGCCGAGATCTGGTGACGCTCGACCCCGCGAATTCCCTAGAAGACGAAATTGTCGCAGGTGCATTCCTGCGCGAGTTCGTCGAATTCGATGCCGATGATCAGCGGTTGCACCTGATGCGGGTTCTCGGTCTTGAGCAGGATCGACACGATGTCGCCCTCGCCGGGAACGTAGTTCTGGGCCGCCAGTCCGGCATCCAGCGCCGCCTGATAGATCTCAATCGAGTTCTCATCGCTGCCGAAACTGTCAGGCACATCATCGATGAAGGAGAAACCGTCGCTGAAACCCCAGATGGCGCCTTGGATCTCGCCCTCGGTATAGAAGCCACCCTCACCATTGCTGACGCTGGTGAAGTCCTGATTGAGGATCCAGTTGATATAGCCGACATTCTCGGGATTGGCGATGTAATCGGTCGAGATGTCCTTGTCGAGAACGCAGAACTCGACCTGATAGGAGGTTCCCGGCGTGATCGGCACCTCTGCGGCGATGCAATAGGCGATGTCGTAGCTGCCGTTGAAATTCGCATCGCCCGTGCCGCTGATCTCGATGGTGAAGAAGTCGGCGTTGTCGACGGACAGCACCGCCATGCCGCTGGCGGGCAGGCTCGCCTCGATCGTCTCCAGCGTATTCTTCGCGCCGCAGACCTTCACGTTCACATAGGCGGAGCCGATATCCTCACCGTCCGAAATCGAATAGCTGAAGTTCTCGGAAACCTCGGTGCGGATCAGCATTTCATCCGCCGGGGTCAGCACGCCATCGACCATGTAGCTTGCATTCGAGCTGTCATAATCGAGGGAACCATCGGCGAGCAGCGTCACCACCGCACCGGAAGCCAGTGTCACGCTTTCGCCTGTCGCGACCGCGACGCCGTTGATATGCGCCACCTCAATCGGATCGCCATCGGGATCGCTGTCATTGGCCACCACGTCGATGTTCACCGTCTCCGTCGCGCAGACCGCGGCCCGGTCATCCTCCGGCTCCGGGGCGTTGTTCTCCTGGTAGATCCCCATATCGACGCTGAGATTGGTCTCCCCTGCGGCGAGTGTATAGGGTCCGGTCATGCCGGTGCTCGAGTTGCCATCGCTGTCGATTCCGTCATCGCCGCCCTGATCCTGGGGGCTGCCGACAAATCCGGCCGGGATGACGAAGCCGACCGAATAGGTGCCGGGAGCGAGGTTATCGAAGAGATACTTGCCGTTGGCATCGGTGAGGGTCGTCGCGATGATCGCGCCGCCCGCGTCCTTGAGGTTGACGGTCACGCCCTGCACACCGGCCTCGCCCGCATCCTGGATACCGTCCTTGTCGGTGTCATAGAACACCGTGTCGCCGAGGGCGGCAGGCTGCGGCTCATCGTCCTTGCAGATCTCGAGCTTGTCGATCCGGGCGAATTCGTTGCAATTGCGAACGCCTTTGATGACGATCTTGTCCCCGACATTGAGCATCACGTCATCGAGCACGATCTCGCGGAAGACCCCGGTCTCGCCATAGGCGCCGCCGCTGTCCTCATCGAGTTTCACCGATTTCTTCAATTTGCCGTTGATGTAGATCTTGATATAGCCCTGACCGTCATTCTCATCGACCACGGAGAGTTTCAGATCGTATTTCCCGGCCTCGCCCTTGAAAGTCGTCTTGGCCCAGGAGACATCGCAGCCTGCCTTGATGACCTTGCCTTCCGAGGCACCGGCCAGATACTCGGTCTTGTAGCCATAGAGCTGCATATCCTCGGCCTCGACAACGATGCAATCGGGCGGGGGCGGGGGCGGAGCGCAGTCTCCGGCGCCGAGGTTCTCGTATTTGATGCCGGAGCCGGAAACATCACAGCTTGAACCGACCTTCAGCTGCGCCCCTTCGGGCGGCACGCCGTAGCTGGAGTGGAACGTGTAGTAATTCGCGTCCGAGCCTTCCTGCTCGATCTCGAGCATCACGTACCATTTGCCGTTCTGATCGGAGACCCAGAAATACTTCTCGATATAGAGCTGACCGCCATTGCCGATCTCGGGGCCGTTTTCGCCCTTGGTGATCTTGCCCTTCTGATAGGATTGATCGGTGGCCTTGTCGTTGTAGCACCAGCGTCCGTCACCGGAGAGATAGCGGTCATCGTCCTTGACCGTGATGCACAGCGAGGCAGAGGCGCCCATCGTGAACGTGTCGCCGCAATTGACGCTGCCCTGAAGGCCGCCGTCCTGGAGATCTGAAAGTTTGAGGGCGGTGAATTTATAAGCTTTCGGAGCCGAATAGGATCCGGGGTTGTAATAGGTCATCGCGATGCGCTCCCTGAGCTGCGCAGACTATGTCTTTGTTTGAAAATGACGTTTCCGTCGTGAAGCTGACGCTCAATAAGGCCACTCGATACAGAAACAAATTGCCACAAACGCGGGAGGGCAGGCCCGTTATCAATGACTTAACGGTTAGTGAAAGCCGTTGCAAAGTCAACAAAAATTGGCAGAAATGTGCAAGTCGCTAGATTTTTAACAAATTTTTTGGCGGGGAGAATCGGCGCAGATTCAGGCCGATGCAGCACCGGCCCGTTCAAAGCGCTTTCTGCTTGATTCGCTGATGTCGCGGGAGTCCTAGCGGGGCTCGCTGCGCAGCCCCTGGAAGATCGTGTAGCACATCAGCAGCATCAGGATTGAGAAGGGCACGCCGGTGGCGGTGACGCCTGCCTGCAGGGCGGAAAGCCCCCCGCCGATCAGCAGCACGATGGCGATCAGGCCCTCGACGACGCACCAAAAGATCCGCTGCGGCACCGGCGCGTCGATCTTGCCGCCTGCGGTGATCGTATCGACGACCAGCGAGCCGGAATCCGAGGAGGTCACGAAGAACACCAGCGCCAGCAGGATGGCGATGGTCGAGGCCGTCCTGGTGAAGGGCAATTCGTTGAGCATGCCGAAGAGCGACAGTTCCGGGGAATAGCTGTCGATCACATTGGCTTTCACCAGCGAGGTTTCCGGGCTGGTGAGGATCTGCTCGATCGCGATGCCGCCGAAGACGCCCATCCAGACGAAGATGATCAGCGACGGGATCAGCAACACGCAGATAATGAACTCGCGCACCGTGCGGCCGCGCGAGACGCGGGCGATGAACATGCCCACGAAGGGCGCCCATGAGACCCACCAGGCCCAGTAGAAGGCGGTCCAGCCCTCCCGGTAAGCGTCATCCGAACGGCCGAAGGGGTTCGAAAGCGGGATGATTTCCTTTGTATAGGCGATCAAGCCGGTCCAGAAGCCGCCGAGGCCGATCAGCGTCGGCCCTACCAGCAACACGAAGAGGAAAAACAACACGGCGACGACCATGTTGACCTCGGAGAGGATCTTCACACCGCCGTCGAGGCCGCGCCAGACCGAGACCAGCGCCACGGCGGTCACCAGAATGATTATGATGACCTGGGCATTGATCGAGATATCGAGGCCGAAGGCGAAGTTGAAACCGGCATTGGCCTGCTGCGCGCCCAGCCCCAGCGACGTGGCTAGACCGAAAAGCGTGGCAAAGACGGCCAAGATGTCGATGAGATGCCCCCACCAGCCCCAGACGCGATCCCCGAGGATCGGGTAGAAACAGGAGCGGATCGAGAAGGGCAGGCCCTTGTTATAGGTGAACAGCGACAGCGCCAATGCCATGATCGCATAGACGGCCCAGCCGTGCAGACCCCAATGATAGAAGGTCGCGGCCAGACCCATGGCGCGGGCCGCTTCGACGTTTTCGGGGATGATACTGCCGTCCGCCGCAATCGGGGAGGCGACGCTCAGGGGGCCCGAAACGTTCATGTGATAGACCGGTTCGAGCACACCGAAGAACAGCAGTCCGATCCCCATGCCCGCGGCGAAGAGCATGGCGAACCATGCGGGATAGGAATATTCCGGCTCGGCATCGACCCCGCCGAGCCTGACCTTGGAAATCGGCATGAAGATCAGCGCGATGCAGAAGATCACGAAAATATTCACGATGATCATGAACAGCCAGTCGAGCTTGGTGGTCGCGAAATTGCGGACTGCGAGGAAGATGGCCCCCGCCTGATCGGGAAAGATCAATGTCAGAAGAACGAAAGCGACGGCGGTCAAACCGGATATGACGAAGACCGGGTTGTGGATGTCAAAGCCGAAGGGCCCGAGGCTGCCTTCGATATTGTCCTGGCCCACTTCAAAGTCGGTGTCGATTTCGCTGCTTTCGGAGGTTGAATCTGTCATAGCTTCCCCAATCGTGGTTGCTCGATCACGTCTTGACCCCGTGGCGCAGCTTTGCACGACTTCGTGAACCGCACAAGTTCGGGGCGAAGTCGCGGCGCGCCTCAGGGTCGCCCCTGTCGCCGCGCCCGCGATGTGCTAGGTCGGGCCAAAGTTATCACGATCGAATGGAGAGGCAGCATGGCCAAGGCAATCCACAGCATGATCCGGGTGCTTGACGAAGAGCGCTCGGTGGCGTTTTACCGCGAGGCTTTCGGGCTCGAGATCGCCGACCGGCTGGATTTCGATGATTTCACGCTGGTCTATCTCAGCAATGCGGAGAGCGGTTTCGAGCTCGAGCTGACCGTGAACAAGGGCCGGTCAGAGCCCTACGCGCTGGGCGATGGATATGGTCACTTCGCGGTGTCGGTCGATGATCTGGAGGCCGAATATGCGCGGTTCACCGAAGCCGGGTTCGCGCCCCGCAAGATCGTCGCCTTCGCGCCGGGCGGGACGCTGGTGGCCCGGTTCTTCTTCGTTACCGATCCGGATGGCTATGAGATCGAGGTGCTGGAGCGCAGCGGCAGGTTTCTCTAGGGCGGTTCAAGTCTCCGGCGATGCGATGCGTGAGCCCTTAGAATCCGGAGACCAGCAGATCCACCGCTGCAACGATCTCGTCACGCCAGGGCGACGCATCTCCACATGGCGGCCCGATCTGGTTGCCGGGCAGCGCGAGCATTTGCGACATGACGATGACATGCGGCACGTCGCCCAGAAATATCGGGATATGCAGCTTCGGCGCCAGAGCGCCCCACTCGGCGCGTGGCACCACCGGGGCGCAGAGGATATAGGGCGTCTCGACACCGAGGTCTGTCTGGATACGGCAGATCAACTCACCGCCATCGCGCAGGCGATGAATATTTCCCTGAACCATTCCCGTTCCGCTCAAAGCTGCCGGTAGCGGGCAAGACTGGGGCCGTTCAGCTCCAATTGCCGGGCTTCATCCGCAAGACCTTTCTGCGCGGCGGCGATCCAGGCCGCGCGCTCCCGCTCGGCCCGGGATTGCGCAATGCCCGCGTCGATCCATTCCCGCACGATTTCGGCAATCGAGGTACCGGCGGCCCTTGCCTCGTCTTCGAGCGCGGCCTTCCGGTCCCGACCGATGTCGCGGATATTCAATGGTGACGGCATTGCAGCCTCCCTTGTGCTAAACTCCATGTTCTACATAGTGCAACACATATTGCGATACAACAACTACGCGGGTCTCGGCGATCAGCAGCACCCAAAGATTGCTGAGAAAAAATTTTTCGACATACATACCGTCTGTATGGTATGGTGGCCCCATGCCACGAAAGACCAAGATAGATCCGCAGCGCGGTGACGCGCGTACCCGCCTTCTCGAGGCGGCAAGAGATATCATCCGCCAAAAGGGGTTCACAGCGACCACCGTGGATGACCTTTGCCAGGCCGCCGGAGTGACGAAAGGCGCCTATTTCCACCATTTCAGCAGCAAGGAAGCGCTAGGCGTTGCTGCGGCGGAATACTGGGGCGAGACGACATCCGCGCTCTTCGCCGAGGCGCCATACCATGCAGCCGACGATCCGCTCGACCGGCTGCTGGCCTATCTGGATTTCCGCAAGACCATTATCGAGGGCGACACGGCGGAATTCACCTGCCTCGTGGGCACCATGGCCCAGGAGATCTACGATTCCTCCCCGGCCATTCGCGAGGCCTGCGCAGCCAGCATCGTGGATCATGCCGCGACATTGGAGCCGGATATTGAGGCGGCGATGTCCGAGCGCGGGATCACGGGAGAGGGTTGGACCGCCCAAAGCCTCGCGCGTCACACGCAAGGGGTGCTGCAGGGCGCCTTCATCCTCGCCAAGGCGACGGGTGATCCCGAGATCGCCCGCGAGAATATCGATCACCTCAAACGCTATATCGAACTGCTTTTCAAACTGCCTCGCAGTGAGGCGCAATCGAACAAAGGAGATTTGCGATGAATTATGTCGACGGATTTGTGATCGCGGTGCCCGCTGCCAACAAGCAGAAATACATCGAACATGCCAAAGAGGCGGCCGCGCTGTTCAAGGATCTCGGCGCGATCCGCATGGTCGAATGCTGGGGCGATGATGTGCCGAAAGGAAAGGTCACCGATTTTCGCAGTGCGGTGAAGGCTCAAGACGACGAGGTCGTGCTGTTCTCATGGATCGAATGGCCCGACAAGGCGACCCGCGATACCGCCATGGAAAAGATCATGGAAGATCCGCGGTTCGATGCGATGGCCAAGGAAATGCCCTTCGATGGCAAGCGCCTGATCTACGGCGGGTTCCAACCGATCCTCGACGTCTGAAGCATCGCGGGCGCGATCATGAAAACAAGGGAAACGGACCAATGAGAAATCGTGAAGGCACCCCGATCTGGTATGAGTTGATGACGCAGAACCCTGACGTGGCGCAGGATTTTTACGGAAAAGTCATGGGCTGGTCGTTCGAAGCCATGCCCGCCGAAGACGATATGGATTACCGCGTTGCTTCGGCCGGCGGGGCACCGATTGCGGGCGTGATGCGCAAACCCGAACATGCGCAGGCCATGCCGGACATGTGGTTTGCCTATATCGCCGTTAAGGATGTCGATGCAGCGGCCGAGAAGGTTAAGGCACTCGGAGGCCGTGTTGACATGGAACCGGACGACATTCCCGATGTCGGTCGTTTTGCCTTCTGCAGTGACCCCCAGGGCGCGCATTTCTACCTGATGCGAACCGACAGCGACGAGGCGAGTGCGGCCTTCACGCCGATGAAACCCGGCCATGCCTGCTGGAACGAATTGGTCACGACTGATCAGAAGGCAGCGCTCGATTTCTACGGTAAATTGTTTGGCTGGGAGCATGGCGGCGCGATGTCCATGGGACCCGCGGGTGAGTACATATTCCTGAATCATGAGGGCGACATGATCGGGGCAGTGATGGAGATGCCTGAGAAGGATACAAAGCCTTACTGGAATTTCGCCCTGCAGGTGACCCACATCGACAAGGCCAGATCAACAGTGGAACAGGCGGGCGGCCTTCTGCGCATCGGGCCGACCGAATTGCCGGACAATGCGGGCTGGCTGATCCAGACCGATGATCCGCAAGGCGCGAAGATGATGTTTGTCGGGAACAGAAAGGGTGAGTTCCATGACTGAGGAGAGCGGAAATGGCCTGACGCCATCGCAACCCATCTCTCCTTGCCTGTGGTTTGATCGCCAGGCCCTGGAGGCGGCGGAGTTTTACACATCCATCTTCGCGGAGTCGCAGATCGACCATATCATGCGCTCCGGCGTCGATTGGCCAGCGGGCAAGGCCGGTGACGTGGTCCTGGTCGAATTCACGCTGAGCGGCGTTGCCCATCAGGCCCTGAACGGCGGGCCGGGCGTGGATTTCAACGAGGCAGTGTCCCTTTCGGTCAATTGCCGGGATCAGGCGGAGCTCGACAGGATCTGGGATGCGCTGACCGCCGAGGGGGGCGCGCCCATACAATGCGGCTGGCTGAAGGACAAATACGGGCTGCGCTGGCAGCTTGTGCCGGAAGCCTATTGGCGGATGACCCACGAAGGCAGCCCGGAACAGGTGCAGCGCGTCATGGCGGCGATGCTCGACATGGTGAAGATGGACGTCGCCAAGCTGAAAGCGGCCTTTGAGGGCGCATGACCGGGCGCCGGGCGGTGTCTGCGAAACGGAGAAGCGCCGATTGTTCGGCCATGGCCGCGATGCTGGAACCTCGGGCTTCCTCAACGGGTTGACATAGGCAGCCGCGGACCGCCCCGAAGCACGCCAATGTAGCGCAGCGGCGCCCGGGTACCGATGTGGCAGACGACCCGGATGCACGGTACGCGCTGGGCCGGGAAAATGAAACCGACGGCCGAGAAGGAATACCCGAATGACTGCCAGCACGGACGCAGCGCTGAGGCGGAATGAGACCGAAGCGCCCGTGCCCGGCACGCGCCTCACCTGCTTTGAAACCGAGAGAAATTGCTGGCGCGTGGCCCGCGCGGAGAAGTTCTCCCTGATCGTTGATGCGGCAGATTACTTTCGGGTGCTGCGCAAGGTTTTCATCGCGGCCAGGCGCGAGCTTCTGCTGATCGGCTGGGACTTCGATTTCGAACTCGACATGCTTCCCGGAGAAAGCGACGAGGACGGGCTCGCTCCGGATGGTTTCCCGAACAAGCTCGGCGCCTTCATCGAGGCGGTTGTCGAACAGGCGTCGGAGCTCGATGTCTATCTGCTGAAATGGAACGGGGCAGTGCTGGCCGCGCCGGGGCGTCTGGCGCCTTCCCTCGCGCTGAGCCTGTTCGGCGGTGACCAGATTCACTTCGCCCTCGACGGGCATCACCCCTTCGGCGCTTGCCATCACCAGAAGATCGTCGTGGCGGACGACAGCCTCGCCTTTTGCGGCGGGATCGACGCGACGGAGGACCGTTGGGATACGGCGGAGCACCTGCCGGAGGACCTGCGCCGGATTCGCAAGGACGGCACGCTCTCCGGTCCTTGGCATGATGCGACCTCGGCCATGACGGGCCCGGCCGCGGCGGCGCTCGGGGAGCTGTCGCGCAGGCGCTGGCACCGCGCCACCGGCGAGACTCTGGAACGGCCGAAGAATGCGACCCTGTCCGGCTGGCCCGGCAGCCTCGAAGTCGAAGCGAGGAATGTGGATGTCGCGATCGCCCGGACCGAACCGCCTTTCGACGGGGAGCCGCTGATCAACGAGATCGAGCAGCTCTATCTCGACGGGATCAGGGCGGCAAAGGACATCATCTATATCGAATCCCAGTATTTCGCCGCCGGAACCATCTGCGAGGCGCTCGAGGACCGGCTGAGGGAACGGGGCGGCCCCGAGGTCGTCGTGATCAACCCGAAGGATGCCGAATCCCAGCTCGAGGACGATGCCATGCATGTGCTGCGCGAACGGATGATCACGCGGCTGCGGGAGGCTGACAGCGAGGACCGCTTTCGCATTTATTATCCCGTCAACGCGGCAGGAGAGCCGATCTACGTTCATGCCAAGATCATGACCGTGGATTCCGACCTGCTGCGCATCGGCTCGAGCAATCTCAACGATCGCTCGATGGGATTTGACACTGAATGCGATGTGGCGATCGAGGAACCTGACGCGCTTATCGTCGGTTTCCGAACGCGCCTCCTTGCCGAACATCTCGGCGTGTCGCCGGAAGTGTTCGCCGAGGTGCAGGAGAGCGAAGGCGCGCTGATCCCGGCCATCGAATTGCTGAACAAGCCCGAGGGGCGCGGGCTGCGCCCCGTCGCGCGGGGGACGGAGACCCTTATCGGCGGCATGCTGGCCGACACGCGCCTGCTGGACCCGCGCTATCATCCCGGTGACGAGGTCTCCGCGGGCCAGGGCCTGCGCCCCCGGCATCTGGCGTTTATCCTCGGAGGTGCTTTTTTTTGCTGGATGGCATGGCGGAAATGGGGGCGGGGCGATCGGGCTGCCAGCGGTTGAGCAGAGGGATGGGCAATCCCAAATAGCCACTTCGTGCCCAAAAAACGCAAGCCCGCCTACGATAGATCGCAAGCGGACTCGCGCAGGGAGAAACCGAGTTCAGGCCTGACGGCGACGGCGTTCCCAGGCCAATAGCGTGATGACGCCGACCACAGCCAGTGCCGCGATGCTTCCCTGGGCGCTGATTTCCGGCACGTTGGTCGGCGGCGGGTATTCGCCGCAGGATTCGCCATATGTGCACACTTCAGCCAAGGACGCCTGCGCGGAGGCCAATAGCGCAGCCGAGGCAACAATTAGTTTCTTCATAATCAATCTCCTTATCGAACGATGATAAAATCAAGGCCCGGTCATAATCTCGCAAATAACGCGATCCCGGGCCTGACCGGCGGTGACACCGCCTGCTGCAAGCGGCCGTTACTCCGGCACCTGCCATCTCCTGCGCTTCTTGAACGAAGCGGCACGTCTCGAAGGCCATGATTCCATTGCAAATCGTGATGGTTCAAATCGGCCCCCCGTCAATCTTGTCCCGGATCTTCGGCCGAGGGAGCGAAGGGATAATGGTGAACATTGTTTTACTGGAACCAGTAGTGCTCAGCTCGGGGTATTCCGACGCAGGACACGTCTTCCACGATCCGGGGAAGAGTTTTCAAAATAGGATACCGGGCAAGCTAGCGCAGAACGCCACCAAGGCGTGAGTCTTTTCTGCTTCTGAAGCCTTGAGCGGCGATTTGCAGCTGCAATCGCGGCGGGCTAGGGGGAGCAACCTATAGAACTGCGGGCGGTGTCCCGGTCAGCGAGGTTGCATAAATCGTAACGGAGCGAGAGGTCCCAACTTTCAAATATGTTGACTTTGTGGCGACGTGGCGTAAATGTTGTGACGTGACTATTCGGATTCTCTAACAATTGCTTGGAAGCGGATTTAATGATGATGGGTTACTGCAAAGCGTTCGTTCCGTTGTGGAACTTTCCAACTTTCCCAAAATCGTTGACCAGAAATTTGCGGCGTTCATTCCGATGCGCGCTATCTGGTTCGAAGACCGTCATCTCGGAATTTTTGGCAAGACAAGACAATTTATCGATCCCAGGGTCATCGGGTAAGTCCGGGCCTGAAACATTAAACAACGTCCATTATCAATCGGAACCTTAATTCAATCGGTTCACGCAGGAATTAGCCTGCAAGCAAACAACTGAAGTCTCGGGCGGCGATTATCGCCGCCCGCTGATCGCGTCTCGATGAATAGACGTATCGTTGTAACTCCATATTCGACGCCTGTCGAACTTATCTGAAAGTATGTTCCATGAAGAAGTTATTATTTTTCTCCACGTTACTCGCAATGGCAGTCGTCGATCAGGCACTCGCAGGCAACCTTGAAACCGTCAGCGATGGTCTGGTTCTCGGCCATGGCGGCAATTGTGGCGGTGACAATGGCCTGAACAACCTGTGCGGCAGCAACGGCGGTAGCCTTGTTCACACCGCTAGTGCTGGCGGCGGCGGTGGTGCTGGCGGCGGCGGCGGCGGTGGTGCTGGCGGCGGCGGCGGTGGTGCCGGCGGCGGTGGCGGCAATGCCGGTGGCGGCGGTAACGGTGTCGGCCCTGGTCATGGCGTCGGGAACGGTCCCGGTCATGGTGTCGGAAATGGCCCCGGTAACGGTAACGGAAACGGCTATGGTTCTGGCGGCGTCGACGTACCTGAAATCAGCGCCCTCTCCGGAACCGCAGCCCTGGCCATGATCGGCGCCAGTATCGCGCTGCTCTGGGAGCGTCGCCATCGCAGGTAAACTGTCCCTCCACAGTCCGGACGATAGATAAGATAGCCTCGATAACCGGGGCTATCGTCATTTGCGCGATACTGGCGTCGTGAGGGACATTTGCGTTTACCACCGCAGTTCAGTGGAAGCATCGCGGACCACTTCAGCCAATCTGAAGTCGGCGTCAGAAGTTCCTAATTGATAGAAATGGCTTTATGTGGCGTGCTGTCGTCTGAATGGATGACGGGCGATGATCGCCGTTTCAGGGAGGAATTTCCATGACGACCAGGCTCACCAAACGACAGTTTCTCGGCGCCACGATCGCGGCGGCGGCGACCGCGCCCATGGCTCTGCGCGCCAGCGTGCCGGATTTCCTGACCATCGGCGGCGGTCCCTCGGGCGGTGTCTTCAACATCGTGTCCACCGGCCTCGCCAATCTGCTGCGCGGTGTCTATCCCGACACGATCATCGACGTGCAGCCCGGCGGCTCGGGGCCGAATATCCTGCGGGTCTCGGCGGGCAAGGCCGATCTCGGCATCACCTCGGCGAGCAACGCTTTTGATGCCTACCACGGTCGCGACCCCGCCACCCCCGAGGCGCCGGTGCAGAACCTGCGCGGGCTGATGACCATCATGCAAAGCGCGGTGCAGATCTGGGTCGACGGCAATTCCGACATCCGCAGTCTGCAGGACCTGCGCGGCAAGCGTATATCGGCGGGGCAGCCCGGCCAGACCTCCTGGCTCGCCTTCGAGAAGCTGCTGGCGGCAGCGGACATGTCCATGGAGGATATCGAGGCCGATGGCGGGCGGATCGCCAAGCTGAGCTGGTCTGAATCCCACAACGCCCTGCGCAATGGCGAGCTCGATGCGGTGATGTGGCTGTCGCTCTGGCCGCATCCGACGGTGCGCCAGAACGAGACCGTGCGCCCGATGCGCGCCCTGTCGATCGACCCTGCCGTGCTCGACCGCTTCCTGGAGAACAGCGGTGGGTTCGAGCGGGTGACCCTGCCCGAAGGGCTCTTCGAGGGTCAGGACAGTCCCGCCGAGACCGTGGGCACCAACACGATCCTCTTCACCTCCGAGAAAATGTCGGACGAGGCGGCAAAGGAGATCGTCAAGACGGTCTGGGAGAATCTCGAGGAGTTCAAGAAGACCCATGCGCTGCTCGGCAATATCTCGGCCGAGACGGTCGGCAAGGGCATGGTCATCCCGCTGCATGACGGGGCCAAGGCCTATTTCGACGAGCAGGGCATCGCCTATGGCGAGCCGCAGCTCAAGACTGCGGGGTAAGACAAGATGAGCGTCCTGGCAGAGATGTCCCTGCGCGACCGGATGGTGTGCGGCCTCGCGATCCTGATGGCCCTGTTCCATCTCGTAGCGGCATCGCCGCTCTGGCTGGCACCCAACCTGGTGCTGCGCTCGGGGCATCTGCTGTTCGCGGCGCTCATCGTGCTTCTGCTCTATCCGATGGCACGCGGCTGGGCCGGGCGCGCGCTCGATTTCGCGCTGGCCGGTCTGGCGATCATCTGTCTCGGCTATGCGATCATCTTTGCGCCGCAGATCGTGGTGCGCCCGCCCTGGACGCTCGATGCAAGTCCGCTCGAGATCTTCGTGGCTCTGGGCACCGTAGTGCTGGCGCTTGAGATCACACGGCGCAGCCTCGGGCCGATGATCTCGATCCTCTGCCTGATCTTCATCGCCTATGCTTTCGTCGGCCCCTATCTGAGACATGTCGATTTCCTGCGCCCGCTCGCCCATGGCGGCGTGGGCCTGAACGAATTCGTCGATCAGATGTATTTCAGCTTCGAGGGGATTTTCGGCACGGCGCTGGGTGTCTCGGCGGAATATATCTTCCTCTTCGTCATGTTTGGCGCGGTGCTGCAGGTCGCGGGCGGCGGTGATTTCTTCATCGCCATGACCCGCACGGTGACCGGCACCAGCCGCGGCGGCCCGGCCAAGATCGCGGTGATCGCCTCGGGCCTCATGGGCATGATGTCGGGCTCCTCTGTGGCCAATGTGGCGACGACCGGCTCGCTGACCATCCCGATGATGAAGAACCTTGGCTATCCAGGCCGTTTCGCAGGAGCGATCGAGGCGATCGCCTCCACCGGCGGGCAGATCACCCCGCCGATCATGGGTGCGGCGGCCTTCCTGATGGCGGCGATCCTCGGCATCGAATATGTCGAAGTGGTGCTCGCCGCCTCGCTCCCCGCGCTGCTGTTCTTCGGCGCGTTGCTGATCAGTGTGCATCTGATGGCGCTGCGCCACGATCTCGCACCGTTGCCGCGCGCCGAGGCGGGCTCGACCCGCCGGGTGATGGCGCAGGGCTGGACTTTCATCCTGCCGGTGATCGTGCTGGTGGTGCTGATGCTGCAGGGGTTCACCCCGAGCTACGCCGCCTTCTGGGGCGTGCTGGCCGCGCTGATCACCCCGTTCCTGCGTCGCTCGACCTTCATCGGGGCGGAGCAGCTCATCGCCGGTATCCGCTCGGGTGTGGAGGGCGCCGTGGTGGTGGCAGCCGCCTGTGCCTCCGCGGGGATCATCGTCGGGATCGTGCAAATCTCCGGCCTCGGCTTCCGCTTCAGCGCGCTCGTCACCGATTTCTCCGGCGGCTCGCTCAACGTCGCGCTGGTGCTGGCGATGCTGGCCTCCTTCATCTTCGGCATGGGCATGCCGACGACCGCGGCCTATATCATCCAGGCGACGCTGGTCGCGCCCGCGCTGGTGAAGCTCGGTGCCGATCCGCTCGCCGCGCATCTCTTCGTCTTCTATTTCGCGGTGCTCGGCCAGATCACCCCGCCGCTGGCCGTGGCGGCCTATGCTGCCGCGCCGATCGCCGGTGAATCCGCGTCACGCGTCGGCTGGGCCGCCTTCGCCATCGGGTTGCCGATCTACGTGATCCCGTTCCTCTTCGTGGCCAATCTAGACCTGCTGGCCCCGAGCTTCAGCGTGGAGCTGCTCTACTCCCTGACCCGCTCGGCCCTCGCGCTGATCTGCATGTCGGTGGTGGTGGTCGGCTGGTTCGGCGGCGGGCGGCTCAACCTGGTGCTGCGCGCTCTGCTCTTCGTCGTTGCAGCACTGATGATCCATCCCGGTCTGCTGACCTCCGGCCTCGGCGTGCTGGTTCTGGTCCTGACCTATCTCTTTCAAACACTGCGCCACCGCGCGCGATCAGCGGAGGCAAGCGCATGAATATGCAGGAGAAGACGGGAACGAGCTTGCATAGAACTATCTACGCCTATGAACCGGCGAAACGCTCCGGCAATATCCTGTTCCTCGCCGGACAGATCGCCAAGATCAGCGATACCGAAATCCACGCCGCCGGACGATGCGGCGATACCATCGACCTTACCACGGCCAAGGAAAGCGCCGAGATCGCCGCACGGCAGGGGCTCGGCTGGCTCGAGGCGCAGCTCGGCGAAGGCGAGAAAGTGCGCCAGATCCTGCGGATGGATGTCTTTGTCGCCGTGTCACCGGAGTTCGAATTCATCTCCGAGGTTGCGGACGCCGCCTCGCAGGTCTTCATTGACGCTTTCGGCGGTCCCGGACGGCATCCGCGTTCGGTGATCGGCGTGATGCGCCTGCCGCGCAATGCGCCGGTGCTGCTGGAGATCACGGCCGAGGTGGGGCGGTGAGCGGCTTCACCGTCCTTCAAACGAAAAAGCCAGCCTCACCGAGACTGGCTTAACGAGACGGTCATATTTACCTGTCTCTCGTCAGAGGCGCAGGTTGCTCTCGGCGGGAGGAAAAACGCTCTTGAGATCGAAGAACACGTGATCGTCTTTTCCGTAGCCGCGCATCTTTGCGGCGCTTTCGCTGCGAAACTCTTCATGCGGCACGGCCAGTAGAACAGCATCATAGGTCTTCGCCATCGGCTCTTCGATGAGGCCGATCCCAAACTCGGCCAGAGCATCCTCCGGTTCTACCCAGGGGTCATGGACATCCACCGTAGCGCCATAATCCTCAAGCTCGCGGATCACGTCCACCACCCTTGTATTACGCAGGTCAGGACAATTCTCCTTGAACGCCAACCCAAGCACCAGCACCCGCGCGCCGTGCACCTGAATCCGCTGTTTCAACATTGCCTTGATGAGCTGCCCGGCCACATAGGCACCCATGCCATCGTTGATACGCCGCCCGGCGAGGATCACCTGCGGGTGATAACCAATCTCCTTGGCCTTGTGCGTCAGATAATAGGGGTCAACGCCGATACAGTGACCGCCGACAAGTCCCGGGCGGAAGGGCAGAAAATTCCATTTCGTTCCGGCGGCTCTCAGAACCGCATCCGTGTCGATCCCCATCTTGTTGAAGATCATCGCGAGCTCGTTCACCAGCGCGATGTTGAGATCACGCTGGGAGTTTTCGATGACCTTTGCCGCCTCCGCCACGCGGATGCTCTCGGCCCTGTAGGTACCTGCGGTGATGATCTCCGCATAAAGCACATCGACGGTCTCGGCGACCTCAGGCGTCGATCCGGCCGTCACCTTCCTGATATCTGTCAGGCGATGTTCCCTGTCGCCGGGGTTGATCCTCTCGGGGCTGTAGCCGCAGAAAAAGTCAACATTGAACTTAAGGCCCGAATGCTCCTGAAGCAGGGGAACACAATCTTCCTCCGTCGCACCGGGGTAGACCGTGCTCTCGTAGATCACGATGTCGCCCTTCTTTAGCACCTTGCCGACGGTCTCTGAAGCGCGCAGCAGCGGCGTGAGGTCGGGGCGCTTGTGGCGGTCGACCGGCGTAGGGACCGTGACGATATAGATCGTACAATCGGCAATCGTATTCACCTTGCTGGCATAGGTCAGATGTTTTGCCGCCCTTAGCTCTTCGGGGGTCAGCTCTCTGGTTCGGTCATACCCCCCAGACAGCTCTTCAATGCGATCCTCGTTGATGTCGAAGCCCACGACCGGCCGTCGCTTGCCGAACTCTACCGCCAAAGGGAGGCCGACATAGCCGAGGCCGATCACGGCGATCTTGCTCTGCGACGACTTGGATTTCATTGTAGCAGCCCTCGGCGATGTTCCGACATGCCAGTGCTATTTATCATAATACTCCCGGAACCACGCGACGAAACGCGCGATACCGTCCTTGAAATCCGTCTGCGGGCGGTAGCCGGTGAGCTTGTGCAGCAGATCGGCATCCGCCCAGGTCGCCGGAACGTCGCCCATCTGCATGTCCATGTAATTACGTTGGGCGGGTTGTCCAAGACATTCCTCGATCGCATCGACGAAATCGAGCAGCCGCACCTTGTCGGAATTGCCGATGTTGACGACACGATAGGGTGCGACCGGCGACAGGCTGTCTCCTTCCGCAATATCCTCGCGCGACGCGGGACGTTCGGGCACCGCGTCGATCAGCAGTCGGATACCCCGGACGAGATCGTCGACATAGGTGAAGTCGCGATACATGTCGCCATGATTGTAGATGTCGATGGGGCGGTTATCGAGGATCGCATCGACGAATTTATAGAGCGCGAGATCGGGACGCCCCCAGGGACCGTAAACGGTGAAGAACCGAAACATCGTGGTGGGGATGTTCCACAGATGCGCATAGGCATGGCCCATCCCCTCGGTCGCCTTCTTGGTGGCGGCATAGATGGTGAGCTGCGTATCGGTCCGGTCGGTTTCAACGAAGGGCATGTCCTCGTTGGCGCCATAGACAGAAGAGGTCGAGGCCATCAGGAGATGTTCGACCTGCAGACGTCGCGCCGCCTCCATCACGTTGAACGTGCCGATGACGTTGGAATCCAGATAGCTGCGCGGGTTCTCCAGACTGTAGCGCACCCCGGCCTGCGCCGCGAGATGGACGATGATCTCC
Organism: Sulfitobacter aestuarii; assembly: GCF_042685005.1. Lineage (NCBI taxonomy): Bacteria > Pseudomonadati > Pseudomonadota > Alphaproteobacteria > Rhodobacterales > Roseobacteraceae > Sulfitobacter > Sulfitobacter aestuarii. The sequence goes on along the minus strand of NZ_JBHUMP010000022.1, from coordinate 2,044 downwards.
GGCTGAAAATCGTCGCAGATCCTGTCGAACAAATCGCGGTCCTCAAGCAGACCTTCGGTCGCCGCGAAACCGGGGTTCTGCAGCAACAGCGCATGGCGGCGCTGTTTCAGGGTGACGTCGTAATAATCAGTCATGCCGTCATAGCCATGCACCTGGAACCCTTCTGCGAGTAGCAGCTTGGCCAGATGGAAACCGATGAACCCGGCGGTGCCGGTGATGAGGACTTTTTTCATGTGGGTGCTATGTTTTCGCTTCAATTGACAAGGTGAGCAGTGGGAAAACAGTTATCTGACTGTGGGTTATGTGTCCAACCATCGAGGATGGTAATATCTCGCGCAACCGCGTTGATGCCCATAGACCCGCTGTTGCGCATTATCGGGCGTTTGTGTCCTCGGGGGCAGGGGCGCATATCTCGGGAGATGCAGCTATCCCAAGCCCGTAGGATCGCTTGGATAATGGCGATATCGTCGTTCCCACCGGCAGCTGCACTTGCATCGGCGCGCCCCTCAACCCATCGCGCATCCCTGGGGTGACAGCGTCTGCCTCGCATGCCACGAAATCGGCAGCTTGAAGCGCTCGAACTGGCCTGTTGTGGCGGAGGCTCGAGCGACGGGGCTTCTCGGTACTCGTGATCGGCTGCGTGACGATATGTCAAGCCTTGGGCCGCGCCACAGGTTGCCAGTGCGCGCAGGCTTTGTCGATTCACTGACCTCCGGCCTTAGCCAAGCCCCTTCCCGCATGCTTCAGGGGCACAGGAACTCTTATGGCGTGGAAATCTTCACAATCAGAAGGTGAAATCAGCTTTGTTTCGGTAAATTCGGGGGTCGGCTTCGGATGCGCCGTCAGAGAGAAGGGCGCGCATCCGATCGACTGCGGTCGCGCGCATCATCAAAGACGAAAGCGTTCCCGTCCGGACAGGATGCATGCAACGCGGGGCCTCCATATTCAGCCGATGCCGAGACAAGTCCCGGCGAGGCCAAACACCGCAACCAGGCGACCCGCACGGGCCTCGCTTCGCTACGCGAAGGCTCCGCTCGGCCCGTGCTACCGTCGTGACTAACCCCGCCGAGCGTAATCGCCACATCAGGGGGGGACGATCATCGAAATCGTCAAGTCGCGGAGCTTCGCTCTATTTTCCGCCGATACTGTCCAGCGCGAAATTGACCAGATAGTCGTTCAGATCCCGCGACGCCTTTTCCGCGGCGGCGCTGTCCTGGGCGACAATGGCCTCCAGGATCATAATATGCAGTTTGGAACCGATCCGGATTTCGCGGTGCGCGTCTTTCAACCGGCTGATCCAGAATCGGCGTGACAACCCCTGAAGCGGGGCCATCGCCATGGTCAGATAATCGTTATGCGCCCCCGCGACGATCAGATCATGGGTTTCGGTCAGCGTCCCGACATATTCACGGATTTCCGGTTCATTCCGGGAAAGAAACCTGGCCATGTCCGCCATCCGCTGTCTTTCCTCCTGAGTGGCACGCTCACAGGCGAGTCTGACGGCCAGTACCTCAAGCACGCGCCGGGTTTCCAGAATGCGCAGCTGTTCCTCGACCGATACGCGCGGAACCAGCACGCCCTTGCTGGGATAGATCTCGACCAGCCTATTTCGCGACAGCTGCTGCAAGGCCTCACGAATAGGGGTTCTGCCCAGCCCGGTCAGCCGCATCAATTGTGCCTCGGAAACCAGTGAATTCGGAGCGACCTCTCCGTAGAGAATCATGGTCTCGATAGCCTTGTATGCCAGCGCAGCTTTCCCCGTTTCCCGAGCCATCCCTCACCTCCTTTCAGAATTTTATGGAATATCCTGACTTGATATGCAACCGATATATCGGTTGCATATGGCGTAGGTTGACCCCTCCTGAAAGCTGAGGGGGCCGATGCCAAGGCCACATACGCGCTGTTCGTCCTGTATGGATGCTTAGGTTTGGGATCGGGATCGCCGGGCCGGGGCGGCACGCAGCGGCTTCTAACAGGGTGCTGATTTAGTCGCTGATCCGGAACGCTATCCCTTCAACGGCGCCGGTTCGGGTGATCTTCTCAC
>NZ_JBHUMP010000021.1:0-46182 GCF_042685005.1 Sulfitobacter aestuarii | reverse complement strand
ATCCAGTCCAACAATCAATAGGGTCCAATGAACCCATCATGATGACAGACGGAAGGTGGCAGGCAGGAAACGCTTACGGTGGTTCATCAGTATGACGAAGAAGACAACGACGGCAGGCAAATCCGCGACCGGCAGATCCTCGACAACACGGAGCTCAAGAAAGGCGACCGCCAAACCGGAAGCGCAGGCTCCGGCACCGGTCTCGTCCCTCGACATGATCACGGCGCCGGCCGAAGACCCGGCCAGACCGACCTTGGTCGATGCCGCGAAACCGGTGATCCTCGGCCCCGTACTGCGCAAGAAGGAGCTGATCGCGACAGTTGTCGAACGCGCCGGGGTCAAGAAGAAGGACGCCAAACCGGTCATCGAGACGATGCTCTCCGTTCTGGGCGAAGCGCTCGCCGAAGACCGCGAACTTGCCCTGCCGCCGCTGGGCCGTGTCATGGTGCGCAAGCAGCGCGATATGCCAAATGCCAGGATCATGACGGTGAAGCTCCGCCAGAGCAAGACCGACCCCGCGGCCGCAAAGGTCGCGCCGCGCGACAAGACCGCCGAATAGCAAAAATTTGCGCGCCGCCCCCTTGCAAGGCGGCGCGCAATTGGATAATTCGCACGGCACGGGTGATTAGCTCAGTGGTAGAGCGCTTCGTTCACATCGAAGATGTCAGGAGTTCAAATCTCTTATCACCCACCATACTCTTTTCCTTATATTTCAATGACTTAGACGGCCCCGCGAAGGCCAATGTATGACACTTTGGCCCAAAATGTATGACACTTTCGCGATTTTGTATGACGTCTGTAGGGCCGGATTTACGCCGGGACAGGCGGATTCCCCGCAGTGCTCTTTAGGCCAGCCCGGCAACTTTGCACAACTTGCCGCAAAATGGGTGTTGTGAGGACGTGCGGTGATATGCTCGGCAATAGGTAGCAGTCGGGCAGGGCAGGGCAGGGCCGCTGACGCGGCCCCTACCGTCTCACAGACGCCCTGAGACTCCCACCCGGCGCTGGCGTGTCGTGTGGTGCTGGCATGCCTTGTGAGGATGCGCCTGTGTGTGGTGCGGTGGTGTGCATGCCCTGACGCGTGCCTGTGTGTCGCGCTGAGACGCCATGTAGCCCGCGTCAGCGGGTCAGCGGGTTAGCGGCGCTATGCTGCCAGACCAGCCTGCAGCTCACCGATGAGCGTGCCCAGTTCCCCGACATCAGACTCCATCTTCGCGAGCACTTCAGCGCTCAATTCCTGCTCAATAGTAGCTCGAAGTGATTCGACCAAGCGAATCGCTTTGCCGTGCATTTCATCATTATTCATCATTAACCTTTCTGATTCTCGTTACCATGAGCGGACCATCGCTCAAAGTCAACTTGTTGTAAAGGTTAGTATAAATGGCATCTTGTCAGCGATTGTGACACGATCAGCATGGCCATCAAAAAATAATGCACAAATGACTTGACCCGTTCGGTGCAGTATGCTTGACGGCAAGCGGCGGGTCTGTTATAACAGTATCAAATCAAAGTCAAGTCACAAATTTAGGAGCATATTTCAAGGTGCTTACTGTTACCCAATCTGACCTTTGCAGAGCGCTTCGAGCGCATCGCAACACCATCAGCGCCCGGCTCGCAGATGTACCAAATGATGGCGGACGTCCCAAGCGCTACGCGCTCTACAGAGTCTTGCCGCTGGTCAAGTGGCGCGAAAGTTTTGGCCTTCCAGCGACCTTTGCCGCCGCTAAAAATGACGGCGAGGACCACTATATCGGCGGTGATGTTAGTGCCGCGCACGCGCTCGTTGATTGGCTGGACCCCGTAATGAAGGGCCGGGCCTACCGGGCTCAGACAGCGTTCTCGGAGGGCCTCGCCGCCAGCCAGTCGACCAGCGTCCTGTTCGCTGACATCGAGTCCTTGCGCCTGACCATCCTGACCAGCGATGCCGTACTACCATACGTTGTCCTCGGAGACGAAAGCAGCCTTCCAGACTGGGCAAGCTTTTCCCCACTGTTCGCCCTCGCTAACGCACCCCAAATCACACCCACATCAAACCAAATCACCGAAAAGAAAGAAGAATATGTCTACTGAGAACTTTAAGAACATCCTTGAAACTGCCGATGACCGCACCCGCGCACGCTGGGAAGCTGTCGCTGATAAGATCGGAACCGAAGCCCGCGCAGTGCTTGGCGTGACCCTCACCGCAGAAGAAATTATGGCCCTGCCGTCAGCGCGCCTTGCGGTCCTGACAGATGACAGCCTGTCCGCGTCATGGATGGAAGAAGCGCAGGCGCTCGGCCCGGTTCGTGAAGCCGCCCGGAACGCCGCAGTTGCTGAGAAGATTGCGGCGGGAGACGAAGAAGAGCACGCGGCATTGGCGCGCCTCAGCCCGGCTCAGCGCATTTCTCGCAGCAGGGAGCTGGGCATGACCGGCGCAGAAACGAAGGATTCTTCCAGCGTCACCGACGAAGCGACGATGCTGCGGCGTGTGCTGGCGCTCAGCCCTGCCCAGCGGATCGCCAAGGCGCGCCAGTGGGGGCTCATTTCGTGAGGAAGGACGTAATTACATCCGTTGTCGAGCACCTTCTAACCGTCGGAAATAACTGGAAAACGCACATCTTTAGCCTGCGAGGGCGTGGCTATATCATCCTTCCTGACGATGAGAAGAAATTTCCAGCTCTTACTGCCATGGAACGTGACGCCGTGATGCGCGCCGTGACGGACATTTTGAGCGGCACACCCGCGCCTGCCCCGGCGCAGCCACGCAAGATTGCCAGCCCCGCCCCAGCGCGGCCTGTACCATCGAAGGCGACGCCCACGACGCTGACAGCGGCTGAGATCACGCGGAACAAGCTTCGCGGGATCGCGGACAGCAAGGATGGCACCCGATGAGCTTCGACGATCAGATTGATCTATCTGCGCTCGTTGGCGTCTCCACGATAGAACTAGGAAACGAGGACGCCGGAACCGGTGGCCCAATCGGGCCGCTGGGCGGTGGTGGCCCGTATGACAGAAGGTCGCCAGCCGGGAAGGAGCGCGCGGCGCGGCAGGCCGAACGTGACCGGAAAATCCGGGCAGGATTGAAGGCGCGAGAAGCTTGGACCGACGATCAGTTTCTCGAAGAGGATCGACTCCTAGCCACCCAAATCGAACAGATGCTCGCAGAGCGTGCAGCCTGCAGAGCTGCGGTATAGTTGCCCACGGGCGACTACCCCGGCGCGGCCTCTCTCCTAGTCGCGCCGGGACCAAAAACAATCCCAACAATCAAAACAACCTTAAGAAGAGTAACAATGACAGACAATGCACAATTCCGCGTCGAGTGGGAAATTTCGATGCTAATCCATAACGCACTGAAACGACGGAAACAAAACGGCTACTATATCAGCCTTCAATACCTCATAAATGAGTTGGATGGGCGGCAAGATATTGCGCGTAAGGTCCTGTTAGTGAACGGATTTATTCCAAATCAGGAAGATGGTGACTTATGGTCGAGCGCTTGCGGTGCTGGCCAGTACAGGCCACTGCAGGAGGTGCTGAGCACCGAAGCGCTGGTCGATGTCCTAAACGTCTATGACCCGGTCTGATCGATGGATAATGAAGCAATCGCGGCCTATGCCGCCGAGCTGGCGCAAATGGCCCGACTTCCAAACTGCAAATCTAGGAATGAGGTCATGGCAAAGACGTTGAACGGCATTTTTCGGATGCTGGACCCGAATTGTGAGGTCCGGTCGAAGTGGCTGCTACTCCACTGACAAAAAGAAACCCCCGGCGCTGAGTACTACTGAGCGCCGGGGGTTAAAAAGAGGACCACAGGCAGGCCCCCTTTAGTACTTCACGGCCCACTACAACCGTAATTTATTTATAGCAGTGGACCAGTACTTTAGCAAGCCTTTCCACCGGAAACGGGTCACTGAAAAAGAATCTCTGACCCGTTGACCCTCTCAGATTCGACTCAGCTTCAAAATTGAGTTACCACAATGTCAAGCGCAGACTAACCTGCGCGACTATTCCCGGCGACATGTTGCCGTTGGGGTTAACCACTACAATATACAGGCATGAAAAATGACTAAGAATACTAGCGCCGCCGCGTCAGCGGCAGACGAAACTTCGACCAACGACACCACCACTAGCGCAAAGGTAATTGACCTCGCCGCCTATCACGGCAACGCGCCGATGAATGACGCTTACGTTTATGGTGAAGACTCGGCTGCATGGCAGGCCGTCCTTGCACGTCCAATGACGTTCCTCCTCCCAAAGAATCGTCACGGCGACATCAAGCAGACAACGTGGAACAATCAGACCGCGCCCCTGCAGCACTGGCTGGAAGGAGGCCCGGAAGGTTCCCTCACACGCCATTTCGAGCGTCGGGAAAAGGGCTACATGCCCCTTGTGTTCGGCGCATCCGCTGGCAACCGGCGTACCGCTCAGGCCATGGCCACTGCCGAGTGTCTTTCACTTGATGTGGAATCCGGCGACAGCATGGAGGAGGCCGAGGAGCGCCTAGAAAAGCTAGGCATCGCGGCTCTATTCTATACGTCTTTCAACGACGGCACGACGACTACGCTCCTTAGCCGCGACGCGGTGCTAAAGGCGTTGAAGATCGAGTCTGACCCGACGGATGAGCAGGTGCGCCAGTACCTTACTGATCGCGGTCAGCACCGGCCTTCCCACATCGCATCGGCGCGCATCAAAGACCAGCATCTACACACCGAGGAGGGCGTGAAGATCGCGCTGGAACATGCGCCACTGGAAAAGTGGCGGGTGGTCGTGCCGTTGGCAGAGGCCCAGAAGATCACGGACCTTGGCCCGTTTCAGAAGGTCCAGCAGGCGGCATTTGCAAGCAAGGTCCGGGGTCTGGCGCAGATGCTGGGCGTGATTCATGACGAATCTTGTGAAGATGTAAGCCGCGCTTTCTATGCGCCGTCGCATCGTCCAAAGGCCGATTATTACGTCGCCGTATATCGCGGACGGGCGCTGACCTTCGATGAGGTCCCCACGGTCGACAGCAAGCTAAAGGCCGATGGTGAGGGCAGCACCCTGAAGGGCTGGGCGGCTGAAACCGCGCGCTCGTTTGAAGTGGCAGAGCTTTTGAAGGCTGAAGCTCCGGACAAGGTCCGAGAGGACAAGGGAGGTCTACTGGTCGTTGAATGTCCGTTTGATCATCTACACGGCAACGCAGGCGATGCCGATGACGGCGGTTGCCACGTTCGCGACGGTGACGGCGACGACGGGTTTCAGTGGGCCTGTAAGCATAACAGTTGCTCCGGGCATGACCGGTTGGACATGCTAGCGCAGGCACTTTCGGACGGCTGGTTTGAGCGGGACCTTATCGAACAGGGCAGTGCTTACATTCTGCCCGCTGCAGATGAGGAGGACCCGGCGGAGTCTGTTGAGGAGGAACTGACTAAGAGCGCCACGTTTGAAGAGCGCGCGCAGCGCTTCAGCAACGACACCACCGAATCCGAGATCAAGGGCCTGATCGGTGAAGCTATCGCCGCAGGCGCGGACACAACGACTCGGGCGCGCATCACTGATGCCATTATCAAGGTGACGTTGCTGGGCAAGCGCGACCTTAACGCGCTCTGGAAGGACGCCGAGAAGGCGCGCCGGGATGAGGAGAAGGAAAAGGTAAAGGCTGCAGCCAAGACCGGCACCGGCACAAATATCGCCGTGGTCAACGAATGGGATTTTCACGATATGGTGGAGTACAGCGACCGCCGCTTGAAGGACGCCAACCTCGCCAAGCCGCATGTTTTCCACTACATGGAACGCCTTTGTGTGGTCCGTGAAAATTCGGCAGGGCATGCGTCGCTGAAGTTCGTCGACGCCTATGGATTTGCGTATCTGCTGAACACGGCGGCACGGTATGTCCGCGTCAGCGGTGACGGTGGTCAGACGACCGGCGTCAGCGCCCCTGACGACGTCGTCAAGCACCTCTTCGCGGCGGATTATGGCACGTACCCCGAGCTGAAGGGGCTGGTCTCTACGCCCACGTTCACGCGCTCTGGGGACCTTCTCACGACTCCGGGCTACGACTACGCCAGCCGCCTCTATTATAACCCCGACGCAACGTTGAACGTGGGTAAGGTTTCGGATGTGCCAACAAAGGCTGAAGTTGACGCGGCGAAGCGCTTGATAGTCGAAGAGATTCTGGCGGACTTTCCGCTCGGAGCATTGTCGCGCCCTGAGATAGTGTCACAGGCGCTAGAGGGCGAGGGGGTCGCGGCTGTCACTAACATGATGGCGCTTATTCTTTTACCCTTCATGCGGGAACTGGTCGAGGGGCCTACGCCTGGGCACCTGCTCACAAAGCCAGCACCGGGAACCGGGGCATCACTTTTAACTGACACGTTCTCGATAATCGCGACAGGGCGTCCCACACCGGCGCTTGCAATGCCCACGAACAAGGATGAAATGTCTAAGACGCTCACTTCTGTTCTTTCCAATGGTCAAAACGTCGTGTTCTTCGACAACATTAACCACTCCGTTGACAGTGGCGAGCTTGCCTCAGCAATGACCGCGCCAGTCTATCAGGCACGTATCCTTGGCAGGTCGCAGACGGTCGAAGTTGACGTCCGCTGCGCATGGGTCTTCACCGGTAACAACGTGACTCTTACGTCCGAACTGGCGCGGCGTCTCCTGTTCATCGGGCTGGACGCGCGTCTCGCCAACCCCGAGTTGCGCACCGGGTTCCGTCACAACGATATCCGGGGCTGGGCGTTGGAGAATCGTTCGGAACTGGTTCACGCCTGCCTGACGATTATTCAGAACTGGGTAGCGAAGGGGATGGTACAGAAGAGCGACAACGTGCTGGCCTCCTACGAGAACTGGAGCCGGGTGATGGGCGGAGTTCTTGGAGCGGCGGGGCTTTATAAATTTCTGGAAGGGCAGGATGATGAGCGCGCGAAGGCCGCTGACGCGGCACAGGACGGCGTGCAGGAGCTTATTGAAATGATGGCAGACTACCCGGATGGAACCCTGTTCCGCCCCGGTGGAGCTGCGAAGTTTGTGGGGGAGCGTACCGTCAACATCATGGATATCTTGAACGGTGATGAGCGTGCGAGGATCGAAGTCGGTGACGAGAAGCCGGACCCCATCCAGATTCACGGCTGGGGCTACAACAACCACGACGGCTCATACAACACAGCAGGCAAGATCAAGGGTCAGTTCGAGAAGCTCGCGAGGAAGCCACACGCGACTGAGGCGGGCACCCTGACCTTTGCGACGATGGAAGACCGCAAGAATAAGGGGGTGGTGTACCGGATGAGCAAGACGGCTTGACGCTGGTCTGCAGTTTTGTTGTCTCAGTGAGAGGCGCGCGTCAGCGCGCCTTTTTGCGTTTCAAGGTTACAGTTGCGGACCTCGCGGGGGTTTTGCGGACCTCTGCGGACCTCTGCGGATGTGGTTGCCGACCTACCTCCGCGAGAATAACCCTTTAGTTTCAAACGCTTAGGTTCGACTTGCGGACCTTGCGGACCTCGCGGACCTCTGACCGCCTCCACCTACCCTCTTTTTCTTTTTTTTCAGGCGTCTTTCATCCTATCCATCGGAAGAAAAAAAAGAAAATGACAAGACTCAGAAGGGTTAGAGGTCCGCGAGGTCCGCAAAACCTATAAGTACTTGTTTTTAATGGGTTATTCCTTGCGGACCTACCTCCGCAGAGGTCCGCAGAGGTCCGCAAAACGGACCGCGAGGTCCGCAAAACACCCTTCTCCACCACCTATAACGCGCCCATCACTTGAATATATTGCTTTTCCACCCGCCCTGTTCACCGCCGGGATACACGCACATTATGATAGTAAGCACCTAACAACCCAACTACCGCCACCATCGCACGCAAAACGCCAGAAACGGCCCTGCAGTCGCTGTCCGCATCCGGAAAAGCAACTTCCCGCCAAAGTTGCGAATCGTTCTCAACTAGACAACCTTCCAGCCGCTGGAAGCCTTGTTAAACCTGATTAAAAGAGTCAGGAAATGCCTATGCAACCTGAATCTACATATAGTTGCGCTAACACCCCCAAACACACTATATAGTGTATAGTAACAATATTGCGTATACTGATGCGTTCACGCAATATTGTTAACCTGACTGCTGACGCCGTCCCTCATCCGAACGTTGCCAAATTATCGCCATAGTGCTAAATTTTATGCCGTTTCAGGGAGGCCATTTTAGCACCGTCGCCCCGCCCCAACGCCCCACGGCGGGGCGGGGTTATTTCTGTCCGCACCCCGCCAAATCCCCTTGAAACCACAACGCCAAGCGTTATTTTACTCAAGATAGATAACGAAAAATCATCCTAGATCGTTGAAAGAATGAGATAATGGCGGACAAGAAAATCCCAGCTTTTGCCTATTTGCGGACTTCGAGCGCGACAAACTCGGGTCCGGACAAGGACTCGGACAAACGCCAGCTCGCCGCCATCGAAGGATACGCCGCTGCGAACGGATATGAGGTTATAGGTACCTACTATGACGCTGCAGTATCCGGCACTGATCCTATCGACCAGCGACCGGGAATGATGAGCCTGCTAGACGCTGTCCTGTCCAACGGTACGCGCACCATCCTCGTTGAATCGCCTGATCGCTTCGCCCGTGACGTGCTGGTACAGGAGCTTGGCTACAAGATGCTGAAAGATGAGGGTATCGACCTCATCCCGACAACATCGCCCGACTATTTCGGTTCCGACACGCCAACGGCTGAAATGGTTCGGACCATTCTAGGCGCAGTCGCCGCTTTCGACCGCCGCACCACTGTAGACAAACTACGCCACGCACGGGACCGCAAGAGCACTGCCATCGGACACCGGGTAGAGGGGCGCAAGGCGGTACCTGAGGCGACTATAGCCGAAGCCAAGCGCCTGTACCGCGCATCACCTAAGACCGGCAAGCGCCGCAGCCTGCGCACCATCGCCAAGGAGCTGGCAGAGCTTGGTCACGTCGCGACAGCGGTAAGGAATACAACGCCAACAGCGTACGCCAGATGCTAATGAAGGCGCAGGTATATCAGGGCAACTAACCACACTTGAGACGCCCTCAGAGCGCCTCAGAGCGCCTCTGAGCGCCATCCCCGCCACCACCCTACCAACCCCCCGCTGACGCGGGCACATGACGTCTAAGGCGCTGATATCGCTTCATATCCCGCTGACGCGGGACAGCACCACCACACCGCGCCACCGACGCACCACCACACCGCGCCACCGACGCACCACGCCACTGACCTACTATCACACCACCCGCGTCAGCGGGCAGGCCCGTGCCAGTTTCACTTTGATCCAGCAATTCAGTAATTCATTCTGGCACATTGGCGGCAGGCACGGCGGCTGTCGTGTCGACGTGTCGACGTGATGGTGTTGACCCGCGTCAGCGGGTCAGGATAGCCAGCTAAAAGCTTGATATTTGCAGGATAAAAACGCCAGAGGGGCCCAAAGGGGGAGTACACCCTAGGGTTGAATCGCGGCGTAGTACCCGTGAAAGAGTTGCAGAGCAACCCACCAGTTACACGGCATCGAAATACAAAGGGACCCGCCGGGGAAAGAGGGGTACCCCTCTTTGAATCGCATTCCCCTATTTTTAGATTCAATTTTTGACCCAAATAAAGTTGCAGTAGGGACCCACGGCATAAAGAAGGATACCCCAAATCCCTCGCGAATACGGTTTCTGTAGAATCCATATTTTCTCAAATAAAGTTGCACAGAAATGCTGACCCGTTCTGTCAAATTGCTATGAGATTAGCGCTAATTGTGGTAATATATAGAAGTTCGAGGACATCCCCTGTTTCGTCATTCCGGGGGATTTGGGGGCGGAGTTTTTCGTCGGGACTCCGCCCCGCTCTTTGAACATCATCCTTGAACAAATGAGCAGTAAAATGAGCGAAAACCACGAAATCCGTTTAAAAATCGACGCCGCCGCAGCCAAGCGCGGCAGTCGTGAATTTAAAGCAGCCATTAATGGCGTAAAGCAAGCTGTCAAAGGTCTGGACCGCGATACGCAAGGCGTATTTACATCTCTGCGTAAAGGCGTCCGCGTCAACGTTGATACGACCGCCATTAAACAAGCGACCAAAGACTCGGCGAACCTCGCGCAGACCGCGAAGAAGAGTTCGGATGACCGGATCAAGCTAGAGCTAGCTGCAGCTTCGGCGATGCGTACCAGCCAGAGCCAATCTGATCGCCTTTATGAGAAGCTGTCCCGACTCGGGGATACGCAAGGCATCGCGAAACTGACGCTCGACCTCGCGCAACTGCAGTCCCGCCTTCACGCGGCATCGACACCGCTGGACGTACGCGCGGCCCGGTCTCAGTTCGCGGATACCGCATCCGCGATAATGCAGACCAACCGCAGTCTAGAGCTGCAAGAGCGCGCGCAGAATATCGCCGCGACATCCGCACAGTCACTTGAAAATTCGCTGGAATCTCTTCGCGCCAAGTATAACCCGCTCTATGCGGCGTCCGCTCAATATGAGACGGCACTTCGCGAAATTGCAGAGGCTGAGCGCGCTGGAGTCATATCTTCGCATCTTGCTGCAGACGCGCGTCAGCGCGCCGCTCAGGCGCTGCAGGGAGGCGCTGGACAGATGACAAAGTACGGCGCAGCAATGCAGACCGCAGGCCACCAGACACAAAATGCCGCCTATCAGCTCCAGGACATCTTTGTCACGGCTGAGATGGGCATGAATCCCATGCGGATCGCCCTGCAGCAGGGAACGCAACTTTCCGCCGTGATGTCTGATATGGCAAAGTCCGGCAACGGCGCATCCGGGGCGCTGAAAGGTCTGGCAGGTGGTATCGCGAGCATGGTTAATCCCATTTCGCTGGTCACGATTGGCGGCGTTGCCGCTGCAGCGATGCTGACCCAGTGGATTATCGGCGCGACGTCCGCTGAAGAGAAAACTGAGGACCTGTCAAAGAAGATTCACGTCCTCAGTACATCGCTGGATGCGCTGGAAGCCAATACGCAGGCATCCGCCGCGCAGATTAGCCAACATCTCAAATCAGCCTTCGGATCAGTCGCAACCGACGTGCAAGCGCTTATCTCCGATTTGCGAGAAGCCGAATTCAGCGTCATTTCGCATAAAATGCAGCGCGAAATTGAAACTGCAACATCGCAGCTAAACAGCCTCGGCGGTGCCTTTGAGGTTTTCTGGGCAGACTTTATGAACCCCGGTTCCGTGGATTCTGGGTATCTCTTGCAGATGCAGGAGATTATTTCCGATTCCGGTATTGCATACGACGAATTCGTGAAGCTCGATAAAGCCGTGAATTCGGTTTTCACGTCGAAGGACGTCAATGACTTCGTAAAGAATATGGCTACGGCGCGCAGTTTGGCTGCTGAAATTGGCGGACCCGTTGGCGATCAGATCGCCGACGCGCTGCTAAAGGCCGCTGACCAGTCTGGGATGCTGAATCGGGTGATGGCTGACGCCAACAACCAAACAATCGACTGGGCATCCAATCTAACAGGCGTCCGCGCCGAGCTTTCCGCGATCATGTCGACGCTAGGTAATATTGGCGGCGGTCTGATCGGCAATGCGTCGAAGTTTACTGAGCTTGCCGCCCTGAAGGCCGGAAAAGGTGTCCGCGAGTCCGCAGTGGCTGCAGAGCGTATGCGGAAAGAGGCGGAATGGGCGGGCCGGTCACAAGGTGCCGGGATGATCGGCAAGGCGGCAATCGCAGGAGAACGTGCGATTTGGGAAAAGGGAATTCAGCTAGACGCTGAACTTGAAGCGGCACGTGCTGCAGCGCGTAAGCGCGACTCCAAGTCAACCGGCGGCGGACGCAAAGCCCGTCTGACCGAAGAACAGAAGGCCACTGAAAAGCTCACGGATTCCATCAAGGACCGGCTGACCAGCCTGCAGAACGAAGCCACCGCGCTTGACCTCGTTGCATCCGGGCAATTCAAGACCACAGAAGCGGCGAACCTCGCCGCGCAGTCGATGGCTCAAAACGGCGGCAAAATCGACGCCACGACCGCTTCATATCTGCGCCAAATCGACGCGATGACGGCACTACGCGACGCCGCGCAGAGTGAATATGAATCCACCCTGCCCACGGCAGAGGAATCCGCCACGGCGCTGCGAAACAACGTCCTAGGCGCAACCCGCGATGGCATCTCCGATGCACTGACAGGCGACTTTGACGCCAGCAAAATCGCCAGCACGATTCAGCGCGCCATGGCGGACGCAATGGCAGACCAGATCATGTCAGCAATCCTGCCTAATTCTGGAAATCAGCAGGCCGCTGCCCAGATGCAAGCCGCGATGATCAATGGCGGGCAGTCCGCTGCAATGGCTATCTCAAACGCCATGCGCGGCGGCGCTGCGATGGGCGGTCACCGGATCACATCGGCGATGTCCGCAGGATCGATTATGGCGGGGACTCGCATAACCACGGCGGGCCTAGTATCCGCGTCGGCGATGGGTGCTGGCGTATCCACCGGTTCCGCCACAGGCGCAGCGCAGATGCAGACAGGCATCGTGTCAGGCTCGGCGCAGGGCGCGCAGATGATGGCTGAAGCGACGTCGGGCGGCGGCGGCGGTGAAGGCGGGGGCGGCGGCGGCGGTCTAGGTTCCATCTTCGGAAACGGTAACTGGCTCAACATGGCCATTGGCTTAGGCTCAGCGTACTTCGCCAACCGCGCTAACAAACCATCTGCACCGCGTGAGCCAGAACCGAAGATCAAGCAAAGTTACTATTACGACCCGGACGATGTTCCACACTTCGCAGAGGGCACCGCCAACACCAGCGGAATCCCGGCGATGCTGCATCCGAATGAAGCGGTTATCCCGCTATCCGGAAACAGGAAAGTACCTGTTGAAATGAAAGGCGGCGGTGAAAGTGGCGCTGGCCTCTCTATCACCAATAATGTGAGCGTCACAGTCGAAGGCGGCGGCGAGAACGGCGAAGCCAACGCCCTGAATATCGCCAACACAATCACAACGAAAATCGACCAGATGATTGAAGAAAAGATGATCGAGCAAAGCCGCTATGGCGGATACCTCAACCCGCGCGGCGGACGGTAATCAGGAGGGGCGGCGGCTGACGCCGCCTTACCGCACGTAGCCGAGCACGAACAATATCGCCACGACCCAGAGCACAAACACCGCGATCACAAACGACCAGCGTTCGCGCTCTTTCTTTTTCCTATCGTCGTCATCGTGGGGCATGAATCGCAGATAATGCGACGGCGTCTGTCGGCAACCATCCGCAACGTTAGTTGTTGATGATGTACTGGATCACCTGTTGTGCCGCCACTGCCCAGAGAAGCACCATCACGACCACAAACAGCCAAAATGACCAGCGCCGCGAACCTCTAGCGCGTCTATCAGACCCTTCACCCTCAGAACTATTTCGGCTCATCGTGAAGTTCCTCGCGAGTAACATCCCAGACGCAACTTTACATATTATCTGGATTCGAACAAAGGCTCATATGGTCGCATCGCGCGACCGGCTGACGCCGCCCCGAACATCTCACCATGTCGCTTACCGGAATCCCGGCAACTCAGATCGCGGCGGGGTGCTGACGCGGTCACTCAGTCGGCGGCGGGATGGGGGGCGCGATGGGGCGCGCGTTAGCGCCCCCGCTATGTCCTTACCAGAGCGTCACGCTATTCATGGCGTCAGCCATCGTCGTCATCGTCTCAGCGTCCGTGTAGTGGCGCATCATCTGCCCGTCCGGTTTATGACCGATGATCTGCTGACGCACTTCTAAGGATACGCCATTGCGCTTCAGCGCCATATTGAAGGTCGCGCGCGTAGAGTAGAGCGAAACGCGCGGGCGCTTGATGCCAAGCGATGTCAGCAACGGATTGAACTGTTTGTCGCTGAACTTGTTTTCTATATTTGAGACGTCACGGATACAGTCCAGACCGCCGCCGCCGATGAAGTCCGGGAGGTCCGCCAGCGCGTCGGGCAGGGGGATCAGACGGTTGCCACATTTACTGAAGCAGATGTCGATTCCAATGCCCTTCCATTCATCGTGATAGTCGTCGAGCTGGGAGACGTCGCAAACGTCGAAGTTTCGCAGGCGAAAGAATTCATGCGGTCGCATCCCGGTCAGAAAGAGGGTCTTCACGCACATCAGATAGGCGCGGCGGCGATCCTTGCTAAGCCGCGAGTCGCCGTCTGGGTTGAAGCGCTCTTGTGCTGCAGTCCAAATCTTCGAAACCTCATCGCGCCGAAAGGGAAGGTGCTTTCGATCTTCGATACTTTTCGTGTCGCGGGGGAACTTCATGCCCAGAGTCGGATTCACTTCGATCAATTCTTCGTCTTGCGCGAAGGCCAGCACCGAACCGATACCGGCGAAGAGCGTCCGGATAGATGTCGGTTCAATGCCCGACGCGACGAGGTGGTCCCGGTGGTCCTTCAACATCCGCGAGGTGATATCGCGAACGTCGAGGTCACCGACATTATCAATGAAGCGCTGAATTCCGCGCGCGTACGCGCGCCGGGTGTTCTCTGACAGTGACTGCAGGCCAGAGTAGCGGTCCAGAAGCTTCAGTAATGTGTCAGAAGAGTCAGACCGCCTTTTGACCGGTAGCTTTGTGATTTGGCCTGACACCGCTTCCCTCATCGCGTTAAACATTATGAGGTCAGTCGGATTAGTGGGCGGGGCCCCAGCGCCTAGCTTTTTCAAGAGCGCGGCATTGTGTGGATTGGCAGGCGGGAAGGCTTCAATCTGCGCCGTCTCGCCGAATGATATCGCGAGAAGGAGCCGCAGAAATTCCGCCCGCTCATCCGGTTCGAGGTGGTCCCGTGACCGCATCTGTTGTGCGGCCTGACTCCAGTGAAAGTCTGAGGCGAACGTTTCTTTATCCTTTGAGAATTCGACCATGGCGGCAGCGGCCTGCAGGACACCGCCGCGCAGTTCGGACTCTACTACTTCAGGATCGCGAAAACGCGCTATGGTCGCGAGGTTCTCCTCTTCCAGTCGCAGCGCTTTGGCGGCGGCGGCGGCGTAATCGTCTCCGAGACGCTCCCCCCAGCTCTTTTTGCCAACGAGGGATTGGACGTCCTCAGGGACCCGTTTTTGGTACTTCCAGCCCCCCGTTTTGGGGTCCGTCGTTAGGCCGGGAATGCGATTTTTCGGGGGCATTTTAACCTCAATGTATGACACTTTCTGCCGAAATGTATGACACTTTTGGCCCCTCAGGCAAGCGAAAACCCCTTATTTTCATATAAATATAGCGGAATCGGCCTTAGTCATTTTTTCAAATCTCTTATCACCCACCATTTCCCCTCCTTTGAGTGTCTTTGACCGCCGGTCCCATTGCGCCCTTTGCCATCGGCGATGATCCGTGCATATCCTCTGTCTTCGCGCGAATGTCGCCGACGTTGAACGCTGCGCCGCGAAGGCCGCTTGTCCTTGCGGGAGGGCAAATCTAGGTTGCGGCCAACCGACGATCCAAGGAATCCCCCGTGAAAGACCATCCGCCCCTCTGGTTCCTGCGCCATGGCCAGACCCAATGGAATGCCGAGCATCGCCTGCAGGGCCAGCTCGACTCGCCGCTGACGGCGCAGGGTCGGCGCGATGCGGCGCGGCAAGCGGCGCTGCTGCCACCGATCCTTGCGCAGAAGCCCGCGATCTTCGTTTCCCCGCTGGGACGGGCGCGACAGACGGCCGAGATCGCGTTGCAGGGTGCTGCCTATCGCACGGATCCCCGGCTGATGGAGATCCACGCGGGGGCCTGGCAGGGTCTGACCCGCTCGGCGATCGTCCGGGACCATCCGCATCTGCAGGGCGATGCGGTGAGCCCGCTCGACATCTACGCGGCGGCCGAGGCGGGCGAGGGGATCTCGGTCTTTCGCGCGCGCATCGCTGATTTCCTCGA
The DNA here is from genome assembly GCF_042685005.1 of Sulfitobacter aestuarii. Lineage (NCBI taxonomy): Bacteria > Pseudomonadati > Pseudomonadota > Alphaproteobacteria > Rhodobacterales > Roseobacteraceae > Sulfitobacter > Sulfitobacter aestuarii. Next base: position 30,377 of record NZ_JBHUMP010000021.1, on the reverse strand, counting down.
TCACCTGCAGGGGCCGAGCGTGGTGATCGCCCATGGGCTGCTCGGACAGGTGCTGCGCGCGGAGCTGCGCGGCATCGACCTTGCCGAGGCCGGACGGCTCTGCAACCGGCAGGGTTGCATCTATCACCTCGAAAGGGGGCGCGAGACCCTGATGGAGGCCGCCTGATGCGCGCCTGCCCCCCGCTCTACATCCTGCGTCATGGCGAGACCGAATGGAACGTGCAGAACCGCCTGCAGGGCTGTTTTGACTCTCCGCTGACCGCGCGTGGAGAGGAACAGGCGTTGGCGCAGCGGGCAATCCTGCAATCCTGCGGTCTGCGCGGATACCGGGCCCTGAGCAGTCCGCAGCGCCGGGCCCGTCACACCGCCGAGCTGGCGCTGGAAGGTCTGGTCGCGCCGATCGGCACCGATGCGGCGCTCAGCGAGATCGGAGTAGGCGACTGGGCCGGAGAACTGCGCGCCGAGCTGCTGCTACGCCACCCCGAGGCGCGCGATGCCTTCGATCTTTACGAGCACGCCCCGAATGGGGAGGGTTTCGCCGCCCTGCGCACCCGCTGCGAAGCCTTTCTCGCCGGGATCGACACGCCGACGATCCTCGTCACCCATGGCATCACTTCGCGGATGCTGCGGTTGATCCTGACTGGCCGTCCGACCCGCGATCTGCGCGAGATCGAGGGCGGGCAGGGGGTCGTCTTTGCCCTGCGCGACGGGCAGCAGCGCCAGTTGACCGGAAGGGGTTGAAGCCCCCGCGAGCATCGGCTAAGAGGCGCGCAATGGGTCGTTAGCTCAGTTGGTAGAGCGTTTCGTTTACACCGAAAATGTCGGCGGTTCGAGACCGTCACGACCCACCATCCTTTCCTGTCATGTCTGAAGTTGCGGCACCTTCCTTTTCAGGGCCGACCGACGCGCGCCTGCCTTGCAGTCACGCTGGGTCGGCGGTTCGAGCCCGTCACGACCCACCATACACCCGCCACAGCCCGTCATGCCGCAGCGCTGCTTCGGTGCCGGGATGCGCGCCGCGGGTCACATCCACCATTGATCGACCCTGGCGATCTCGGCGTCGCTCCAGCCGAAGTGATGGGCGAATTCGTGGGTCACCACATGCGCGATCAGATCGTCGAGAGCGACGTTGCCACGGGCGCGCCATTCGGCGAGGATCGGCTGACGGAAGAGCCAGACCGTATCGGGAGAGGGGCCCATGTCGAACAGGGATTTCTCGGTCATCGGGATGCCTTCGTAAAGGCCGGTCAGCTCCAGCGGATCCCGAATGTCGAGCTCGCGCAGCATGTCGGGCGCGGGCCATTCGGCGATGCGCAGCAACACCTCTTCTGCGGCGGGGCGGAACGGGTCCGGAAGTGCCGCAACGGTGGCGCGGGCGATCTTCTCGAAATGGGCGAGATCATTGGACATGCCAAGGATATGGCGCGTCACGCGACCGTTGGAAAGGGGGTGATCGGCTCGCGGGCCAACCCGCGGACGTGACAAACAGCTATCGCCCTGCCAGCACGGCTCACGGTTCTACCATCTGCGCCACCATCAGCGCCGCGCGCCCGGCGAACAAGCCGCCGGGAAAGCGCCTTACCGCCGCCTCAACGGCTGGCGGCGGCTTTCTTGGGCTTTGCCTTGCTGCTCGGTTTCGCCTTGGCGGGGCCGGGAAACTCGATATTGATCTCCAGGCTTGACAATTCGTCACCGCGGTCCATGCGGATATCGACGGCGTCCTGGTCGATCTCCATATGCTTGCGGATCACCTCGAGGATGTCGCGCTGCAGTTCCGGCAGCCAGTCGGGGCTGGCGCCGCCGGAGCTGCGCTCATGGGCGAGCAGGATCTGCAGGCGTTCCTTGGCGGTGTTGGCCGAGTCTGACTTGCGGGGCTTGCGGATGAAATCGAAGAGCTTCATCACGTGCGCCCGAACAGACGTTGCAGCAGGCCGGGGCGGGGCTCGGCATCAAAGCGGATCTCGATCTGCTCGCCGGTGAGCCGGGCGATCGCGTCCTCATAGGCCCGGCTGGCCGGGGAGGGCTCGTCCATCACGATCGGCACGCCGAGGTTGGAGGCACGCAGCACCGCCTTGCTCTCGGGGATGATGCCGAGCAGCGGCACCGCGAGGATCTCCAGCACGTCATCGACATTCATCATTTCGCCGCTCTCGATACGCTCGCTGTCAAAGCGGGTGAGCAGCACCTGCGCCTTGATCGGCTCGGCGTTCTCCTGTTCGGCGCGGTGGGTCTTGGAGCTCAGCAGCCCGAGCACCCGGTCACTGTCGCGGACCGAGGAGACCTCGGGATTGGTGACAACAACGGCCTCGTCGGCGAAATGCATGGCGAGCTGCGCGCCGCGCTCGATCCCGGCGGGGCTGTCGCAGATGATATAGTCGAATTCCTCGCGCAGCTCGTTCAGGACCTTCTCGACGCCTTCCTGGGTCAGCGCGTCCTTGTCGCGGGTCTGCGAGGTCGGCAGGATATAAAGGTTCTCCAGCCGCTTGTCCTTGATCAACGCCTGTTTGAGCCGGGCCTCGCCCTGGATCACGTTGATGAAATCGAAGACCACGCGGCGTTCGCAGCCCATGATCATGTCAAGGTTGCGCAGGCCGACATCGAAGTCGATCACCACGGTCTTGTGACCGAGCTTGGCCAGCCCGGCGCTGATCGCGGCGGCCGAGGTTGTCTTGCCGACGCCGCCCTTGCCGGAGGTTACAACGATTATCTTGCTCACTTGCGTATCCTGTCTAATTTGAAAAGTCATTCAAGCGCCTCCACGCATAGGCTTTCATCCTGAAGGAAGACCTGCACGCTGCGCTGCAGGAGCTCTGGTTCCAGATTGTCGCTGGTACGGTAAAGTCCGGTGATGGCCAGAAGCTCGGCATCGAGGCTCTGACAGAATATGCGTGCCGTGTCATCCCCATTGACGCCGGCCAGGGCGCGGCCGCGCAGCCGACCATAGACGTGGATATTGCCCGCGGCGATCAGCTCGGCCCCAGAGGCGACCGGCCCGACGATCACCAGATCGCCCTGATCGGCGATCACCGTCTGGCCAGAGCGCACCGGGGTGGTGACGATGCGGTTGGCGGGGGATTGGGCCTTCTTGGCGAGCTCCTCGGTCTGGCGGCGCTTGCTGCGCTCGCCGCGCAGGGGGGCTTCGTGGCCGATGGTGATCGGGATCAGCCCCAGCGCCTCGGCCGCGGCCGCCTGATCGCTGTCGGCATTCTGCACGCCGAAGGCGGAGAGCTTGCGCTGCCGCAGGTTCTTCACCAGCCGGGTCACGTCCTCGCCCTGCATCATGCCGGCGGCCTGTTCGAGATCGATGATCACCGGTGCATCCGCGAAGAATTGCGGCGTCAGGCGCAGCTGCTCGTCGAGGGCCTCGTAAAAGGAATCGTCGGGCAGGACCTCGCCGAGGCGCAGGGCGACGGCGGTGAAGAACCGGCCGCGGATCTGGAAAGGCTTGACCTTGGCGACATTATTCTGGCCCGGGGCCGTGGCGTCTTGTGCTGGCACGCTTGAACTGTTGCTCCTGCTCGAACTGGTCGCGGGATTCTGTCCCGCGCGGTTTTGCGCGATGCCTAACCCGCGCGGTTTTGCGCGATGCCTAATCTGTTGGCTCGCTCCGGTCCAGCTTTGCGACATAAATATTCCGCGATAGGCGAAGTTGTGCCAGCGCAAGAGGGGCAAATGGACGCGGTAAACTTGACCAAACGTCAGCTGCACAAGGATGTTTCAGACCTGAAATATGTTCTGTAAAATTCTGAACAAAAAGAATTAATTTGTTTTTTATATCAGTGTTTCAGCGCCTTCACCCGGCTGCGAGAGGCCGGAAAATATATAATAAGTGTTGACCCAAATTGCTTTTGATCGCACAAATTCGCTCATCGCCATCGGCTCCGTCAAACGGGGTCGTGAGCGCCTGGGAGGGGATATCCTGTGACGGCTGCGCAGCCTGGCCAATCTCGTCCGACCGAATGCGACCCGAAAGCGGCATTGCCATCGGGTCCGTCGCGCCGTTCATGCGGCGCATCCACCGCGGCAGGTCTGCCCGCCGCCAAAAAAACTGCAATACAACTTCAGGAGAGAACGCATATGTCTTTCACGACCAAAATGGCCACGGGCTTCGTGCTCGCGGCACTGGGGGCCTCGGCGGCCTCCGCGCAATCGCTGGTCTATTGCTCCGAGGGATCGCCCGAAGGTTTCGATCCGGCGCTCTACACCTCCGGCACCACCTTTGATGCCTCGAGCCACCCGATCTACGACCATCTGACCGAATTCAAGGTCGGCACCACCGAAGTCGTTCCCGGGCTGGCGGAAAGCTGGGAAGTGTCCGATGACGGCAAGACCGTCACCTTCAAGCTGCGTCAGGGCGTGAAATTCCATTCCAACGACCAGTTCACCCCGACCCGCGATTTCAACGCGGATGACGTGATCTTTTCCTTCGAACGCCAGGGCGATTCCGAAAACCCCTATAACAAGGTTTCCGGCGGCACCTGGGAATATTTCTCCAGCATGTCGATGCCCGAGCTGGTCGAGCGCATCGAGAAGGTCGACGATTACACCGTCGTCTTCCACCTGACCCGACCCGAAGCGCCGTTCATCGCCAACATGGCCATGGATTTCGGTTCGATCGTGTCCAAGGAATATGCCGACGCGATGCTGGAGGCCGGTACGCCGGAGATGCTGAACCAGGCGCCGATCGGCACCGGTCCGTTCAAGTTCCAGGCCTACCAGAAGGACGCGGTGATCCGCTATGTCCGCAACGACGAATATTTCGGCGACAAGGCCAAGGTCGAGAGCCTGATCTTCGCGATCACGCCTGACGCCTCGGTGCGCTTCCAGAAGGTGCAGGCCGGTGAATGTCACGTCATGGCCTATCCGAACCCGGCCGATGTGCAGGCGATGAAGGCCGCCGAGGACATCGTGGTGATGGAGCAGGAAGGCCTGAACGTCGGCTACCTGGCCTATAACACCAAGGTCGCGCCCTACGACGATCCGAAGGTGCGCAAGGCGCTGAACATGGCGATCGACAAGCAGTCGATCATCGACGTGGTTTTCCAGGGCTCCGGGCAGATCGCCAAGAACCCGATCCCGCCGACCATGTGGTCCTATAACGACGCCATCGAGGACGACCAATACGATCCCGAAGCGGCCAAGGCGATGCTCGAAGAGGCAGGCGTTTCGGATCTCAACATGAAGATCTGGGCGATGCCGGTGCAGCGTCCCTACAACCCCAATGCCCGCCGCATGGCCGAGCTGATGCAGGAGGATTTCTCCAAGATCGGCGTCAACGTCGAGATCGTGTCTTATGAATGGGGCGAGTATCTCGAACGCTCCAAGGCCGAGGACCGCGACGGCGCGGTGCTGCTGGGCTGGACCGGTGACAATGGCGATCCGGACAACTTCCTTGCCGTGCTGCTCGGCTGTGACGGTGTCGGCGCTGCCAACCGCGCGCAATGGTGCAACGAGGAATTCGACGCCAAGCTGCAGGAAGCCAAGGTGCTGTCCAACCAGGAAGAGCGCGCCAAGCTCTATGAAGAGGCGCAGGTAATCTTCAAGGAACAGGCGCCCTGGGCGACGATCGCACATTCGGTGGTCTACATGCCGATGCGTCCCGAAGTCGAAGGTTATGTCGTGCACCCGCTGGGCGGCCATATCTTCAATCGGGTTGGCCTGAGCCAATAAGCACTTCTCATGTTATAAGGGGCGGCGCCGCTTGGCGCCGCCCCTGCTTTTTCTGCCTCCAAATATGGAACCCGCCCCGTGACAGATGATCTGACCCAATCCCTCGCCGCCTATGCCGATGTCGCCACCCGCCTCGAGGTGGATGCCGTGGCCCTGGTGCCGGGGCCGAATTTCACCCGCGCCATCGGCTACAGCTTCATGAGCCATGAACGGCCCTTCGTGCTGGTCATACCGGCCGAAGGCAAACCAGCGGCGCTGGTGCCCAATCTCGAGCTCGCCTCATGGGGGCTGGTCGGCTTTGACGGTGCGGTCTTCGATTGGCGCGATCAGGATGGCTACGAGGTCGCCTTTGCCGCGTTGAGCAAGCATCTCAACATCGCCTCGCTGGCGGTCGAAGGGCAGGTGATGCGGGTCTTCGTGCATCACGCGCTGAAACGCGCGCAGCCGGATCTGACCATCATAGACGGCGAGCGCGAGATTTCGGCCCTGCGGATGATCAAGACCGACGCCGAGGTCGCGGCGCTGAAAGATGCCATCGAGATATCCGAACGCGCGCTGAGCCGTACCATCGAGACTATCAGGCTCGGGCAGAGCGAGAAGCAGATCGAGCAGATGCTGGTGCAGATGCTCTTCGCGGAAGGGGCCGATGACCTCTCCTTCGCCCCGATCGTCGCCGCCGGAGACAATTCGGCGCGCCCGCACGCTCATGCCCGCGAGAATTACGCGGTGCAGGCGGGTGATGCGCTGCTCTTCGATTTCGGTGCCCGCAAACACGGCTTTGCCGCCGATATCACCCGCACCTTCTTCCTGCGCGAGGTCAGCGACGAGGGCAGGGCGGTCTATGAAACCGTGCTGGCCGCCAATCTCGCCGGGTTCGACGTCACCCGCGCCGGGGTCACCGCCCATGAGATCGACGATGCGGTGACCGGCGTGCTCGAAGCCTCTCCCTACGCCGACCGGATCCGCACCAAGACAGGCCACGGGCTCGGGCGCGAAGTGCATGAGGCCCCCTATATCATGCGCGGCAATCACATGACCCTGCCCGCGGGCACCGTCTATACCAACGAGCCGGGGCTTTACGGAGACGGCAAGTTCGGCGTGCGGATCGAGGACGATATCCTGATCACCGAAGAGGGCTGCGTTTCGCTGACCAGCTTCCCGAAAGAGCTGACGGTGCTGCCATGCTGAATTACATCCTCAGCCGCCTTCTGACCTTCGTGCCGACCTTCATCGGGGTCACGCTGATCTCCTTTGCCTTCATCCGCGTGCTGCCCGGCGATCCGATCGTCGTGATGGCGGGCGAGCGCGGCCTCAGCGAAGAGCGCTATCAGCAGCTTTCCGAGCAATTCGGCTTCGACCGGCCGATCTACATGCAGTTCTGGGATTACCTCACCGGCGTGCTGCAGGGCGATCTCGGCAATTCCTTCGTGACCAAGAAACCAGTCTGGGACGAATTCTTCGCGCTGTTCCCGGCGACGCTGGAACTCTCTATCTGCGCGATGATCTTCGCCATCGCCCTTGGCCTGCCCGCTGGCGTGATCGCGGCGGTGAACCGCGGCAAGTTCTTTGACCGTGCGCTGATGTCCACCGCGCTGGTCGGCTATTCCATGCCGATCTTCTGGTGGGCGCTGCTGCTGATCATCGTATTCTCCGGCAATCTCGGCTGGACCCCGGTGTCGGGGCGCATCGACCTGATCTATTATTTCCCCAATCCGACCGGCTTCATGATCATCGACAGTCTCGCCTCCGGGCAAAGCGGCGCCTTTGCATCGGCGCTGCGCCACCTGCTGCTGCCCACGATCGTGCTCGGAACCATTCCGCTGGCGGTTATCGCGCGGCAGACCCGCTCGGCGATGCTCGAGGTGCTGGGCGAGGATTACATCCGCACTGCCCGTGCCAAGGGCATGACGCCGGGGCGGATCAACGGCATCCACGCGCTGCGCAATGCGCTCATTCCGGTGATCACCGTGATCGGCCTGTCGGTCGGCACGCTGCTGGCCGGCGCGATCCTGACCGAGACGATCTTTTCCTGGCCGGGCATCGGCAAGTGGATGGTCGATTCGATCTTCCGGCGTGACTATCCGGTGGTGCAGGGCGGACTGCTGCTCATCGCCGTGATGGTCATGATCGTGAACCTCACCGTGGACATGCTCTACGGCATCATCAACCCCAAGATCAGGAAACGCTGATGGACGACGCACTTTCCGCCGAAGCGAAGATGGTCGAGGCACGTCCCGGCCGTCTGCGCGAATTCTGGTTCTATTTCCGCGAAAACCGCGGCGCGGTCATCGGCCTGTGGATCTTCGCGGTCTTCGCCTTCCTCGCGCTGTTCGGCCCCTGGGTCGCACCGCATGACCCGACCGCGCAATTCCGCGCCGCCGCCCTGCAACCGCCCGTCTGGCAGGAGGGCGGCTCCTGGACCTATATCCTCGGCACCGACCCGCTGGGACGTGACATGCTCTCGCGGCTCATCGTCGGGGCGCGCTATTCCTTCTTCGTGGGCGTCGTCGTGGTCTCCGTCGCGGCCTCGGGCGGCATCCTGATCGGGCTGCTTTCGGGGTTTGCGCCGAAATGGGTCGATACGATCATCATGCGGATCATGGATATCATCCTGGCCTTCCCCTCGCTGCTGCTGGCACTGGTGCTGGTGGCGATCCTGGGGCCGTCGCTGACCAATGCGATGATCGCCATCGCCATCGTGCTGCAACCGCATTACGTGCGGCTCACCCGCGCCAGCGTGATCTCCGAACGCCAGAAGGATTACGTCACCTCCGCCCGGGTTGTCGGGGCCGGGCTGCCGCGGCTAATGTTCATCACCGTGCTGCCCAATTGCCTCGCGCCGATCATCGTGCAGGCGGCATTGTCCTTCTCGACCGCGATCCTCGATGCCGCCGCGCTCGGCTTCCTCGGCATGGGCGCGCAGCCGCCCACCCCGGAATGGGGCACGATGCTGGCCGAAGCGCGTGAATTCATCCTGCGCGCCTGGTGGGTGGTGACCTTCCCGGGTCTGGCGATCCTGGTCACGGTGCTGGCGATCAACCTGATGGGCGACGGTCTGCGTGACGCGCTCGATCCGAAACTGAAACGGAGCTGAGCCCATGTCCCTGCTACGTATCCGCAACCTCTCGGTCGATTTCGCCACCGCTTCCGGGCATTTTCGCGCCGTCGATTCCGTCGATCAGGACATCGACGCCGGAGAGATCCTCGCCATTGTCGGGGAAAGCGGCTCGGGTAAATCCGTGTCGATGCTGGCGCTGATGGGGTTGCTGCCCTGGACCGCGACGGTGACCGCCGACGAGATGTCCTTTGACGGGCATGACTTGCTGCGCATGGACAAGCGTTCCCGGCGCAGGATCGTCGGGAATGACCTGGCGATGATCTTCCAGGAGCCGATGTCCTCGCTCAACCCCTGTTTCCCGGTGGGATGGCAGATCAAGGAATCCCTGCGCTTCCATCTCGGGCTCGACCGCAAGGCGCGCCACGCCCGCGCCATCGAACTCTTCGAACAAGTCGGCATCCCGGACCCGGAAAAACGCCTCAGCGCCTTCCCGCACCAGATGTCGGGGGGGATGAACCAGCGGGTGATGATCGCCATGGCGATCGCGTGCAAACCCAAGCTGCTGATCGCGGACGAGCCGACAACGGCGCTCGACGTGACAATCCAGGCGCAGATCCTCGACCTGCTGGCGAGCCTGCGCGACGAGAACGGCATGGGGCTGGTGCTGATCACCCATGACATGGGCGTGGTCGCCGAAACGGCAGAGCGCGTGTCGGTGCAATATGCCGGGCAGAAGGTCGAGGAACAGCCGGTGCTGCCGCTTTTCGAAAGCCCGCATCACCCCTATACCTCGGCGCTGCTCGCCGCCCTGCCGGAACGCGCGACCGAGCGTCGCCTGCCCACGATTCCGGGCGTGGTGCCGGGCCAGTTCGACCGCCCCGCAGGCTGCCTCTTCTCGCCGCGCTGCCCCTACGCCAACGCCAAATGCCGCGCCGAGGCGCCGCCGCCGCTGGGGCCGGATCTCGGCCATGCGCGCTGTTTCTATCCGCTCAACACCGATGAAAGGGCCGCGTCATGAATGTCCCGAACAACGCTCCCGTGATGACCGCCACCAATCTCGAAAGACATTACGAGGTCGGCGGCGGCGTGATGCGCAAGCCGCGGGTCCTGAAAGCCGTCGGCGGGGTCGATTTTGCGCTCTATGCGGGCAAGACGCTTGCCGTCGTCGGGGAAAGCGGCTGCGGAAAATCCACCCTGGCGCGCATGGCCACGATGATCGAGGAACCGACCTCCGGCGAGCTCACGCTCGATGGCAAGCCGATGCGCCCGCAGGACTGGGCCAGCCTGCGCAGTTCGGTGCAGATCGTCTTCCAGGACCCCTACGGCTCGCTCAACCCGCGCCAGCGGATCGGCGCGATCCTGCAGGAACCGCTGGTGATCAACCGCCCCGACATGAAGAAGCCGGAGCGCGAGGCCAAGGCCCGTGAAATGCTGCAGCTCGTCGGGCTGCGCCCGGAACATTACGACCGCTATCCGCATATGTTCTCCGGCGGCCAGCGCCAGCGCATCGCGGTGGCCCGCGCGCTGATGCTCGATCCCAAGGTGCTGGTGCTCGACGAGCCGGTCTCGGCGCTCGACCTGTCGATCCAGTCCTCGGTGCTGAACCTGCTGATGGACCTGCAGGAGCGGCTCAACCTGGCCTATCTGTTCATCAGCCATGACCTCAGCGTGGTGCGCCATGTCGCGGACGAGGTCATCGTGATGTATCTCGGTCGCGCGGTCGAGAAGGGCCCCAAACAGGCGGTCTTCGACAATCCGCGCCATCCCTATACCAAGGCATTGCTCTCGGCCACGCCGCGCGCCGATCCGGCGGCTGCCAAGGAGCGCATCAAGCTCAGCGGCGAACTGCCTTCGCCGCTGGCGATCCCGGAGGGCTGCCCCTTCGCGCCGCGCTGCTGGAAGACCCAGGACAAATGCCGCGCCGAACGTCCCGACCTGCACGGCAGGCCCCATGGCGCCGCCTGTTTCTTTCCCGAAGGTGTCGACGACAATGCGATGCTCACGGGCGTTTCGGAAGGGGCGCGCGCGGATCTGGCGGGGGGGCGCGATTAATTTCGCGAAAAGCTTGGAAAAGCCCGATTGCCTGCTTGACGCCAGGCGGGGCTGACCATATTAGATCCAAACGCTTCGGGGTCACCCGGAGCTGCAGTGGGCGGTTGTAGCTCAGATGGTTAGAGTACCGGCCTGTCACGCCGGGGGTCGCGGGTTCGAGCCCCGTCAACCGCGCCACCGCTGCTTATTTTTCGAACAATTCGAATGCCTTGCACCGGTTCCGCCGGTGCTTTGGCATGTCCGGCGCCCGGTTGCGCGCCGCTTCTATCCGCTCGCAAAAAAACTTCCGGCCCGGGTGTTTTTCCCGGCGCTAGGTGCTTGACGCCCCCGCCGCCATCGCCTATTCCGCCCCCATAGCGCGGTTGTAGCTCAGTTGGTTAGAGTACCGGCCTGTCACGCCGGGGGTCGCGGGTTCGAGCCCCGTCAACCGCGCCACTTTCACCCTTTTTAAAAATACTCGATCCGGATGTGGCGCCACGCGCGCCAGTCCCGGATTTCCCGGCCCGATACCGCCTGCCGCCCCCGCCGTTGCGCACGGCAGGGGCAAGGGTACTGCTCAGGTCAGCGCCTCGAGGATCCGCGCCCAGCTGCGGATGCCCTTGTGGAAGCTCTCGAGATCGTATTTCTCGTTCGGCGAATGGATCGCGTCGTCATCCTTGCCGAAGCCGATCAACATCGGCGTGGTGCCGAGGATGTCCTGGAAATAGCCGCCGATGGGGATCGAGCCGCCGCAGCCGACATAGGCCGCCGGGATGCCCCATTCCGCGCTGAGCGCGGCGCGAGCCTGTTCGAATTTCGGATCCTCCACCGACACGCCCGAGGCCGGGCTGGCGCCATGATCGCTGAAGGAGACCTCGCAATCGGGCGGCAACATCTCCTGCACCATTGTGCGGAAGCTCTGCCGGATCGCCTGAGGGTCCTGTGTGCCGACCAGCCGGAAGCTGATCTTGGCATGGGCCTGCGCGGGCAGCACGGTCTTGAACCCCTCGCCCGTATAGCCGCCCCAGATCCCGTTGACTTCGCAGGTCGGACGCGACCAGAGCATTTCCAGCGGCGTGCGGTCCTGCTCGCCCGCCGGGGTGGACAGTCCGACATCGCTGAGGAACTTGTCATGATCGAAGGCCAGGCCCTGCCATTGCGCTTCCAGCTCTTCGGAAAGCTCCGGCACCCCGTCATAGAAACCCGGCACCGTGATGCGGGCCTGATCGTCATGCAGCGATGCGATGATCCGCGACAATACCCGGATCGGATTCATCGACAACCCGCCGTACATGCCCGAATGCAGGTCCTTGTCCGGCCCGGTGATGGTCAGCTCCTCGCCGAGCAACCCGCGCAACATGGTGACGATCGCCGGGGTGCGGGATTCGAACAGCCCGGTGTCGCAGATCAGCGCGAGATCGGTTTTCAGCTCATCGGCATTGTCGCGCATGAAGGGCACCAGCGACGGCGAGCCCGATTCTTCCTCGCCCTCCAGAAAGAAGGTGATCCGGCAGGGCCAGTCGCCCTTCACCTCTTTCCACGCGCGCAGGGCTTCGATGAAGGTCATCAACTGACCCTTGTCATCCGCCGCACCACGGCCGCGGATCACCTTGCCGGCGGGCGTGTCCTGCACCTGGGGATCGAAAGGGTCGCGGTCCCACAGGTTCAGCGGATCGACCGGCTGCACATCGTAATGTCCGTAAAACAGCAGATGCGGGCCCTTGCCGGGGTCACCGACATGGCCGACGACCATCGGATGACCCGGCGTCGCGCGCTTGCTGGCCTCGATCCCGAAGGATTGCAGGTCGGCGACCAGCCAGTCCGCGGCCCGGTCGCAATCTTCCTTGTAGGCGGGGTCGGTGGAAATCGACGGGATGCGCAGCAGGTCCAGCAGGCGGTCGGTCGCGGCGGGCAGATCGTCGTCGATCCGCGCGAGAACGTCATCAATTGACATCGGGTTTCCTTTCAGAATGAGATGGGGTCGAACCTACCAGCCCGCGGAGCCATGTCCAGTTGCGGCGCAGGGCGGGGCGGCGGCCTGCCGGTTCCCGGCTGCGACAAGTCGCGCAGGCATAAACCATTGTGGCCGACCCCAGGTTTCTGTATTCATTCTAAACAGTGAATATGGGGGGCAGGCGCCTGCTGACCCCCGAGACTGCCCAGGATGGAGAGGCGCAATGGATTATTCCGAGAAACTCGACGCAGCGATCAACCGGCTGCATGACGAGGGACGCTACCGCACCTTCATCGATATCGAACGCCGCAATGGCCAGTTTCCCCATGCGGTCTGGACCCGTCCGGATGGCAGCGAGCAGGACATCACCGTCTGGTGCGGCAACGATTATCTCGGCATGGGCCAGAACCCGGTGGTGCTCGAGGCGATGCACGAGGCGCTCGAGGCGACCGGTGCAGGCTCCGGCGGCACCCGCAACATTTCCGGCACCACGGTCTATCACAAGCGGCTCGAGGCCGAGCTGGCCGATCTGCATGGGAAGGAGGCGGCCTTGCTCTTCACCTCCGCCTATATCGCCAATGACGCGACGCTTTCGACCCTGCCGAAGCTGTTCCCCGGGCTGATCATCTATTCCGATGCGCTGAACCACGCATCGATGATCGAGGGCGTGCGCCGCAACGGAGGCGCCAAGCGGATCTTCCGGCACAATGATCTCGACCATCTGCGCGAATTGCTCAAGGCCGATGACCCGGCGGCGCCAAAGCTCATCGCCTTTGAATCAATCTACTCGATGGACGGTGATTTCGCCCCGATCGAAGCGATCTGCGATCTGGCCGACGAATTCGGCGCGCTGACCTATATCGACGAGGTTCATGCGGTCGGCATGTATGGCCCGCGCGGCGCCGGCGTGGCCGAGCGTGACCGGCTGATGCACCGGCTTGACATCATCAACGGCACCTTGGCCAAGGCCTATGGCGTGATGGGCGGCTATATCGCCGCATCGGCCAAGATGTGCGACGCGATCCGCTCCTACGCGCCGGGTTTCATCTTCACCACCTCGCTGCCGCCCGCGGTGGCGGCGGGCGCGGCGGCGTCGGTTGCCTATCTCAAACGCGCACCGGAACTGCGCGAGAGGCATCAGGCACAGGCCAAGGTGCTGAAATTGCGGCTCAAGGGCATGGGCCTGCCGATCATCGATCACGGCAGCCACATCGTGCCGGTGATGGTCGGCAACCCGGTGCATACCAAGCTGCTGTCGGACATGCTGTTGCAGGATCACGGCATCTACGTGCAGCCGATCAACTTCCCCACCGTGCCGCGCGGCACCGAGCGGCTGCGTTTCACGCCCTCGCCGGTGCATGGCCCGCGCGAGATGGATGCGCTGGTCCGGGCGATGGACGCGCTCTGGTCACAATGTGCGCTGAATCGTGCCGAAGCTGCCGGATGAGCACGCGGCGTTTCTGAATCCTGTTGCGTTATGCTACTCTTACCGAAAGAAGAAGCTACATTCGAATCGTGAAGATTTGAATCAAGCTTTCAGCAGGCACAGCATAAGGCAGCGGTATGATCGGGCGTTGGTCCTCCAAGATCGTCGAGGAAGAACTGACCGAACCCAAGGGGTTCGATGCGTTTGAATTACGACTTGGGGACGTGATGCGCGGCGAACGCGCCACGATGGGCAAATCCCTGCTCGACGTGCAGCGCGAATTGCGCATCAAGGCGTCCTATATCGCCGCCATCGAGAATTGCGATCCCGAGGCCTTCGACACCCCCGGTTTCATTGCCGGTTACGTGCGCTCCTATGCGCGCTATCTCAACATGGACCCGGATGCGGCTTTCGCCGCCTTCTGCACCGAATCCGGTTTTTCGGTCGCCCATGGCATGTCCGACAAGGCCTCGGTCATCAAGAAACCATCACGTGAGGAACGCCTCACAAGGCACGAAAAAACAGACATTTTCGCCCAGCCAAGCCTGCCGTTCACCCCGTCGGGTGACAGTTTCCTGAACCGTATCGAACCCGGCGCCATCGGGTCGCTGCTGGTGCTGGTCGCCCTGATCGGCGCGATCGGTTTCGGCGGCTGGACGGTGCTCAAGGAAGTGCAGCGCGTGCAGGTGGCGCCGGTCGATCAGACGCCGGTGGTGCTTTCCGATCTCGATCCGGTCGAAGGGGCGCTGGCCCCGGCGCCGGAAGAGGGCGAGGATCCGGCGGCGCCGCGCGCTGTCGATGCGCCGCGCCTTGATGCGCTCGACCGGCTCTACCGCCCCCAGGCGCTCGACGTGCCGGTACTGGTCGCGCGCGATGCGCCGATCGCCAGCATCGATCCGCGCCTCGTCGGCAATTTCGCCAGCCCGGACCGCCGGCCCGACGAGCCGATGGAGAGCAATTTCGCCGCAGCAGCGGGCGAGACCGAAGTCGCGGCCAACGGCCATTCGCAGCCTGACGGCAG
The DNA here is from genome assembly GCF_042685005.1 of Sulfitobacter aestuarii. Lineage (NCBI taxonomy): Bacteria > Pseudomonadati > Pseudomonadota > Alphaproteobacteria > Rhodobacterales > Roseobacteraceae > Sulfitobacter > Sulfitobacter aestuarii. The sequence goes on along the minus strand of NZ_JBHUMP010000021.1, from coordinate 15,217 downwards.
CGGCAGCCAGCATCCGATGATTGCCCAGTCCCTCACGCCCAATGTCACGGTGCCCCAGGTCGTCGAGCCGGTCGGCCCGGCGGTGCGCATGGTGGCGGCCTATCCTTCCTGGGTGCGCGTGCGCGCGGCGGATGGGACGGTGATCTTCGAGGGGATCATGAACAAGGGCGATACTTGGGACGTGCCAAATACCGAGGAACCGGCGAGCTTGCGCACCGGTGAATCCGGTGCGTTGTTCTTCGCCATGGGCGATGATTGCTTCGGTCCGGTCGGCAAACGCGGTCAGGTCACGTCGGGCCTGTCGCTGCAACGAGAAAGCCTGATCGCGCGTTACCAGGCGGTCGATCCGCAGCAGGACAGCCCGCTGAGCCGGATGTTCGCCGATCTGCAGGGCAATATCGAGCCCTCGGCATTGGCCGCGATCCCTTGCCAATCCCGTTAGAGCCCATTGCGATTGCGCGGCTGTCTGACTAGTTAGGGCAGGCAAACCCGCAACCCGCACAGGTGTTTCATGTCGCTCAACCATATCCGTCCCTGGCGCAATATCTACCGGCGCAAGTCGCGTCAGATCATGGTCGGCAACGTGCCGGTGGGGGGCGATGCGCCGATCACCGTGCAGACCATGACCAACACGCTGACCACCGACGTGAGGGGCACCATCGCCCAGATCCAGGCGGCAGCAGATGTCGGGGCCGATATCGTGCGGGTCTCCGTGCCGGACGAGGACAGCGCCCGGGCGCTGAAGCAGATCGTGCCCGAGGTTTCGGTGCCGATCGTCGCAGATATACATTTCCATTACCGGCGCGGCATCGAGGCGGCCGAGGCCGGGGCAGCCTGTCTGCGGATCAATCCGGGCAATATCGGCGACGAGAAACGCGTGCGCGAGGTGATCAAGGCGGCGCGCGATCATGATTGCTCGATCCGCATCGGCGTCAACGCCGGCTCGCTGGAGCGGCATCTGCTGGAGAAGTACGGCGACCCTTGCCCGGATGCGATGGTCGAAAGCGGGCTCGATCACATCAAGATCCTGCAGGACAACGATTTTCACGAGTTCAAGATCAGCTGCAAGGCCTCTGACGTGTTCATGGCCGCCGCCGCGTATCAGCAGCTGGCCGAGGCCACCGATGCGCCAATTCACCTTGGCATCACGGAGGCGGGCGGGCTGACCTCCGGGACGATCAAATCCGCCATCGGTCTCGGGAACCTGCTGTGGATGGGCATCGGCGACACGATCCGCGTCAGCCTCTCCGCCGATCCGGTGGAAGAGGTCAAGGTCGGCTACGAGATCCTCAAGTCGCTCGGCCTGCGTCATCGCGGCGTCAACATCATCTCCTGCCCGTCCTGCGCGCGTCAGGGATTCGACGTGATCAAGACCGTCGAGGCGCTGGAAGAGCGGCTGGAACATATCAAGACCCCGATGAGCCTCAGCATCATCGGCTGTGTGGTCAACGGGCCGGGCGAGGCGCTGATGACCGATGTCGGGTTCACCGGCGGCGGGGCGGGCTCGGGCATGGTCTATCTGGCGGGCAAGCAGAGCCACAAGCTCGGCAACGAGGGCATGATCGAGCATATCGTCGAGCAGGTCGAGAAACGTGCCGCCGAGATCGAGGCGGCAGAGGCCAGGGACGCGGCCGAATAGAGCGCGCCGCGCGCCGGGGTCACTGGTTGAGATAGCGGTTCAACACCACCGCGGGCATCTGCCCGCGCAAGATCATGCGGGGCAGCACGTAGAAGGGCGCCTCGCTCAGCCCCAGCTCCGCCGCCAGCGCCGCGATTTCCGGATCGTCGAGATCATGCAGGATGAAACTCACCCCCAAAGCCTCTGTTAAGTCTTGCAATTCCTTGACAGCGCGCTGGCAGTCCGGGCAATCCTTTGCCGTAAAGAGCGCGATATCGTGACCGTCCAGCAGCCGCGGTGCCAGCCGGGCCAGCACCGCCAGGTCATCCTCGACATTCTGGCGAAACGCGTCGCGCACCGGGTTCGGCTCCTCGAGCGCCTTCGCGACGATCTCCGGCTCCGCGAGCAGGGCGGCGCGCAGCTCCCTGCCGAAGGCTTCGCGTTCTGCCGCGCTCAGATTGCCGAAATCCGTCCCGGCAAAAGCGAGCCCCGGCAGCAGTCCAAGCAACGCGGCCGTGCAGATCCGGGGCAGCATCGTCCTTACCCGCGCTTTTCGTCCACCAGGTCGCGCATCTGGTCATAGGGTAGATAGCCGCGCAGCATCTCGCCCTGCATCACGAAGGTGGGCGTGCCGGAAATCCGCAGCCGCTGCGCGAGTTCGCGGGTCTCGGTAATCTCCCGCGTGACCGCCTCGCTGTCCATCTTCGCCGCAATGGCGTCGAAATCGAGGCCGAAGGTCTTGGCCAGACGGCGCAGGCTCTCCATCGTGATGTCGCCGTTGAAGGCCATCAACGCATCGTTCAATGCCCTGTAGCTATCATCCCCGGATACCTGCTTGGTCGCGACCGCGAAGCGCGACGCCAGCATGGATTGTTCACCGAGGATCGGGAATTCCTTGACGATCAGCCGGATATTGCCATCCGTCTCGAGCAGTTTGGCAACCTCTTCATGGGCTTTCTTGCAATAGCCGCAGCGGTAGTCGAGGAATTCGACCAGGGTGATGTCGCCCTCGGGATTGCCGCCGACCCAGGAATAGCCGTCGTTGAAGATCGCCTCCTGATTGTCGCTGACGAGGCTGTGATCCGCCTCCGCCTGCGCCTCGGCCTCGCGACGCTGCAGCTGATCGACCGCTTCCATGATCACTTCGGGATTGTCCATGAGATAGGAGCGAACCTCGGCCCGGAACTGGGCCCGCTCGGCATCCGTCAGCTCGGTCAGGTCCATCGCCTGCGCCACCGAAGGGGTGGTCAGGCCGAAGCCGGAGGTGAGGCCGAGAGCCAGGCCGGTGGCGAGGACGGGAGCGGACAGGCGTCTGGACATGGATCTCACTTTCGAATGCGGGTTTCAAAACGGTTTTGGCGCCGGACTTGACGCCAGCTTCAGGACGCGGTGAAAGCATATGCCGACACTAGGAGCAAGCCCATGCGCAATTCAACCCGGTCCGCCGTTGATCCCTTTATCGTGATGGATGTGATGCAAGCCGCCGCCGCTGCCGAAGAAGCCGGGCGCCATATCATCCATATGGAGGTGGGTCAGCCCGGCACCGGCGCCCCCAGGGCCGCGACCGAGGCACTGGCAAAAGCCATGGCAGACGGGCCTTTGGGCTATACCGTGGCGCTTGGCCTGCCTGCGCTGCGGGAGCGGATCGCGCGAATGTATGGCGAATGGTACAATGTCGATCTCGACCCGGCCCGGGTGGTGATCACGCCGGGCTCCTCCGGCGGTTTCCTGCTCGCCTTCACCTCCCTCTTCGACAGCGGCGACAAGGTCGGCATCGGCGCCCCGGGCTATCCGAGCTATCGACAGATCCTCAGGGCGCTGGCCTTGCAGCCGGTCGATCTGCCGACCCGCCCGGAAAACCGCTATCAGCCGGTGCCGGAGGATTTCGCCTTGCTCGATCTTGCCGGGCTGCTGGTCGCCTCACCGGCCAACCCGACCGGCACAATGCTTGATCACGCTGCGATGAGCGCGCTGATCGGGGCCTGCCATGACAGCGGCGCGTCGTTCATTTCGGACGAGATCTATCACGGAATCGAATACGAGAAGAAGGCGGTCACGGCGCTGGAGGTCAGCGATGAGTGCTATGTGATCAATTCCTTTTCCAAGTATTTCTCGATGACCGGGTGGCGTGTCGGCTGGATGGTGGTGCCCGAGGATCAGGTCCGCGTGGTCGAGCGGATCGCGCAGAACATGTTCATCTGCGCCCCCCATGCCAGCCAGGTCGCGGCACTGGCGGCAATGGATTGCGAGGCGGAGCTCGAAGCGAACATGGATGTCTATCGCGCCAATCGCACGATGATGCTCGAGGGATTGCCAAGGGCCGGTTTCACCGAGATCGCACCGCCCGACGGTGCCTTCTATGTCTATGCCGACGTCTCGGCGATCACCGATGACAGCCGTGCGCTGGCCGCCGATATTCTTGACAAGGCCGGGGTCGCGGTGACGCCGGGGCTCGATTTCGATCCGTTGCGCGGCCACGGTACCTTGCGTTTCTCCTATGCCCGCAGCACAGCCGACATCGCGGAAGGGCTGGCGCGGCTCGAAGCCTATATGAAGGCCCGCTAGGACGCTTCCCGCCTTGCCGCTTCAATGCTAGAAGCGGGGAAAACAGGACGGGCAGAGCAGTGAGACAGGTCATTTTGGGGATTGCGGGCGCATTGGCGCTCGGCGTGCAGGGTGTTTTCGCGCAGGACCTGACGGCGCTGGCGCGGGTCGATGCGCAGGAAAGCCGGATCAGCGATCACTGGTTCGGGCGCAGTTCGCTGCGCATCGCGCTGAGCCAGGGCGTGCCGTTCCGGGTGTTCTTGCTCGATGAACCGGCGCGGCTCGTGGTGGATTTCCGCGAGGCCGACTGGACCGGGATCGCGGCCGGCGATCTGCTGGCCGAGCCGGGCCGGGTCCGCGCCGTGCGTTTCGGTGCCTTCCAGCCCGGCTGGTCGCGGCTGGTGGCCGACCTGGCCGAGCCGATGCTGCCGCAGGAAATCGGGATGCCGGTCGCCGAGGACGGCAGTGGCGCGATGCTGGAGATCGACCTCAAACCCGTCGATGCCGAAGAATTCGCCGCCGCGGCTGGCACGCCGCGCGATCCCGACTGGACCGTGGCGCTGACCGCGCCACCGCGCAAGGCGGCCCCGGGGGAGGAGCGTTTCGTGGTGGTGCTGGACGCCGGGCACGGCGGGATTGACCCGGGCGCCGAGCGCGAGGGCGTGGCGGAAAAGGATTTGATGCTGAGTTTCGCCCGCGCGCTGCGCGATGCGTTGCTGCGTGCCGGGGTCGAGGTGGTGCTGACCCGCGATGACGATATCTTCGTGGCGCTCGAAACCCGCGTGGCGCTGGCGCATCAGGCCGAGGGCGACGTGTTTATCTCGCTCCATGCCGACAGTCTTGATCAGGGAGGCGCCAACGGCGCGACGATCTATGCGCTTTCGGACGAGGCCAGCGATGCCGCGACCGCGCATCTCGCCGCACGCCATAACCGCAGCGACATCATCGCCGGGGCCGATCTGACCGGCTCGGACGACCAGGTGGCGGGAATCCTGCTCGATCTGGCCCGTCAGGAGACCGAGCCGCGCTCAACCGCGCTCGCGCAGACGCTGGTCGAGGCAATGACCGCCGCGGGCGGACCGATGAACCGCCGTCCGCTGCGCAAGGCCGGTTTCTCGGTATTGAAATCCGCCGATATCCCCTCGGTACTGGTGGAGGTCGGTTTCCTCAGCTCGAAGCGGGATCTCGCCAATCTGCGCGACCCGATCTGGCGGGCCGGGATGGTCGGCGCGATGGCCGAGGCGCTGCTCGCCTGGCGCGACGAAGACTCGGCGCGCAAACCCTTGATCCGGCAGTAATTCGCCAGTCGAACGGGCAGGGCGCGCGGCATCCGGCGCAGCGTTGACGTTACAGCCATGTGTTTTGACGACAGGGGCGGCAGCCGCTATAGAGGGGCCAATCGACATCTCATACGGCGGTCTGCATCTTGTTCCGATTTATCCTGTCTTTTCTGGGCGCTATCTTCACGACATTGACCATGGGCATCGCCATGGTGGCGCTCAGCATAGGGGCGGTATTCTGGATCTATGGCCGCGACCTGCCGAGCCACGAATCGCTGGCGCAATATACGCCGCCGACGATCAGCCGGATCTATTCCGGGCAGGGGCGGCTGATCGACGAATTTGCCAAGGAGCGGCGGCTCTTCGCACCCGCCAACACGATCCCCGATCTCGTCAAACAGGCGTTCATCTCCGCCGAGGACAAGAATTTCTACACCCATGAGGGCTATGACCTGCGCGGTATCGCCGCCGCCGCGATCGACGCGGTGAAGAGCCGCGGGCAGGATGTGCGCGGCGCCTCGACAATCACCCAGCAGGTGATGAAGAACTTCCTGCTTTCCGGCGACCGCCGTGCCGAGCGCAAGATCAAGGAGATCATCCTCGCCGCGCGGCTCGAGGAGACCCTGCCGAAGGAGAAGATCCTGGAGCTCTATCTCAACGAGATCTTCCTCGGGCAGAATTCCTATGGCGTCGCGGCGGCCAGCCAGACCTATTTCAACAAGACCCTGTCGGAACTCGCCCCGCACGAGGCGGCCTTCCTCGCCTCGCTGCCCAAGGCCCCGTCGGATTATCACCCGGTACGGCGCAAGGACCGGCTGCTGGCGCGGCGCAACTTCGTGCTGCGCGAGATGAAGGAGAACGGCTATATCGACGAGGCCGCCTATGAGAGCGAGGTCGCGCAGCCGCTGCGTTCGGTGCAGAACGGTGATTTCGAGAGCTTCAAGGCCGAGCTGCCGCCGCGCGATTACTTCACCGACGAGATCCGCCGCCAGCTCAGCCGCGACTTCGGCGAGGGCGAATTCTTCACCGGCGGCCTGACCGTACGCGCCACGATCGACAACGAGATGCAGCCGATCGCCGCTAATGCGCTGCGCCGCGAGCTCGAGCAATATGACCGCAACCGCGGTATCTGGCGCGGCACCCGCAAGAACCTGTCTGCCGAGGTCCTCGGCAGCGAGCAAAGCTGGCGCGAGGCGCTGGCCGGGGTGCGCGTGCCCCGCGATATCGATCTGGAAAGCCAGTGGTATCCTGCGGTCGTGCTCGAGGTCGGCCAGAACGACGCGCGGATCGGCATCGAGAATGTCGAGGAGGACGAGGACGGTCACTGGATCCCCGCCAAGGACGTGCAATGGGCGCGCAAGCTGATCGTCGATGAGGAAAGCGGCAAGACCAGCTTGGGACGCAAGGCACAGGTTGCGGGCGATCTGCTGGAGGTCGGCGACGTGGTGCTGGTGCGCCGCATGACCGATGACGGCAGCGGCGAATTCATCCGCTGGACATTGCGCCAGGTGCCGGAAGTGCAGGGCGGTTTCGTCGCCATGGACGTCGATACCGGGCGGGTGCTGGCGATGCAGGGCGGTTTCTCCTACCAGGCCAGCGTGTTCAACCGTTCCACCCAGGCCAAGCGCCAGCCCGGTTCGAGCTTCAAGCCCTTCGTCTATGCCTCGGCGCTTGATTCAGGCTACAGCCCGGCGACGATCGTGGTCGATGCGCCGATCGAGATCAACACGCCGCAAGGGGTCTGGCGGCCGAAGAATGCCTCCAACCGGTATTACGGCCCGACGCCTTTGCGCACCGGGATCGAGCAGTCGCGCAACCTGATGACCATCCGTCTGGCCCAGGAGGTCGGCATGGATGTTGTCGGCTCCTATGCGGAGCGTTTCGGGGTCTATGACGATCTTTCCCCGGTGCTTGCCAATGCGCTCGGCAGCCAGGAGACCACGCTCTATCAGATGGTCTCGGCCTATGCGATGTTCGCCAATGGCGGCGAGCGGGTGCAGCCGACGCTGGTCGACCGGGTGCAGGACCGCTACGGGCGCACGGTCTATCAGCATGACGAGCGGATCTGCAACGATTGCCAGAACACCGAGCTTGCCCCCGGCACCGCGCCGCGGATCATTTCCAACCGCGAGCGGGTGATGGATCCGGTGACCGCCTATCAGCTCACCTCGATGATGCGCGGCGTGGTCGAGCGCGGCACCGCGCGCCGCTCGGTCGATCTCGGCGTGCCCACCGCGGGCAAGACCGGCACCACCAATGATGCCAAGGACGTCTGGTTCATCGGCTTCACCTCCAACATCGTCGCCGGCTGCTACATCGGCTATGACCAGCCGCGCCCGATGGGACGTGGTGCCACGGGGGGCGGCATGTGCGGTCCGGTGTTCCAGCGTTTCATGACCGAGGCGGTGAAGAAATACGGCGGCGGCCAGTTCGAGGTGCCCGAGCAATGCCGTTTCATCAAGATCGACCGGTTCACCGGCGCGCGGCTCAGCGACGGGGCGTCGGGCGCCAACGTGGTCTCCGAATGTTTCCGCGAGGGCGAGGAGCCGATCTTCGGCATCACTTTCGACGGCGGTTTTGCCATGGGCGCCGACCTGCCGCTGGTTGACGAGGTCGGTGGCGGCGGCGGCCGTCAGGTCACCACCTCGACCGGCAAGAAGGCCGTGGTCGGCCCGAAAGCGGGTTTCGGGACCCTGTCCTCGGGCGGTCTCTACTAGACGGCCAGGGGCTCCCGCGGCCCGGCCCCACTTGCCGCGGTGCCGCGGCTGGTCTATCACACAGGCGGCTCTCCAAACCCGGGGAGCCGCAGATCATTTCAAGGCAGGCATATGCGCGCAGAGGCACAGAATACCGCAGATCAGATCGGCAAATCCCTGGATTTGCTGGCCCAACGTCTGAATGTGGAGACCGCGCCGCATCGTCTCGAGGAATTCAATGCACGGGTCGAGGATCCGACCCTCTGGGACAATCCGGACGCGGCGCAGAAGCTGATGCGCGAGCGGCAGATGCTGGTGGATGCGATAACCACCTATGAGGAGATCAAGCAGGAGCTGGCCGACAATATCGAGCTCATCGAACTGGGCGAGATGGAAGAGGACAGCGAGGTCATCGGCGATGCCGAGGCGGCGCTGAAGGCGCTGGCGGAAAAGGCCGCGCAGAAGGAGCTCGAGGCGCTGCTCGACGGGGAGGCCGACGGCAACGATACCTTCCTCGAGATCAATGCCGGCGCCGGGGGCACGGAAAGCTGCGACTGGGCCAGCATGCTGGCGCGGATGTATGTCCGCTGGGCGGAGAAGAAGGGCTACAAGGTCGAGCTGCAATCGGAGAGCTCTGGCGACGAGGCCGGGATCAAGCATGCGACCTACAAGATCAGCGGGCAGAATGCCTATGGCTGGCTGAAATCGGAATCCGGCGTGCACCGCCTGGTGCGGATCAGCCCCTATGATTCCGCCGCCAAGCGGCACACTTCGTTCAGCTCGGTCTGGGTCTATCCGGTAGTCGATGACAATATCGAGATCGACGTGAACCCTTCGGATATCCGCATCGATACCTACCGCTCCTCCGGCGCGGGCGGCCAGCATGTGAACACCACCGACTCGGCGGTGCGGATCACCCACCATCCGACCGGGATCGTGGTGACCTCCTCGGAGAAGTCCCAGCACCAGAACCGCGATATCGCCATGAAGGCGCTGAAATCGCGGCTCTATCAGCTCGAGCTCGACCGCCGCAACGCGGCGATCAACGAGGCGCATGAGAACAAGGGGGAGGCAGGCTGGGGCAACCAGATCCGTTCCTACGTGCTGCAGCCCTACCAGATGGTGAAGGACCTGCGTACCAATTTCGAGACCTCCGATACCAAGGGAGTGCTCGATGGCGACCTCGACGGGCTGATGGGGGCGACGCTGGCCCTTGCCGTGTCGGGCAAGAGCCGCGCCGAGGCGCAGGGCGGCTGATAAGGTCCGGCGGCGGGACGCGCGGCCGCAGCCGGGGGCGCTGCCCCCGGACCCCCGAGGTATTTCACGTCAGAAAAAACGAAGCCTTGCGTTGACCCGTCCGCGCGGGTTTTCTGCCTGTCATGGATATTCTGGAACGAGAGGCGCTCGACCTGAGCGCGGCACTGGCGGCGCGCGAGGTAAGCGCGGCGGAGCTGATGGAAGCGACCCTGGCGCGGATCGCGGCGGTGAACGGGGCGGTCAACGCGATCGTGTCGCTGCGCGACGGGGAGGCGTTGATGGCCGAGGCGCGGGCGGCCGATGCGGCGCCGCGCCAGGGTTGGCTGCATGGCATTCCGATCGCGATCAAGGATCTGGCCAATGCTGAGGGCCTGCCGACCTCGATGGGTTCGCCGGTCTTCGCCGGGCAGGTGGCGGCGCGTGACGATTTGCTGGTGGCCCGGTTGCGGCGTGCCGGGGCGCTGATCATTGGCAAGACCAACACGCCGGAATTCGGGCTGGGCTCGCATACGTTCAATCCGGTGCATGGGGCGACGCGCAATCCCTATGACCTGACCCGTTCGGCGGGCGGATCCTCGGGCGGCGCGGCGGCGGCCTTGGCGGCGCGGATGCTCTGTGTCGCCGATGGCTCGGACATGATGGGCTCGCTGCGCAATCCGGCGGGCTGGAACAATGTCTATGGCATGCGCCCGACCTGGGGGCTGGTGCCCGGCGAGCCCGAGGGCGAGATGTTCCTGCACCAGCTGGCGACCGCCGGACCGATGGCGCGCAGCCCTGCCGATCTTGCGGCGCTGCTCGACGTGATGAGTGGGGCCGATCCGCGCCAGCCGCATGGTTTCGACCAGGCCGATTGCCTGCCCCGGATTGGCGGGTCGGTTGGCGGGTTGAAGCTCGGCTGGCTGGGAGATTGGGGCGGCGCGTTTCCGATGGCGGAAGGGATCATCGCCTCCAGCGAGGCCGCGCTCGAGCAGATGGGCGGGCTGGGCTGTGACGTGATGGCGGCGCCGCCGCCCTTTGCCGCCGAGGCGATCTGGGAAAGCTGGATCACCCTGCGCTCCTTTGCCGTGGCGGGCAGTCTTTCGGCGCTCTATGACGATCCGGCCCGGCGCGCGCTCCTGAAGGAGGCGGCGATCTGGGAGGTCGCGCGCGGCTATCGTTTCGATGCGATGACGATACAGCGTGCCTCGATGCAGCGTTCGGACTGGTTCCGCAAGGCGGCGGCGCTGTTTGAGACCTTCGACGCGCTGGTGCTTCCCTCGGCGCAGCTCTGGCCCTTCGCCGTCGAGGAGGTGCATCCCGAGCAGATCGCCGGGCGCGAGATGGACAGCTATCATCGCTGGATGCAGGTGGTCACTCCGGCAAGCCTGATCGGGCTGCCGGTGGTCAACCTGCCCGCCGGGTTCGGCGCGGAGGGGCTGCCTGCGGGGCTGCAGATGATCGGCCCGCGCGGGTCGGATGCGCTGCTGCTGCGGCTCGCCGCGCGCTGGCACGAGATGACCGACTGGCCGCAGCGCCGCCCGCCGCCGCTCTAGCCGCTCAGGAGAAGCCGACCTCGGGACGCAGCAGGCGACGGTGAAAGGGCGGCAGTTCCGCGGCGTCGCAGAGCCCGGTGCCGCGCGCGACCGCCAGCACGTTTGCCAGATCATTGCCGAGATGTTCGAAGGCCAGCCGGGTGGCGCGCAGGCCGCCGAGGTTTTCCGGGATCGTGCGGGTGATATAGCCGAGCCAGAAATTATTCTCCACCGAGGCGACGCGGCTGAGATATTTGAACGAACAGGCGAACGTGTCGCGGCGCGAGGAGATGATCGCGATGCCGCCGTCCTGCTGGGTGACGACACCGCGAAACTCGCGCAGCCGTGGTGTGTTCTCCAGACCCTGCAGCTGCATGACCTCGGCGCAGTCATAGCCGCGCAGATAGGTGTTGGTGCCGTCGCGGCGGATATGGACGAGGCCAAGATTGAAGCGCTCCGGATTCGCGAAGCTGCGCCGGGACAGGCGGTAGAAGCCGCTTGGAAAATCCGCTGTGGGAACATAGCGGGCCCCGGCGCCGATGAAATCGCGCAGGAAGCGGCCGGAGATCGGATCCCTGAATCCCGCGATCTCTTCCAGCGGTTCGAGCAGGATGCGCGCATCGACATCGAAGAAGCGGCAGATCCGGGCCAGCACATCGGGGCGGGGGAAGCTTTCGCCCGAGACGTAACGGTTGAACTGGGTGCGATTGATGCCCAACCGGCGGGACAAGTCGGAGACCGAAGGGTAATCCCGGCTCAGCAGGCGCAGGTTTCTGCCAAACATTCTGCGTGTTTCTGCCGGGGAGAGCATGGGATGGTCAAATTTATTCATCAATGAAACTGGCCGTTCCGATCAAAAAGAAAATGTTGGGTTCGGAATTGTCCGACGGGATGAATTGACGCTATTCGGCGTCAGTATTGACGCGGAATAGTGCCATTAAACTGGTAGCGGTGACACAAGATACAAGCCTGAGTTGCATCGATAAGGGTGTTCTTAGTCCCTTTCAACTTGTTAGCAAGGTGTTAATCGAAATTTTGTGAGTGAATTTATGTACGGTGTGGTTCTCTGGAGCGATTTGTCGGCTGGAAAAGCGGTATTTTGGTGCGAAGATCATGGCGATCTTGCCTTTTATGAGGGCGACGCGGAAACCGGACAGGCGACGCTGGAATTCAGTCCCGGAGATCTCGTGGAATTCGAAGTCGAGACCGAGCAGCGGCTGCGCCGGGCCCGTGATCCGAAGCTGGTCGGCGGGCAGGTGTTCCGCGATCTTCCCGAGGTGCTGCGCGCGCGGGAGGCATTGGCGTCACAGGAGATGCCGGAGCCCGCGCCGATGGTCCTGCCTTTTGCCGGAAAGCAGAAACGCGCCGCCGGGGCGACGCGTTGATCAGATCCTGCGATGGGCGGCTCAGTCGCCGCGGGGCAGGGCCGCGACGCCGGTGCGGGCAACTTCGCTGAGCCCGAGCGGGCGCATCAGATCGGCGAAGGCATCGATCTTCTCCGGTGCGCCGGTGATCTCGAAGATGAAGCTTTCCAGCGTGCTGTCCACGACATTGGCGCGGAAGATATCAGCGAGGCGCAGCGCCTCGACCCGCTTGTCGCCGGTGCCCGAGACCTTGAACATCGCCAGTTCACGCTCCACGCTGGCGCCCTCGACCGTCAGGTCGTGCACGTCATGTACCGTGACGATACGCCCGAGCTGCGCCTTGATCTGCTCGATTACCTGCGGCGTGCCCGAGGTGACGATGGTGATGCGGCTGAGATGGCCGGTGTGATCGACCTCCGCCACGGTCAGGCTGTCGATATTGTAGCCGCGACCGGAGAACAGGCCGATGACCCGCGCCAGCACGCCGGGTTCGTTCTCCACCAGCACGGCGAGGGTATGGCGCTCGATCACGTCGGAGAAATTCGGCCGCAGGTTATAGGCCGAATGCGACGTGGAGCCTTTCTTGATCTTCAGGGCTGACATTGCTGTCCCTTTCTGTCGTCACGCTGCGGAATTTTCGCAAATTCCGGTCCGTTCTTGCGAAAAAACGGGTTAAACCAATACCGAGCCCTTGGCGTCGATCACGCCCTGGGTCTCGGCCGCACCGAGCAGCATTTCGTTATGCGCCTTGCCGCTCGGGATCATCGGGAAGCAATTCTCGTGTTTCTCTACCAGGCAATCGAAGATCACCGGGCCGGGATATTCGATCATTTCCATGATCGCATCGTCGAGCCGGTCGGGATCGGAACACTGGATGCCCTTGGCGCCGAAGGCCTCGGCCAGTTTCACGAAGTCGGGCAATGCCTCGGACCAGCTCTGCGAATAGCGCTCGCCATGCAGCAATTCCTGCCATTGGCGCACCATGCCGAGGCGCTCGTTGTTGAGGATGAACTGCTTGACCGGCAGGTTGTACTGCATCGCCGTGCCCATTTCCTGCATGTTCATCAGCCAGGAAGCTTCGCCGGCGACATTGATCACCAGCGCTTCGGGATGCGCCATCTGCACGCCGATGGAGGCCGGGAACCCATAGCCCATGGTGCCAAGGCCGCCCGAGGTCATCCAGCGGTTGGGATCCTCGAAACCGAGATATTGCGCCGCCCACATCTGGTGCTGGCCGACCTCGGTGGTGATGTAGCGGTCATGGGACTTGGTCAGCGCCTCGAGCCTGGCCAGCGCGTGCTGCGGCTTGATCACGCTGCCTTTCTGTTCGAATTTCAGGCAATCGACGGCGCGCCATTCCTCGATCTGCCGCCACCATTTCGCCAGCGCCGCGCCATCGGTCTTGCGGCCGCGGGATTTCCAGATCTTGAGCAGGTCCTCGAGCACATGGCCGACATCGCCGACGATCGGAATGTCGATGCGGATCACCTTGTTGATCGAGGACGGATCGATGTCGATATGGGCCTTGGTGCTTTTCGGGCTGAAACTGTCGATCACGCCGGTGATCCGGTCGTCAAAGCGCGCGCCGATGTTGATCATCAGGTCGCAGCCATGCATCGCCATATTGGCCTCATAAAGCCCGTGCATGCCCAGCATACCGATCCATTTTTCCCCGGAGGCCGGATAGGCGCCAAGGCCCATCAAGGTCGAGGTGATGGGAAAACCGGTGGCATCGACCAGTTCGCGCAGCAATTGCGACGCGCCGGGGCCGGAGTTGATCACCCCGCCGCCGGTATAGAAGACCGGCCGTTTGGCGGTCTCGATGGCGGCGACCAGCTCGGTGATCTCGGCCATGTCACCCTTGACGCGGGGCTGGTAATGCGAGGTCGAGGGCTTCGGCGGCGTATAGGCGCCGGTGGCGAATTGCACGTCCTTGGGGATATCGACCAGCACCGGCCCGGGGCGGCCGTGGGTGGCGACGTGGAAAGCCTCGTGCAGCACGTCGCTGAGGCTGTCGGTCTCCTTGACCAGCCAATTGTGCTTGGTACAGGGCCGGGTGATGCCCACGGTGTCGGCTTCCTGGAAGGCATCCGAGCCGATCATGAAAGTCGGGACCTGGCCGGTCAGCACCACCAGCGGGATGGAATCGAGCAGCGCGTCGGTGAGGCCGGTCACCGCGTTGGTCGCGCCGGGACCGGAGGTCACCAGCACCACGCCGGGCTTGCCGGTCGAACGGGCATAGCCTTCCGCGGCATGGACCGCGCCCTGTTCGTGGCGCACCAGCACGTGTTTGATGCTGTTTTGCTGGAACACCTCGTCATAGATCGGCAGGACCGCGCCGCCGGGATATCCGAATACGGTATCGACGCCCTGATCGATCAGGGCTTGAACGATCATTTTCGCTCCGGTCATTTGGCGGGTCATGTGTTTGCTCCGTGAGGCATCTGTTGTGACGTGCTGCGCATAAAAAAGCCCCCGGTTTTGACGGGGGCGCATGGGTGGAAAGAGGGTATCCGTTACCGGCCCATGCGCGAAATTCCTACGATGACGACTAGGCTGGTCATTGCCCGAGGCTCCTTTACGACATTTCGGGACATTATGGTCAGGCGAATGGGGCGTCAACCGTCAATGGAGAGGAATTTATGTCTCTCGACTGGATTTTTTCGACATTTTGTTGCGCGGGGATGATTGGGGGAGACATTATTGCAAATATTTAGGGGCATCTGGCGGGGATTCCCGAGGTTTGGTGCCAGGGATTCCGCGCGAAGGGGCGCCGCGGCACTGGATGACATCGTTACTTGTCGCGAATTATGTGGGTGATCTCGACCATGAGGGGGCTGTCCGCCCCCTCAAACTCCCCCGAAGGTATTTTAGAGCGTGTTGCGTTCAATCGGTTTCATATCCAGCAGCCTTGAAGAAGTTGTAGCATTCCTCGTCAGTGAAGAGT
>NZ_JBHUMP010000020.1:0-47467 GCF_042685005.1 Sulfitobacter aestuarii | reverse complement strand
AAGTGAGAAGATCACCCGAACCGGCGCCGTTGAAGGGATAGCGTTCCGGATCAGCGACTAAATCAGCACCCTGTTAGCGGTCTGCCCGCTAATCCGCCCACCACAACGATACTCCGGGCTTTCCGCTCTGAACAGCGGCTGGCTCTCGCAATCAAGTCGAATAGCGCCGTGAAAGCGTTCATCAAGATAAGCTTCGAGCACGCGCGAAAAGAACATTGGGAGCGTCCTTGGAATGCCATGACTACGTTTATTTAGTCGGCCCTTCCGGCGCTGCTTCACAATGGGAAAGCGAATTGTAGCACGATCAACGCCGTGGTGTTTCGGGGTTCTGACGTCTCCTATCTTGAGCTTCGCATTTGTGGCAGGTCGCTGTCCGAAAAGATTGAATATCATGACTGTAAGGTACTTTTCTGCACCAATCTCCCCGGCCTCATAGGCGTTCTGTAATTTATTCTCGAGCTCTGCCAACTCGCTATTTAGATAGGGCCCGGAATCCGGGTCGAGTGTTAGCACATCGATATAGGGGGAATCAGACTGAAACGACCGGTCTTTAATCGCATCCCACCCGCAAGGGGAGAGACCAACCCTATTCCAAATCTGGAACGTCTCAAGAAGAGGTTTTAGAGCTCGATCTGCACCCACGCCTGCTGCGATGAAATATGCTTCCAGAAGTTCACCTGTAATTTCCTTTAGGCGACTGGAATTTTGCGATTCCTTCTCATGATACATTAATACTCTGTTTGCCGCTTGTAATGACGCCCCGACGGTACTTGGCGCTACAGCCAGCAATAAGTCGGCGAGTCCCTCGCGGATCGATTGATCAAGTGACGGTTCGCAAACACGCGAGACCGTGTCCAAGATAAAACTATGGGTTTTTCCCTCGCCCGGAATCTTCCAACGTTGTGTGCGAATGTTGAAGGAGTATCCATCAATTGTCTGCCGCAAATCGCCCCGGGCTGGAGGGGAAAAGTTTGGCGCCGACCAATGCCCGTCGCGGCCTTCAACATTATTCATTGTCCCTTTTCTCCCTTCCACCCGCGCATCCAAGTTGGCCTCCAAGTTCATTCAATCTTCCTGGGCACTACCAAGGTATCGTATCTTCGCGAAGCGATCTTGCCGGTGACTCGCGCCGCAGCCATACCTTCTCCATGACTTCTGCAGCGTGTGCAGACCATTGATCGCCAACATAGTGCATGGGCATGTTTGATTGATCGCTCCAGCCATAAAGATACGTCGCGACTTTTCGCCATTGCTCTTGGGTCCATCCCTGTCTGGCCGCCTCTTCTGCGAGGTCGCGAACGCTTCCATGTCGCAAATCGTGAGGACTCAAGCGGGGAAGTTTGGCATGATCACAGGCTTGGTAGACCTGTTGTCGGGCTCCACGTTTCGTTAAAGGTCTTCCCGCGTAACGCGGATTTCGACTTAGGCTGACGAGTAAAAACTGAGTGTCGGTCCTGGTCGTCAGCTCAAAGTGCAAGTCGAGCCAGCGTTGCAGATCGTTCCAACTCCGTGTGTCGAACCGAAGGAGGCGATCATGGGTCTTAGCGTTTGGCTCATCTTTTCTGTTATCGTCGGGATCATTGTGGCGCCGAACGATCCTTATACCACGGCTCACCCAATCCAAATCTTCGTTCTTTATTTGAAGAACTTCACCTAAGCGCCCACCGTTCTTCGCGAGCAGGTCCAACAAAACACGATTTCTACGTGCGATTGCTTCGTTACTCCAAATCTCTGAAAACCCTGTAGATACGAGCCAGAGCTTAAATTTATTGAGAAGGACGGTCGGCGTCGAATCGATTCGCGACATTGAGGCCGCCTGTGCATCGCGCAGCAGTTCATCCGCGATTGATCCAAGCACGTATCTTTTCCTGGTTCGCCGGCCGCTTTTTGTAGGGGGCTTGAGGCGTTTTTTCCGCCTTTCGATCAGATCTTGGGGGGAGCCGGTCCTGTTGTGATAACGGTCACCCCACTGACCAAGAAACGCCAAGTAGTCATTCACGTAATGCAGTTTGATTACGTAAGTTCCTTGGTTGCATCGTTTCGCAACTTCCAGCCTCCTGTTTAGCTTTAGCGGGTTTGTCGCTACAATGTCGCGTAATTCTCCGGTCGTTAGATGAATGTAATATTTCAGGCTTTCGACCTGGTCCGTCGACAGGCATTCTCCATAGAACATCGATCGCTCAACATTGACATCTGCTAATCTCGCCCACAGCCTTAGCGCTATGATGGCATCCAGCGCTCGCTCCCGCGAGGCAGGCGTTAGCTTTTTTCTTCGGGCAACAGAATAGGCCAAGGCGTATTGGTCTATAGTTCCCGTTTCATCGGTGAGGTAAGGGGTGCGTTCGCCGTGTCGAGCCCCTTCCGCAGATATGTGAATTTTCTTGCGCAAAGCTTGTTTCATTCAGGAGACTTCAGTCCCAAGTTCTTGGATTCTAACTTTGGGCAACCCTGAATGCGGGCGAACCGAGTGGGGCCTTCCATGGCATCCCACAACTATGGCGTCGCCCGCTTCGAGGCTGTTTGCATGTCGCGGTAGATGAGCGCCGCCGACTGAAGTGGATTGAGCGTTTCTTGAACTGCTTTGCTTCCGAGAGTGACGCATGACCGGTTGCGAGTTGTTGTTAGGTTGCATCGCGCTACCCTCCGCTGTGATTCGTTATTGACAATAACGCATAAATATCTGGATGACCTAACAAAAACTTGCTACTCCCTTTGCATGGTACGCAAGCTGTCGCTGAGTGAGCTCGCTAAGATCGAGAACTGGATTGCCTTTGGCAAGGCGCTTACGCTCGCCCTCGACAACCCCGAGCGATACGGTTTCACCGAGGTAAGCCACCTGCTTGCACATGTGGCGAAGCTACGCGGCGTCGAAGAGGCGAGCCTCAGGAACCCCCTCGCGGCTGTAAAGTGGATGAAGGACAACGCTCCCAAAGCGCTCTCAGAAGAGAATGCGAAGATTCCCATGACTGGTGTCCTCACGCTTTCTCAGATCTCGAGTGTTTCGAGTCACTTGGCAGATGAACTCTCGCCCGCTTTTTTCTCAGGTAGGATGCCACGCAGGCAGTTAGAAATCGCTCTTAGGAGAGCGGAGGCCGAACAGGGACTTCGTGTCCCCGGACACGCCCGTATGAAGCAGGCGGTTGGGTTTGAGGAAGAAGTCTTTCGTTTTCTGAGAGATTCGCCCGCAAAGCTTGGACTCGGCCACAACGTAGAGGTCGTTCGAACCAAGAGAGATGCAGTCATCCCTTCGGATTTTACCGTTCTGCGCGACGCTGCCGTGGTAGCGCTCGTCGAATGCAAGTCCCATCGCAGAACACTTCATCGTCGGTATCTGGTGGAGACTCTGGCCATGGCAGCACTACGGGCATCAAACCGCGCGCACTCAATCATTGTTGTGCCCGCCTCTTGGGGACGCTCTATCCAGGAACTTGCTGATCTGTGCCGCGACCTAAGCATCTCCGGCGTAAGCATCGCAATTTTTCAGTTCATCGATGAGCGAGGCCCAGAGTTCTCCTTCATAGAGAATGGCAATAACGCCCATGGGCTTTTGAAGTGAATAGCTCGGTGTTCGTGATCGAAGAAGCAATTTCTTGAGGGCAGAGCCCGTGTGGTAAACTTGCCCGAGTATTTCGTTCGGCGGATGCATTACAACTTCCTGACTAAAGAATCGAAAGTGTCCCGATATCCTTATTGGGTTTAGCTGTTCCTGCCGGGAAGCTTTATTTGGTTGCATGTGCGTTTTGGGGACGCATCAATAACCATAAAGTTCTTTGGCTTCAGAGAATTTTATCGAAGTGCTGTGGTCGTCGACGGGATTGGATAGGCACCGATTTGGATCCTCAAATATTCCTTCTCCCTTTTGGGGTCGAGGCCTGATTGCTTATTTGTTTTGTCCGACAAACCTCTGTTCTCAACTCAACAGGAAACTCTGTCGTGGTGGTGCTATGTTCAACGTCTGCGACATGGCCTGCTTGGAACATCCTCACCCTGTATTGGCCACAGGGGTGTTAAGGCGCACGAGATTTTGGGGGAAGCTGCATCCGGGCTACGCCCGGCTTCCGCTTCCCCCAAAATCTCTGCCTGCACCTTGCATTCGAAAATGTACTGCGTCGAACGTCAGCCAGATGTTTTCCGCAGATTTTTCCTTTTTTACCATGGAGTTGAGTCGATAAAGTGCTCGAAATCTTTGTTACTTCCGGCAATTCTATCATTCTCGGAGCGAGAAGGCGGTGGTCGGTATCGTCGAGGTTATCGCCACAGCCCATCCCGACAGCAGCACCGACGATCCGCGCTGGGAATGTGTCGATATCAAGGCGCTGCGCCCCTTCGAAACCCCGGTAACGCTGGAACAAGTCAAGGCGGAGGAGGATCTGGCCGGAATGGCGCTTGTCAAGAACCCGCGTCTTTCGGTGCAGCCGGTCAGCGCGGCAGAATGGCGCAAGATCTGCGCATTGGGAAATACCCGACCGTAGTCAGCCGGAATATTTTGTCGCATACTCGTGCCAGACCTTAGAGCTGGAGGCGTGAATGGGCTTTTTCGCGGTGATTGTTGCGGCAGCGGCTGGTTTCGCCTTTGGCGCGCTTTGGTACATGACACTGGCACGGCCATGGATGGCCGCGGCCGACATCCGCATGGCGCCGGACGGCAAACCGGAGGGAAGCTCCCCCCTGCCCTATATCCTGTCCGCCATAGCGATGCTGCTGGTGGCCGGCATGATGCGGCATGTTTTCGTACTGTCGGGAATTTATACGCTCGGGGCCGGGCTGGTATCCGGGCTCGGCATCGGGCTCTTTTTCATCAGCCCCTGGATCATGATCAACAACGCCTATGGCGGCCGTCCCTTCACACTGACACTGATCGACAGCGGCTATGCGACCTTCGGCTGCGCGGTGATCGGGCTGGTGCTGACATTTTTCTGATGCGCCATCGCGACTGCAATCAGATAGGCCGCATGAAAAAAGGGCTCTGACCCCCCAGCCAGAACCCTTTCTCACCCCACGTGCTCCCTAGAACCACCACACGTGTTCGAAATCTGTTCTGACCATTCTGGCCGGTAAGTTGTGTTTACGGAAATAGCTGCCAAAAAGCAACTTTCGAGTGCTTCAAACGCCGGTCTTAATCGCAACGCCCGCTTAACCAAGCGGGCGCGTAAAACTTTGCTTTAACTAAATTACCTAGTCGTAAATGGCTTCTTTGCCGAAATGTTTTACCAGCAGGTAATATACGACGGCCCGGTATTTGTTCCGCTCCGAATGGCCATATGTGCGCAGCGCCTTCTGGATGCCGCCCATCAACTCGGGCGATTCCGTCAGCCCCAGTTTCTTGATCAGGAAGTTCTTCTTTACCGTTTCCAATTCGCTGGTCTGGCTTGAGGCGATGGTCTGGGCATCGGCATTATATATCGCGGGGCCGCAGCCTATCGTGACCTTGGTCAACAGATCCATATCCGGAGTGACCCCGCATTTGTTACGCAGATCCTCCGCGTATTTCTCGATCCATTCATCCCGCTTACCCATCGTCATTCTCCAAATCACAACCCGACCAGATCATTCTGATCTCGTGGCCAGCCTAATGGGCTTGAAAATTTTCGCAAAAGGATTTTTCTCGCTGTATTTATCTCGCCTAAAATTCCCGTTTCAATTGAATCCAACAAAAAAGGGCGCCCTGTGGCGCCCTCCTTGTAGCTTCGGTCTAACCTCAGGACGCTTCTTCGAGCGTCGCTTCAGGTTCCAGAGCTTCGAGCGTGTTCAGATCGGCCTCCGGCTGCGCTTCCAGCTCGGCTTTGGTCCAGGTACTGAGCTTCAGATCACCCTCGCCGGCACGGGAGATTTCCTCCAGCGGAACGGCAACGTCACGCTCGCCAAGGCCCAGGAATCCACCGACACCGACGATCGCGGCCAGTTTGTCGCCCTGGCGCACCACCTGCTGGATCTCGCCGATCTTCTCGTCATCAGCCGACATGACTTCAAGCCCGATCAGATCCGAAGCGATCATCCCGGAGAAGCTTTCGGCCATGGTGCTGTCGGTGCGTGTCACCTCGGTGTCGACTTCCGCCGCGGAATCGACCTCGGCAGTAGCTCCGGTTTCCGTGTCGTCGGACAAGCTGTCCTCCGCCATATCGGTAGCGTTGTCGACCTCATCCGCGGCATCGTCCATCGCTTCTGCAGTGGCATCGCCCGCATCCTCGAAAGTATTACCGGCGGCGTCCGCAGACTCGCTGAGATCGGTCTCAATGTCAGTATCCACATCGTCAGTATCCACATCGGCACCGGCTTCGGCGCTGATCGAGCTGTCAGGGTTCAGCGGCGTTGTATCCTCGACAGCGTCGTCGGCCGCGAAGGCGGTACCGGCGGTCAGGGCAAGGGCAGCAACAGTGGTTTTCAAAGTCGTATAGGTCATTTCATTCTCCTGTCTGCGGTTAAGCATCACGATAAGCAAACACGACAGACGGCGCTCTGTTCCACCGTTATGCCATGGGGAATTCAACTTCGGCGCGAACCCGCCAAGATTGGGCTGAAACCTGCCGAAACGCCCGTGCAGAGATGCTGAAAAAGCGAAACGCCGCCCGCGGTCCCGGGCGGCGTTTCAAAGATGTAGAGCCTAAACCCCAGGCAAACTGGCCTAGTAACGGTAATGCTCGGGCTTGAACGGTCCTTCCGGTGTTACGCCGATATAGGCTGCCTGTTCCGGGCTCAGCTGGGTCAGTTTCACGCCGATCCGGTCGAGATGCAGCCGCGCGACCTTTTCATCGAGATGTTTCGGCAGGATATAGACCTCGTTCTTGTATTCCTCGCCCTTGGTCCAGAGCTCGATCTGCGCCAGCACCTGGTTGGTGAAGCTTGCCGACATGACGAATGACGGATGTCCGGTTGCATTGCCGAGGTTCAGCAGACGGCCTTCGGACAAGAGGATCAGTCGATTGCCGTTCGGCATCTCGATCATGTCCACCTGTTCCTTGATATTGGTCCATTTGTGGTTCTTCAGCGCCGCGACCTGGATCTCGTTGTCAAAATGGCCGATGTTGCCAACAATCGCCATATCTTTCATCTGGCGCAAATGTTCGATGCGGATCACGTCCTTGTTGCCGGTCGTCGTGATGAAGATATCGGCAGTTTCCAGCACGTCCTCCAGCAATACCACCTCAAAACCGTCCATCGCCGCCTGCAAGGCACAGATCGGATCAACCTCGGTGACCTTGACCCGCGCACCGGCACCGCGCAGCGACGCGGCAGACCCCTTGCCGACATCGCCATAGCCCATGACCACAGCGACCTTACCGGCCATCATCGTGTCGGTGGCGCGGCGAATACCATCGACCAGCGACTCCTTGCAGCCGTATTTGTTGTCGAATTTCGATTTGGTGACGGAGTCATTCACGTTGATCGCCGGGAAAGGCAACTGACCCTGCTTCACAAGATCATAAAGCCGGTGCACGCCCGTCGTTGTCTCCTCGGAGACACCCTTGATCTGGTCGCGCATCTTGGTGAACCAGCCGGGGCTCTCCTTCATCCGCTTCTTGATCTGCGCAAAGATCGCCTCTTCTTCCTCGGATTTGGGAACCGAGATCAATGCGTCCTCGCCCGCTTCGACCCGTGCCCCCAGCAACACATATAACGTCGCGTCGCCGCCGTCGTCGAGGATCAGGTTGGGACCATCTTCGAACTGGAAGGACCGGTCAAGATAATCCCAGTGCTCGACCAACGACTGTCCCTTGATCGCGAAGACCGGCGTGCCGCCCGCGGCAATCGCGGCAGCGGCGTGGTCCTGGGTAGAAAAGATATTGCAGGATGCCCAGCGGACATCCGCGCCCAGCGCGACCAATGTTTCGATCAGCACCGCAGTCTGGATCGTCATATGCAGCGAACCTACGATACGCGAGCCCTTGAGCGGTTTGCTTTCGCCGTATTCCGCGCGCAGGGCCATTAGCCCCGGCATTTCGGTTTCCGCGATGTCTAGTTCCTTGCGCCCGTAATCGGCCAGTCCGATGTCTTTGATGATATAATCATTGGCCATGAAAATGGTCCCCATATTGTACTGCGTTGCCGATTGGATTAGCAGGAAGCCCGGCTCGCAACAATGCGGGGATTTAACGGGTCAGCGGTTGGAAACCTGTTCCAGCGACGCCAGCTGGTCAGCCTGTCGGCCGCCACCGTACCAGTCCTCGCCGGTCTCCATTACACAGGAACGGCCATCGACCATGAAACGCACCAGTGACCATGTATCCCCTTCCGGCGAGACCCAGACCTGGGTATCCGCCTCCTGATGCCCGGGCAGCGGGCGTTCACCGTACCAATCGGTCAGAGAGGCTCTCATCTCCTCCGCGCGCATACAGACGTCCTGCGCCGAGGCAACGGTTGCGCTGAACCCCAGAATTGCGGCAAGTGTGAGAGCGGAAAATACGGATTTCATGATCATCTCCTTCGGGGGATGAACCTTGGACGCAAAGGAAAGTTCCTTGCAATCAGTCAGATGCGGGAAGGCTCAGTGATGGCGCAACAGGTCCGGGCTTGGCAGCGGATGCTCTCGGGACGCAGGCTCGACCTGCTCGACCCGACGCCGGTGGATATCGAAATCGAGGATATCGCCCATGGTCTCGCCTTCGTCGCCCGGTGGAATGGCCAGACCCGAGGCGATTTCGCCTATACCGTCGCGGAGCATTCGCTGCTGGTCGAGACGCTCTATGGCCGGATCAATCCGCGAGCCCCGGCCAAATGGCGGCTGGCCGCGTTGCTGCACGACGCTCCGGAATATGTGATCGGCGACATGATCTCACCGGTGAAGGCGGCTGTCGGACCGAATTACGGGGCGCTAGATGACCGGTTGAGCGTCGCGATTCACCGCCGCTTCGGCCTGCCCGCGACCTTGCCGGTCAGCGTGAAGCGACAGATCAAGCGGGCCGACAGGGTCAGCGCCTGGATGGAAGCCACGCAGATCGCCGGGTTTTCGGAAGCGGAAGCGAGTCGCTTCTTCGGTCGCCCTTCCCCCGCGCTATTCGAAGATCTCAGTATCATGCTGCGCCCCCCGGTCGAGGTGCGCCGCGATTTCACCGCACGCGTCGAATCTCTGCTGGGCAATTTCGGCTGAGTTCAGCGCGGGCTGCGTTTCGCCAAGATGCGCTGCAGGGTGCGGCGATGCATGTTGAGCCGTCGCGCGGTTTCGCTGACATTGCGATCGCAAAGCTCATAGACCCTCTGGATATGCTCCCAGCGCACCCGGTCCGCGCTCATCGGATTTTCCGGCGGCGGCGGCAGGTCGCCGCCATTGGCCAGCAGCGCGTTGATGATGTCATCGGCATCGGCGGGCTTGGAAAGATAATCGGTCGCGCCATGCTTGACTGCTGCCACCGCCGTCGCGATGGCGCCATAGCCAGTCAGCACCACTACCCGCGCATCGCTGCGCTTCTCGCGAAGTACCTCCACCACGTCCAGCCCATTCCCATCCTCGAGCCGCAGGTCGACCACCGCATAGGCCGGCGGGCGCGCGGTGGCGATCGCCCGGCCGCCCGCGACGGTTCCGGCGGTCTCGACCTCGAAACCGCGCCGCGCCATGGCCTTCTCGAGCCGTCGCAGAAACGGCTCGTCATCATCGACCAGCAGAAGCGACCTGTCCGGCCCAAGATCGGGGTTTTCGATGGATGTCATGTCGGCACTCTCGAATAGGAAACCGCGGCAGGCGCGCAAGGGTCAGTATGGGTCGCCGCCCGGTCCCCGTCAAATCTCACATCTCGTCGATGAAACAGCCAACCCGGTCCGCCATCTGCTCGGGTGTCGTCTCGCGCCGGAAGTATTCGACAAAACCATCCTCGGGCAGCACCAGATAGCTGAAGGTCGAATGATCGACGAGATATTCATCGCTGCCGTCCTCATGAGCCTTGTAATAGGTCCGGTAGGCGCTGCTTGCCTGTTTCACCTGTTCGGGCGACCCGGTCAGCCCGATCATCCGCGGATGCATGTTGGCGGCGAAGTCGCCCACCACTTCCGGCGTATCGCGCGCCGGATCGATGGAGATGAACACCGGCGTGACGCTCTGCCCGCGCGCTTCTAGAATATCGACCGCGGCGGCATTGCGATCCACATCGAGCGGGCAGATGTCGGGGCAATAGGTATAGCCGAAATAGATCAGCGTCGGCTCGGTGATCACCTGTGCATCGGTCACGGTCTCCCCGGCACTGTTGACCAGTTCGAAGGGTCCGCCCAGATCCGCGCCCCCGGCCACCGCACTGCCGCGACACTGCGCGAATTTCTCGCCCTCGGGCTGGAAATAGGGCAGCGCCAGCATCGCCAGCAGGAACACCCCCGCCGCTGCCGCTGCAATCAGTGCAAATCTACGGTTCATCATCATTCTCCTGCGCCAAAAGGCGCTCTTGATCGCGCTTTCGCGCAGACCTACGCTAACGGCTTCGGGGTGCAAGAGGGAATGGCACAAGAGCGTGAACATGACGCAGGCACATATCCGCCCGCTCGAAGGACAGCGGCGCGCTAACTGGATCCGCCTGCGCACGATGATCCTGCTGCGCTGGGTGGCGATCATCGGGCAGATGACCGCAATCACTGTCGCGCAGGTCTTCTACGGACTGCAGCTCGAGATCGGCCTGTGCTACCTCGCCATCGGCGCCTCGATCATCGCCAACCTGATCACGTCCTTCGTCTTTCCGGAAAACAAGCGCCTGCCGGAGACCGCCAACCTTCTGATGGTGCTCTTCGACCTGTTGCAACTCGCCTCCCTGCTGTTCCTCACCGGCGGGCTGCACAACCCTTTCGCCCTGCTCCTGCTTGGTCCGGTGACGATCTCCGCCGCCGCGCTCAGCCTGCGCTCGACCCTGATCCTCTGTGGCAGCGCCATCGTCCTCGTGACCCTGCTCGCGGAGCTGCACCTGCCGCTCCGCCTGCAATCCGGCATGACGCTGGAAATCCCCCAGCTCTTCGTGTTCGGGCATTGGCTGGCGCTGGTGATCGCGGTGATTTTTACCTCCGCCTATTCGCGCCGCGTCACCACCGAAATCCACTCAATGGCCGATGCTCTGGCCGCCACCCAGATGGCGCTGGCCCGCGAACAGAAACTCACCGATCTCGGCGGCGTGGTGGCGGCGGCGGCGCATGAACTCGGCACGCCGCTCGCCACGATCAAGCTCGCTTCGTCGGAATTGCTGCATGAGCTTCAGGACCGCCCCGAGCTCGCCGAGGACGCGGCGCTGATCCGCGAGCAGGCGGACCGCTGTCGTGACATCCTGCGCGACATGGGTCGTGCGGGAAAGGACGATTTGCACCTGCATCAGGCACCATTTCGCGCCCTCATCGACGAAGCCGCCGAACCGCATCTCGAACGCGGCAAGGAGGTTCATATCCTCGCCCTGCCAGACGAGGGCGCCGATCCCGAGCAGCCAGCAATCCTGCGCAAGCCGGAGATTATCCACGGTCTGCGCAACCTGGTGCAGAACGCGGTTGATTTCGCACATGCGGAAGTCTGGATCGAGGCGCATTGGACGCAGGACGAAATCAGCATCCGCATCATCGATGACGGGCCAGGCTTTCCCCCGCAGGTTCTCGGGCGCATCGGCGATCCCTTCATGCGCCGCCGCCGGGCCGAACGTCCGCAGGATCCGCGGCCCGGTTACGAGGGCATGGGACTCGGCCTGTTCATCGCCAAGACTCTGCTCGAACGCAGCGGCGCCGAGCTGCGCTTTGCCAACGGCACCGGTGATCCCGAGATCGAAGTACACAGCACGGGCGCCATCGTCGAGGTGATCTGGCCACGCCGAAAGATCGACGCGAGAACCGGCGATTCCCCGGTTCAGCTTGGCCGCAACACGCGTCTGACTGCCTGACTCACAGGGCCCAAACCAGCGCTACACCGGCTCCAAAGCGGCGTTAACCAATCGTTAACCGGCTTGCCCAAGACTCCAGTCAGATCCGAGTCAGCCGAAGGAACGTCAGTGTTTGCCGCGCCAGATCTCGCTGTTGTCTGCTGCGTCGCGCTGTTGAGCGCAGCCGCCGGGATATGGTGGATCAACCGCGCGCCTAAGCACGGCACGGCCGGACACGAGGGCGATGAAACCGCACTGCTCTTCGACAGCGGCATCCTGCAACATGGCAGCGAGACCGCGCTGGCGTCCCTGTCGCTGCAACCTGGCCAGCATGACTGGGGCGACATCCGCGCCGCGCTTGCACCGCGCTTTCCCGGCTTCCCCGAAATGGCCGGATCGGGCCGCTCCGGCAGCATCAGCCTGAAGGCCAATGACAAGCGCGCGCCCTCGCATCTGAGGATCGTCTGGCGCGATCCCCTGTGCTGGGTCACGCTCTCGCACTCCCCAGATCCACACGGCGGTCACCAAAGATTCAGGAAACCGCAGAACTTGCCGCACTGCGCCGCGCCAGCGACAGCAATCCCAATCCGGTTTGGCAGGTCAATCGGCACGGCTCGGTAATCTGGTACAACGCCGCATATGCGACCCTCTATGAATCCCGTTACAAAACCCCGCCGGACCCAAACCATCCGCTATTCGACGGCGATCTCGACCGGTTGAAGAAACGCGTCTCGCTCCCCGGCGAAGGCGCCGAACTCCCTGCCTGGTATGAAGTTACCCCGGTGATCCTTGACGAGGCGACAGTGTTTCATGCCAACTGCGTCAACGCGGTCGTCACCGCCGAGGTCGCCCAGCGCAATTTCGTGCAAACCCTGGCCAAGACCTTCGCGCATCTGTCGATCGGTCTGGCGATATTCGACCGCAATGGCCAGCTGGCATTGTTCAACCCGGCGCTGATCGATCTCACCGCCCTGCCCGCGCAGTTTCTCAGCACCCGACCGACAATGATCTCCTTCTTCGACCAGCTTCGCGAGAACCGGCACATGCCGGAGCCGAAGAACTACCTGAATTGGCGCCAAGAGATCACCGCCGTGATCGCCGCAGCCGAGGATGGCCGCTACGAGGAGATCTGGACGCTGGACTCCGGACGCACCTACCGGGTTCGCGGCCGCCCCCACCCCGACGGCGCCACAGCCTTCCTGATCGAGGATATCAGTGCCGAAGTCGCGCTGACCCGCAATTTCCGCGCCGATCTGGAACTCTGCCAATCGCTGCTCGACACGCTCGAGGACGGGCTTGCGCTGTTCTCCGTCTCCGGGGTGCTGACCTTCAGCAACGCCCGCTACCGCTCGCTCTGGTGCCTCAACCCGCAGGCCACCTTCGCCGATGTCACCATCACTGATTCGATCGACGCATGGCGTCAGCTTTGCGCTCCCAATCCGATGTGGCGGGACATCGAAGACTCGGTACTCAATCTCGAAAGCTGCGAGAACTGGCACATGCCGCTACGCCTGCGCAACGGCGAGGCGTTGATCTGCCATATCGCCCCGGTCGCCACCGGCGCGACGCTGATCCGCTTCCAGCAGATAACCCCCGAACCGGACCTCCCCGTGATCGCGCGTGAGCGCAGTCTTGACTGACTGCAGAGCCGCGCGGGTTTGGACTTGCAGCTGCGGCTGGCCCCGGTAGTTTCGCGCCATGTCCGCCAACTCGCTCACCCTCAACCTTTGTGACGCTGATCACACCGCCCGCTGCGCGCAGCTTCTCGCGCCGCTGCTGGGCCCGGGCGACGTCATCCTGCTCGAAGGCGATGTCGGCGCTGGCAAGACCCATTTCGCCCGCGCACTGATCCAGTCCATCCTGCTGGCACTCGAAGATGTGCCCTCGCCGACTTTCACGCTGGTACAAAGCTACGAGACCACAGTCGGACCGCTCTGGCACGCCGATCTCTACCGTCTCACCAGCGTCTACGAGGTTGAAGAGCTCGGCCTTACCGAGGCCTTCGAGAATGCGATCTGCCTCGTGGAATGGCCCGACCGGCTGGGCCTGCTGATCCCGCCGCAGGCACTTCGGATCACTCTGGAGACCGGAAGCGGCGACGACATTCGCGTGCTCACCGCCCGCTGGTCTGCTCCGACCTGGGACCAGCGCTTGAAGGTCTGGCGGACATGACCATTCGGCAGCAACAGGCGCAGCAATTTCTTGCGAAGACCGGCTGGCAAGCTGCCCGACGCCATCCGGTCGTCGGCGATGCCTCGCGCCGCAGCTACCAGCGGCTTCAGCGTGATAATGGCGAAACCGCCATCCTGATGGACGCCCCGCCCGACAGCGGCGAGGATGTGACTCCGTTCATCGCCATTGCCGAATATTTGCTGGCCCAGGGTTTCAGCGCTCCGCGCATCCTCGCCGCCGACCGCGAGCAGGGCTTTCTGTTGTTGGAGGACCTCGGCGACGCGCTCTTTGCGCGGCTGATGGCTGAGCAACCGGAAAGGCAGACCGAACTCTACCGATGTGCTATCGACGTTTTACAAGCGTTAGACCAATGTCCACTTCCTGAACTGCCGCATTGTGACGCCGATTGGCTGACTGGGATGACCGCCCCGGTGTTTGACTTTTACGCGCGCGAGGCCGAAGCCTCGAAGGACGCATTCCGCGAAGTGTTCCACCCCCTCGCCCAGCGCCTCGACGATACCGACAAAATTTTGATCCTACGGGATTATCACGCTGAAAACCTGCTCCTTCAGCACGGGCGCGAAGGGGCCGCGAAGGTCGGTCTTCTGGATTTCCAAGACGCGCTGATCGGTCATCCGGCCTATGATCTCGTCTCCATCCTGCAGGACGCCCGGCGCGACGTGCCCGCGGCGCTCGAAACCGAGATGATCGCGTATTTTCTGGAAGGAAGCAGGCGTGACTATGACGGGTTCCACGCCGCCTATGCCCTGCTCGGCGCCCAGCGAAATCTGCGTATCCTGGGCATTTTCGCACGCCTTTGTCAGCAGGACGGCAAACCTCAATATATCGATCTGATCCCGCGGGTCTGGACCTATCTGCAGCGTAACCTGACCCATCCCGCGCTGGCCAATCTCGCTGCCTTCCTCGCGCCCCTGCTGCCCGAGCCGACCGGTCCCTATCTGGAGCAATTGAAAAACCAATGCGCAACCATCCGCAAGCCGTAATGATGTTCGCCGCGGGCTTCGGCACGCGCATGAAAACGCTCACGCAAGACCGCCCAAAACCGATGATTCCCGTTGCCGGTCGGCCGCTGATCGACCACGCGCTGACACTCGCAGAGGAGATCGCCCCCGCTCGCATCGTCGCCAACCTGCATTACAAACCCGAGACGCTGGAACGGCACCTTGCGGCCCGCGGCGTCACCTGTCTGCTTGAAATTCCCGAGATCCTCGAGACAGGCGGCGGGCTGCGCAATGCGCTGTCTGTTCTCGGGGACGGTCCGGTGTTCACCATGAACACCGACGCGATCTGGCAGGGGCCGAACCCGCTGCAGCTGCTGGCCCACGCCTGGGAGCCGGAAAGGATGGATGCGCTGCTCATCGGCATCCCGCCCGAACAGGCACTTGGACACAAGAGCGAGGGGGATTTCACCCTGGGCAGTGATGGCTGTCTCAGTCGTGGCCCCGGGCTGATCTTTGGTGGTGTACAGATCATCAAAACAGAGCTACTCGCCGGTATTCCGGAAAAGATATTTTCTCTCAATCTTTTGTGGGATCGTATGCTGGCCCGCGAAGCGCTGCACGGGCTGCGCTATCCCGGCCAGTGGTGCGATGTCGGACACCCCGAGGGCATCGCCCTGGCCGAAAGCCTGCTGGAGCGATCCGATGTTTGAACCAGGCGATCAAGCCCGCGTCTTCGGCGTGGCCCCGGGGGTCGATTTTCCCGCGGCCTTGCTCGATGGCCTGCGCGCGCGTCTCGCGGAACAGCCCCCTGACGCGATGGCGCGGGTCGATCTGGTGGTCAACACGACCCGGATGCGCCGCCGGCTGCGCGCCATGTTCGATGCCGGGCCGCCCGGGTTCCTGCCACGAATCCTACTGGTCACCGAGCTTGACCAACTCGTGCCGGGAGTCACCTTGCCGCCGGCCAGCCCGACCCTCCGACGGCGGCTGGAACTCACGCAGCTGGTCTCCGAATTGCTGAAAGCCGCGCCGGAACTGGCGCCGCGTTCGTCTCTCTATGCGCTCTCGGATTCACTGGCAGCCCTGTTTGACGAGATGCAGGGTGAAGGTGTCGATGTTTCCAATGTCACCGGGCTCGATGTGAGCGACCTGTCGGGACATTGGGCACGGGCGCAGAAGTTCCTCAATATCGCCCATGATTATCTCGACCAGACCGACACGCCCGCGGACAGCGAGGGTCGCGCGCGGCAACTGGTGCATCGGATCATCGGCCAGTGGCAGGAACAACCGCCGCAGCATCCGGTGATCATCGCCGGCTCGACCGGTTCGCGCGGAACCACTGCCCTGCTGATGCAGGCGGTGGCGCGGCTTCCGCAGGGGGCGCTGGTCTTGCCCGGCTTCGATTTCGACATGCCGACCGAGGTCTGGGCCGAGCTCGACGAACAGCTCCTGTCGGAGGATCATCCGCAATATCGCTTTCGTCACCTGATCAAGGGGCTTGACCTGCCGCGCACGGCAATCCGCGAATGGAGCGGCATGGACGTGCCCTCGTCCGAGCGCAACGCGTTGATCTCCCTGTCATTGCGGCCCGCCCCGGTTACCCATGCCTGGTTGAGCGAAGGACCGAAACTGCCCTCGCTGGCACGCGCCACCGCGGGACTGACGCTGATCGAGGCGCCGACGCCGCGTACCGAAGCGCTGGCCATCGCCCTGCGATTACGCAAGGCGGTCGAGGACGGTCAGAGTGCCGCGCTGATCACTCCGGACCGCATGCTGACACGACAGGTCACTGCAGCGCTCGACCGGTGGAACATCCTGCCGGACGATTCCGCCGGCACGCCGCTGCATCTGTCGCCGCCGGGACGTTTCCTGCGCCATGTCGCCGGCCTGTTCCAGCGCAAGCTCGACGCCGAGGCGCTGCTGACACTGCTCAAGCATCCGCTGACCCATTCGGCATCGGACCGCAATTTTCACCAGCTCAACAGCCAGCGGCTGGAAATGCAGATCCGTCGCGAAGGGCTGCCCTATCCGGATGCTGACGGGCTGCGGCGCATCGGGCGAGGCGCGGCGGCGCAGCTTGAGGATCCCTCCGGACTGTTGGGCTGGCTCGATTGGGTGAGCGCCACCTTCCTCGATCGCGAGCGTCGCGGCGCAAGACCGCTGGCCGATTGGGTGGCCGATCATCTGGCTCTGGCGGAGAGCATTGCCTCGGGTCAGACCCCGGACCTGCCCAGCGAATTGTGGAAACAGAAGGCCGGCGAGAAGGCCCGCTCGGTGATGGAGGATCTTGCCAGCCACGCCGGGCATGGCGGTGACATGACCGCGACGGATTACGCCGATCTGATGGGGGCGCTGCTTTCGGCAGGAGAAGTGCGCGACCGCGATGCGCCGCATCCGGGCATTATGATCTGGGGCACGCTCGAAGCGCGAGTGCAGGGCGCCGATCTGGTGATCCTCGGCGGGCTCAACGACGGCAGCTGGCCGGAGGCGCCGCCGCCCGATCCCTGGCTCAACCGGCAGATGCGCAAGGAAGTCGGCTTGCTTCTGCCGGAACGGCGTATCGGTCTCTCGGCGCATGATTATCAGCAGGCGATCGCCGCGCCCGAGGTCTGGCTGACCCGCGCCATCCGCTCGGACGAAGCCGAGACGATCCCCTCGCGCTGGCTCAACCGCCTCGGAAACCTGCTCAGCGGTTTGAAACAGCAAGGTGGTCCCGAAGCATGTAGGGATATGCGCGCACGCGGCACGTATTGGCTCGCCCAGGTCCGTGCCCTGGAGGCTGTCGACCGGGTACCGCCCACGCCGCGCCCTTCACCCCGGCCACCGCGCGCCGCCCGTCCCCTGAAGCTGTCGGTCACCGAGATCAAGAAACTGATCCGCGATCCCTACGCGATCTATGCCAAGCACAGCCTGCGGCTGCGCCCCGTCGACCCGCTGGTACAGTCACCCGATGCCCCGGTGCGCGGCACTTTGGTGCATGAGATCATGGAGCGTTTCGTAAAATCTGCTTCGGCTGATCCTGACAGGCTCAACAAGCAGCATCTGATGCAAATCGCGGCTGGTGTGCTGCAGAGACAAGCCCCCTGGCCGGCCGCGCGGCTGATGTGGCTCGCAAGAATCGAGCGCATTGCGGATTGGTTCGTCGAGGAAGAGACCAGGCGGCAGGGGTTCTCGCGCCCCGTCGCCTTCGAGAAGGCTGCCAGGGGCACCCATGTGTTTGCCGATCTCGGCTTTACCCTCACCGGCTTTGCCGATCGCATCGACATGACCGAAAGCGGCGATGCGTTGATCTACGATTACAAGACCGGGACGCCGCCGAGCAAGAAGGAGCAGCAGCTCTTCGACAAGCAACTACTGATCGAGGCGGCGATGGTCGAACAGGGCGGTTTTTCTGAAGTCGGGCCGGCCCATGTGGCCCATGCGGCGTTTATCGGGCTGGGCGGCAAGCCGGTCGAGGTCCCCGCCCCGCTTGACGAGGATCCGCCGCAAGAGGTGCTCGACGGGCTGCATGAGTTGCTCGCATCCTATCTCGATCCGGCGCAGGGTTTCACATCGCGCCGGATGGTGAAGACCGAGGATTTTGCTGGAGATTACGATCAATTGGCCCGGTTCGGGGAATGGGATGCGACTCTCAACCCGACCCCCGAGGATCTGTCATGACCTTGGATTTCGACGATGCGACCCGCGCCCAGGTAGAGGCAGCGCGGCCCGATGCCTCTACCTGGCTGGGCGCCAATGCCGGCTCTGGCAAGACGCGGGTGCTGACCGACCGGGTGGCGCGGCTGTTGCTCGAAGGAGTGCAACCGCAGCATATCCTCTGCCTGACCTACACCAAGGCTGCCGCCTCTGAGATGCAGAACCGGCTTTTCAAAAGGCTCGGCGCCTGGGCCATGCTCGAAGACGAGGCGCTGCGCGGCTCGCTGCGCGAGCTTGGCGTGACCGGGGATTTTCCGCTCGACAGGCTGCGCGATGCCCACACGCTCTTTGCCCGCGCCATCGAAACGCCGGGGGGTCTGAAGATCCAGACCATCCACTCCTTCTGTGCCTCGCTGTTGCGGAGGTTCCCGCTAGAGGCCGGCGTCAGCCCGCAATTCACCGAGATCGAGGACCGCGCCGCCGACCTGCTGCGCGCCGAGATCCTCGACGAGATGGCGCTGGATGAAGATGCCGGGGCATTGGAAGGCGTGGCACGCCATTATGGCGGGGCGGAGCTTGGCAACCTGACCCGGGCGATCGTGGGCAAGCGCGACGGGTTCGGGCGACGGCTCGACCTCGCGGATATACTGGCGCTTTTCGACCAGCCCGGCGATCTTGGCGTCGAAAGCATCGAAGAGAGCGTGTTTCAAGGCGGCGAAAGGGCGCTGCTCGACGCGCTGGTCCCACTGCTCTGCGCCAAGGGCGGCAATGACCTGAAAGCCGGCGTGAAGCTGCAGGAGATCGCGGAACTCGGCTTTGGCGCCCTGCCCGCGCTGGAGAATGTCTTCCTCACCGGCTCCAAGGCGAAATCGCCATTCACCGCGAAGATCGGCACCTTTCCGACAAAGGCGACACAACAGCTTGCCGCCGATTGGATGCCCGAACTCGAACAATTCATGCAGCGTGTGGAAGATGCGCGGGAGGCCAGGTTGGCGCTCTTCGCAGCGCAACGCAGCGCAGCGTTGCACGATTTCGCCGCGCGGTTCCTGCGCCGCTACACCGCTGAGAAGCAGAGACGCGGCTGGCTCGACTTCGATGACCTGATCCTCAAGGCCCGCACCCTGCTCAGCGACAGTGCCGTGGCCGCCTGGGTGCTGTACCGGATCGATGGCGGCATCGACCATATCCTCGTTGACGAGGCGCAGGACACTTCGCCGCGGCAATGGGACGTGATCGAGCGGCTGACGGAGGAATTTTACAGCGGTGCCGGGATGCGGCCCGATGCGAACCGCACGATCTTCGTTGTCGGCGACAAGAAGCAGTCGATCTATTCCTTCCAGGGCGCCGATCCGCTGGAATTTGACCGGCGGCAATTGCTCTTCGCAGACAAGGTGACCGCCGCAGACAAGATTTTCCAGCGTCGCAGCTTGCAATATTCCTTCCGCTCCTCCAGCGCGATCCTGCGGCTGGTGGATACCGCCTTTGATCCGGAACTGCGGCAAGGTTTCGACAAGGACGCCCAACATATTGCCTTCAAACGCGCCCTGCCCGGCCGCGTCGATCTCTGGCCGCTGATCGAAAAGACGGAAGAGGAGGAAGACCGTGTCTGGACCGACCCGGTCGACCGGCGCAGCCCGCGTCACCACAACGTGCTCTTGGCCGAGAAGATCGCCGCGCAGATCACAGAGCTGACCGAAAACCCGTATTACCTGCCCGATGACGGGACCGGCGGCAGCTTCGTGCGTCGGCGTATCCAGCCCGGCGACTTCCTCATCCTCGTGCAGCGGCGCTCGGCGCTGTTTGCCGAAATCATTCGTGCCTGCAAGGCCGCCGCCCTGCCGATCGCCGGCGCGGACCGGCTCAAGGTCGGGGCGGAACTGGCCGTGCGGGACATCGCCGCGATCCTGTCGTTCCTTGCTACGCCGGATGACAGCCTGTCGCTGGCCACGGCGCTGAAATCGCCGCTGTTCGGATGGGACGAGCAGCAGTTATTCACGCTGTCCCATTACCGGGAGGAGAAACATCTCTGGCAGGCGCTGCGCCAGCAGGCCACCGAACATCCGCGGACATTGGCTTTCCTGAACGACCTGCGCGGCCAGGTTGATTTCCTGCGCCCCTATGACCTGATTGAACGCATCTTGACCCGACATGACGGCCGCCGCCGCCTGCTCGCGCGGCTCGGTCCGGAAGCCGAGGACGGGATCAATGCGATGCTGAGCCAGGCGCTTGCCTATGAACGCAGCGCCGTGCCGAGCCTGACCGGTTTCCTGCAATGGATGCAGACCGATGATCTTGAGATCAAGCGACAGATCGATAGCGCGTCGAACCAGATCCGGGTGATGACGGTTCATGGCTCCAAAGGGCTCGAAGCGCCGATCGTGATACTGCCCGATACTGCCAAGCGCGAGATCCGGATCCGGGACGAGATCATCGATGTCGCAGGCGTACCAATCTGGAAGGGCGGCGCCGAGGACATGCCGCGGGCAGCGCAGGAAGTGATCGAGGAAATGAAGAACGCCGCCTTCCAGGAGCGTCTGCGCCTGCTCTACGTTGCCGCCACGCGGGCCGAGAAATGGCTGATCGTGGCAGCGGCCGGCGAATTGCAGAAGGACGGCAACAGCTGGTACCAGATGCTTGGCGCGGCAATGAAACATATCCATGCCACGCCAACCGACGACGAGGGCGGATTGCGGTTCCAGGAGGGCGATTGGGACGGCTTGCCGGTGGAGGAAATTCCCCTGACCGAAGTCGAGACACCGTCTCTGGAGCCGGTCTTCTCCCGCCCCGTCGCCGACACGCCGGACCGCCGCCAGACGCTTTCTCCCTCCGATCTGGGCGGGGCAAAGGCGCTGCCCGGCGAGATGGGGTTCGCCGAGGATCAGGCGAAAGCCTATGGCACGCTGGTTCATGCGCTGCTCGAACAACTGCCCGCCCTTCCCGTCGAGGACCGGCCAGCCCTGCTGGAACGGCTCGGCAGCGGCGTCGCGCCGGAACTGCTACAGCCCGCCCTGAGCGAAGCGACGGCGCTGCTGGCGATACCTGAACTCGGCCCGGTCTTCGCGCAGGAAACGCTGGCCGAGGTGCCGGTGACCGCCATGCTTGGCGATCAACGCCTGCACGGCACTATCGACCGGCTGCTGATCGCACCGGATCACCTCCTCGCCGTGGATTTCAAGACCAACCGATTGATGCCGGAACGCGCCGAAACCTGTCCCGAAGGTCTGCTGCGGCAGATGGGCGCCTATGCGCATATGCTGGCGCAGATCTATCCCGACCGCGAGATCCGCACCGCGATCCTCTGGACCCGCAACGGCATGCTGATGCCCCTGCCCGCCGAACTGACGGGCTCGGCGCTCAATCGCGCAGGCTGCCTTGACGATGCCCACCCGCGTTCATAGGTTCTCAGTCTAATCAATTCCTGTCAGGAGAGCATCATGGCCACCGTCGCAGTCACGGACGATACGTTCGACGCCGAAGTGAAAAAATCCGATATCCCCGTCGTAGTGGATTTCTGGGCAGAATGGTGCGGCCCCTGCAAGCAGATCGGCCCGTCGCTCGAAGAATTGTCCAATGAGCTCGACGGCAAGGTGAAGATCGTCAAGGTCAATGTCGACGAGAACCCGAACTCGCCGGCCCAGATGGGTGTGCGCGGCATCCCGGCATTGTTCATCTTCAAGGACGGTCAGGTGGTTTCCAACATGGCCGGCGCGCGGCCTAAGGCGGCACTGCAAAGCTGGATCGAAGAATCTATCTGAGATGCAAAGTTTTCGATAGAACATCAAAAGGCGTCCCGGTGGGGCGCCTTTTTCATACCGGCCAACCGTAACGCCTGAGCCGCGCCACGATCTTCGTCTCGGCCTCGGGTCGGCCAGCGTTGATCGATTGGTCCTGCCAGAACCACCAGAGGTAGCGCGCATAATCAGGTCGGTGACCGATCACGCATACGAAGCTGTCTTGCAGGTTCCCGTGATCGGCCTTGATGGCGATATGATGAAAGTCGATCTCTCCGAACAGCAGCAGGGGCTTGCCGAAAAGATATCCTGCAAAACCCGCCGCCGAATTCTGCGTCACCACGTAATCGCAATCTTGAAGCAAAGCCTCCATTTCGCCTGTCCGGATACTGAGCCTCGGAAAGCGGTGCTCAAGCTCGGTCAGGGCGGCCAGTTCGGCGTGGCTGTAGTGTTCCTTCGGATGGAGCGTTGCGATGATCTTGCGGGTTTTCTCATGCCGGAGGCAATGTTCGAGCATCTCGAGCGGCGAACAGGATTGGAACGATCGCCGCGTCAATAGACGCCCCTGCAACGGGACATACACACATCCTTCCCGTCGCGCGGACCGTGCGGTGCCGCCAAAGAGCCTTTTGCGCCAGTAGTCATAGAACTGATGCGCTTCACGTGCGTCGATCTCCTCGGGACGGAAAGACCGCGCCGCCACATCCCAGAGCCAGCGCTCCGCCTGCCTTTCGATCTGCCAGAACGGGTAGTGATAGACCCGGCGAAACAGCAGGCCCCGCGCATCCGTTGGCGGTTTCATGTGGGTCAGGGAATAGGTGCCTTCGGGATGGCGATCCGCTTCGGCGATGTCATGGTAGGTGATCGTGAAACCGGCATTCGCCAGGACCGTGGCAGTCCTACCGATGAAGTTATGCTGCCCCGCCTCGGCGCTGCTGCGCAAGCCGGGTTCCAGATAAAATCGAATAATTTCGGGTGTTTCCATCCGCTGCAACCTAGCGACATGGCTCTCCCCCCGCAAGCGGCGGCACCCTTGTAGGATACGGTTCAGAAGGCCATATAGAGCGCCAGACAAAGGAGGCTTTGATGGCAGAGCAGGACTTCCCGGGATGGCACGGGACGACGATCATCGGCGTGAAAAAAGGTGGCGAGGTCGTCATCGCGGGGGACGGACAGGTCAGCCTCGGACAGACAGTGATCAAGGGCACCGCGCGCAAGGTACGCAGGCTCAGCCCCGGCGGTTTCGAGGTCGTAGCCGGCTTTGCCGGATCGACGGCCGATGCCTTCACCCTGCTGGAGCGGCTTGAAACCAAACTCGAATCGACACCCGGACAGCTTGCCCGCGCCTCTGTCGAGCTCGCCAAGGACTGGCGCACCGACAAATACCTGCAGAAACTCGAGGCGATGTTGATCGTCACCGACGGGAACGATCTGCTGGTGATCACCGGGGCCGGCGACGTGCTGGAACCCGAGCATGACGTGGCGGCCATCGGCTCGGGCGGTAACTACGCTCTCGCGGCCGCGCGCGGCATGATCGACAGCGACCGGGACGCCGAGGCGGTCGCGCGCGATGCGATGAAAATCGCCAGCGACATCTGCGTCTATACCAATGGCAACCTGACCGT
Source organism: Sulfitobacter aestuarii (assembly GCF_042685005.1). NCBI lineage: Bacteria > Pseudomonadati > Pseudomonadota > Alphaproteobacteria > Rhodobacterales > Roseobacteraceae > Sulfitobacter > Sulfitobacter aestuarii. The sequence goes on along the minus strand of NZ_JBHUMP010000020.1, from coordinate 23,537 downwards.
GGAGAAAATCAGCAAATGACCGACCTGACCCCCCGCGAGATCGTCTCCGAGCTGGACCGGTTCATCATTGGCCAGAAGGACGCCAAGCGCGCCGTTGCCGTCGCCCTGCGAAACCGCTGGCGGCGCAAGCAACTCAGCGATGATCTGCGTGATGAAGTCTATCCCAAGAACATCCTGATGATTGGGCCAACCGGCGTCGGTAAGACCGAGATCAGCCGCCGCCTGGCGAAGCTGGCCCGCGCGCCCTTCCTCAAGGTCGAGGCAACGAAATTCACCGAAGTCGGCTATGTCGGCCGCGATGTGGAGCAGATCATCCGCGATCTGCTGGACAGTGCCATTGCCATGACACGCGAATTCATGCGCGAGGACGTGAAGGCCAATGCACAGAAGGCCGCCGAGGAACGTGTGATTGATGCCATCGCCGGCAGCGACGCCCGCGAAGGCACACGCGAGATGTTCCGCAAGAAGCTGAAATCCGGGGAGCTCGACGACACCATGATCGAGCTCGAGGTCGCCGATACGTCGAGCCCCTTCCCGATGCTGGACATCCCCGGTCAGCCCGGCGGCGGCATGGGAATGATGAATCTCGGTGATATCTTCGGCAAGGCCATGGGGGGGCGTACTACGAAGAAACGCCTGTCCGTCGCCGACAGCTACGATGTGCTGATTGGCGAGGAAGCCGACAAGCTGCTCGATGACGAGACGGTCAATCGCGCGGCGATAGAAGCGGTTGAGCAGAACGGCATCGTCTTTCTCGACGAGATCGACAAGGTCTGCGCGCGGTCCGACGCCCGTGGCGGCGATGTTTCCCGCGAGGGTGTGCAGCGCGATCTGCTGCCCCTGATCGAAGGCACCATCGTCAGCACCAAATACGGTCCGGTTAAGACCGATCACATCCTGTTCATCGCCTCGGGCGCCTTCCATATCGCCAAGCCATCGGACCTGTTGCCCGAATTGCAGGGCCGTCTGCCGATCCGGGTCGAGCTGCGGGCGTTGAGCGAGGAGGATTTCGTGCGCATCCTCACCGAGACCGACAATGCGCTGACGCTTCAGTATACCGCGCTGATGGAAACCGAAGAAGTCACGGTGCGCTTCACCGAAGACGGCATCAAGGCGCTTGCCAAGATTGCGGCCGACGTGAACCAATCTGTCGAGAATATCGGTGCGCGGCGGCTCTATACAGTGATGGAACGGGTCTTCGAGGAACTTTCCTTCACCGCGCCGGATCGCTCGGGCGAGGAGGTCGTTGTCGATGATGATTTCGTCGAGAAGAACCTCGGCGCGTTGACGCGCTCCACCGATCTGAGCCGCTACGTGCTTTAGGGCTTTCCTTTCCGCCATGCCCCTGTGACCAAGGGGCATGGCATATCTGCGCTTCCTCCGGGCCAACTGGCTGTTCCTGCTGGCAGGTTTCCTGCTGACCTTCACCTCGTCCTATGGTCAGACCTATTTTATTTCTCTCTTTGCCGGTCACATCAAAGGCGCCTTTGCGCTGAGCGATGGGCAATGGGGCGGGATCTATACGCTCGGGACGACGATGTCGGCGGTGACAATGGTCTGGGCCGGCGTGCTCACCGACAGGTTTCGCGTCAGAGCGCTGGCGCTCGGCGTGATGGCGGCGTTGGCCCTTGCTTGTCTGGCGATGGCGACGGTGCCGAACGGCGTTGTGCTGATCTTCGTGATCTACGCGTTGAGACTGACCGGGCAGGGGATGATGTCCCAGCTTGGCGCGGTGGCGATGGTGCGCTGGTTCGAAGCCTCCCGTGGCAAGGCGCTGTCGCTGTCCTCCATGGGCTTCGCGGCCGGTCAGGCGATCCTGCCGATTGTATTCGTCGCCCTGTTCGCCTCCTTTCACTGGCGCGCACTCTGGATATTGGCCGCGATATTGGTCATCTGCACTATCCCGGTGATCCTGCTACTCCTGCGCCGCGAGCGGACGCCGCAGGCAATGGCATCACAATCGCAATCCGCAGGTATGGACGGCCGTCACTGGACCCGTGGGCAGATGCTGCATGCACCGCTATTCTATCTGATGATCCCGGCGATCATCGGGCCGGCCGCCTGGGGGACGGCGCTGTTCTTCCAGCAGGTGCATCTCACCGAGGTCAAGGGTTGGTCGCTGGTCGCTTTCGTGGCGCTGATGCCGATCTACACGATGGCCGCTGTTGCCAGCACCTTCGCCTCGGGTTGGGCGATCGACCGTTTCGGTGTCAGTCGCATCGTGCCGCTTCAAATGCTGCCCTTCGCCCTTGCCTTCATAGTGCTCGCCTATGCCGAAACCCTCGCAATGGCCGGGCTCGGGCTGGTCATTTTCGGCATCGGACAAGGTTTGCAATCAACCGCGCCGCCGGCTTTCTGGGGCGAGTATTTCGGCACGAGGCATCTCGGTGCGATCAAGGCCGTCGCAGCGGCGCTTATGGTCTTCGGCTCGGCAATCGGGCCGGGAGTAACCGGATGGTTGATCGATCTCGGCGTGAGCTTTCCTGAACAGATGCTGCCGATCGCACTGTATTACCTGATCGCCGCCGGTCTTTCGACCTATGGCATAGCGCTCTATCGTCCGGCACTGCACCTTCAGCGCTGACGCCGCAGATAGACGTAATAGGCGCCGCTGCCGCCATGGCTGAAATGGGCCTGACTGACTTGCAGCACGAGAGTCGAAAGCGGGGCCATCGACAACCATTGCGGAACCTGATGCCGGAGCACGCCATGGCGCACCGGGATCGGTCCGCCTTCGTCGCGCTGCTTGCCTTTGCCAGTGATCACCAGCACCAACCGTTTGCCGCGCTTATGGGAGGACAGGATAAAACCGGTAAGCGCCGGATGGGCGCGTTCCAGCGTCATGCCATGCAGGTCGATCCGCGCCTCGGGTTTCAGTTTGCCCCGCTTGAGCCTGGTGAAAGCTTTCTGGTCCATCTGCACCGGCTGGGCACGGATCCGGTCGGGCAGGGCGGGTGCCAGATCGTGAGACGCCGTCCGGTCTTTCCCTTGCGGCTTGCCCATGACCAGTGACTTGGCCTTGCGCAGCGTGGGTGGTGGCGGTGCCGGGGCGTCGATCCCGGCGGTCAACAACCCCTTGAGATCGAGCTTTTCAGTGCGTTCGGTGACCCGGCGCCAGAGCGCCAGATCATCTTCGGTCAGTCCGCGTCGCCGCTTCATAACGTGCTTCCGGGCAGCAACGCATAGGCACGCTGGATCGGCAGCAGGACCACCATCCGGCCCGGGTCGCGCAGTTTTCCAGCCTCGCGGCCGGCCTTATCGCCGGTGCCGAAGAACACATCGGCCCGCTGCGCGCCCTTGATGGCCGAGCCGGTATCCTGTGCCACCATCAGTCGGTTCATTGTCCTTTCGCCTTCTTTCTCGATCCACACCGGTGCGCCCAGTGGCACATAGGCAGGGTCCACCGCGATGCTGCGCAAGGTGGTAATCGACCGGTTCATCGCGCCGAGCGGTCCAAGTTCTGCCGGTACCTTGCTGACTTCCCGAAAGAACACATAGGAGGGGTTGTGATAAAGCAATTCCCGTCCCTCGTCGGGATTGCGGCGCACCCATGACTTGATGACATCGGCGCTGACCTGATGCGGCTCGTAGATGCCCCGGCGCACCAGTTCGACGCCGATCGAACGATAGGGGTGGCCATTGGCGCCGCGATACCCGACGCGTATGCGACGGCCGCCGGGCAGGCGAATCCTGCCGGAGCCCTGTATCTGCAGGAAGAAAAGCTCGACCGGGTCATCGACCCAGGCGATCTCCAACCCCCGACCGTCGAGCACCTCGCCATCGAGAATTTCCCGGCGGGTCAACCAGAGTTCGCTTGTCTCGGCTTCGGGGGGCATGGCATAGATCGGATAGCGGAACCGCTCCGACCGGTAGAGATCGCCGTCGAGTTCAGGCTCGAAATAGCCGGTGAACAAGGGCGTCTTCCCGTCTTCCATCAATACCGGGCGAAAGAACAGTTCGAAGAATTGTCGGGGCTCCGGATGTTGACCGGCAAACTGACAGAGTGCTTGCCAGTCCGGCTCCTTCATGTCGCGGCAGGTAGTGAGAAACACTTCCAGCGCGGCACCGTGATCATCGTTCTGCCAACCTTGCAGCTGATCGAAGTCCAGAACCCGATAGCGCACATCACCGTCCGGGGGACCGGCCGTCACGCCGGAGCCCCAGATCGCCAGTGCCGCACAGGCATGGGTTAACCGTCTGTAGAAACCAGCAGCCAATTCGGGTCATCCGAGCCCATGATGCGGGCAAAGACCCACGTATCTTTCTGACGCTTGATCTCGGTAGTGCTGCCTTCGACAATCTGGCCATCCCGGTCCCGCACGGCAGAGGTCAGCTCGGCGACGAAACGGATCGTCATCTCCGCTTCCTTGGTCTGTGGATCGAGCGTTGCACTGACCAGCTCCAACTCGCGCACACCGATGAAATTCGCCTCGATGGTCAACCCCTGATCCTCGCGGGCCGCGACGCCATCAACGAAGCTGTCATAGATGTCTTCGGACAGGAACGGCTGAATTTCGTTCAGATCGCCACGTTCATAGCCCATGACGATCATTTCATAGGCTCCGCGTGCGCCCTGCAGGAAATCGCCGACGCCGAAGGACGGCTCGATCCGTTTCATTTCGGCCAGTGCCTTGGCGGAATCGCTGTCTTCGGCAACGTGATCGGTGATGTCCAGATCGGGACCACCTTCGATGACTTCGAGCGCCGGGCCACTGCGACGGGAAGCGGACTGGTCAATGACAGGCGGTTTCTCGAATCCTTCGCGGGTTCCCAACACGTTTTTCAGGCGCAGAATCAGGAATACGGCGATACCGGCGAGCACCAGAAGCTGTATCAGGGGCGAATTCATAGGTACCTCTTTTAGGGCCATGCATGGAAACGGGGCGTTAGACGACTTATGTAAGGGCTCGACCGGGGCAAGTCCACTCTGCCTCAAGTGAAAGGATCCTATCACATGTGGCTGCTGCTGGCTTTCATTGCCGTTCCGCTGATCGAAATCACTCTGTTCATCCAGATCGGCGGCGCGATCGGATTAAGCTGGACCCTCGCAATCGTGCTGTTCACGGCGGTGCTTGGCACCTGGCTCGTGCGTTCGCAGGGTGCCATCGCCCTGGGCAAGCTGAGATCCTCCTTCTCGGATCTGCGCGACCCGACGGAACCGCTCGTCCATGGTGCGATGATCCTCTTCGCCGGAGCTTTGTTGCTTACACCCGGGTTTTTCACCGATGCCGTCGGTTTTGCCCTGCTGGTGCCGCAGATCCGTCAATCTGTCTACAAGGCAATACGCGCCCGGGTAAACGTGCAGAGCTTCGGAACCCCCGGACAAACGCCCCGGCAGCCGCATCGGCCCGGCGGCGGTGATGTGATCGATGGCGAATATCACGAGATCTCCGAACCGGCGAAAAAACGCGAGGGTCCGTCAGGTTGGACAAAGGATTGAGCAGTCTGGGGCAAGCTGTTAAGTCCGTTCCAATTCTTTAGTCAAGTTCAGGGAGCCGACCATGGCAGAAACAGACCAAGCCAAGCCGACACAGCCGCAGATGCGTGTGCTCGGACAGTTCATCCGCGACATGTCTTTCGAAAACATCATGGCGCAGAAGGGCGCGAGTGCCGACGTGCAGCCGGATGTCCAGGTACAGGTCAATCTCGATGCCAAGAAGCGGAGCGCCGAGAACCAGTACGAAAGCGCGATCAAGCTGAACATCACTTCCAAGGCCAAGGAAGGCGATACGACGCTGTTCCTGCTCGAAGTAGATTATGTCGGCATCTTTCACGTCGAGAACGTACCCGAAGATCAGCTGCACCCTTTCCTGCTGATCGAATGCCCTCGGATGATCTTCCCGTTCCTGCGCCGCGTGGTCAGCGACATCACCCGAGACGGTGGTTTCCCGCCGCTGAACCTCGAAAACATCGACTTCCTGTCACTTTACCGCAACGAGGTCGCGCGCCGACAGGCTGAGAACCCGCCCAAGGCCGACGCCTAAAGCTTGATCCACAGCGCGTCATCGCCGAGTTTGGCAACGAACTCGGCATGCGCTGCCGCCTCTTTGGCGCTGAGACGCGGGGGCAGGGGCACGGAACGTGGTCGGGCGACCCATTCGGTCTCCTGCACACCCGCTTTCGGGCTCTGCCGTGTCGAAAGCGCAAAGTCCGGTTGCCGCCCGCCGATCAACTCTAGATAGACTTCCGCAAGAATTTCGCTGTCGAGCAGCGCGCCATGCAGGGTGCGCGAAGTATTGTCGATGCCAAACCGACGGCACAGCGCGTCGAGCGAGGCCGGCGAGCCGGGGAAGCGCTTCCGGGCGATCGCCAGCGTATCAAGCGCCTGCTCCCAGGGGATCTGAGGCAGTCCCATCCATTTTAGCTCGGCATTGAGAAACTTGATGTCGAAGGCGGCGTTGTGAATGATCAGCTTAGAAGAACCGATAAACCGCAGGAAATCGCGACCGATCTCGGCAAATTTGGGCTTGTCGCGCAGGAAATCATCGCCGAGCCCATGTACCTGAAACGCCTCGTCGGGCATCGAGCGTTCGGGGTTGATATATTGATGATAGGTATTGCCCGTCGCCACATGACCGATCAACTCGACAGCCCCGATCTCGACAATGCGGTCACCGGATTCCGGATCAAACCCGGTAGTTTCGGTATCGAGCACGATTTCACGCATGGGCTATTCTTCTCCTGATATCGCGGATCACATCCTGAACCTGCGCGCGGGCATGCTCAAGCGTATCGGTCTTGATCACATAATCCGAACGGGCGCATTTCTGCTCATTCGGCATCTGTTTGGCGCGTATCGCCTCGAATTGAGCTTCTGTCATGGTACCGCGCGCCAGCACCCGCTCGGCCTGAAGCTCGGGTGGGATGGTGACACAGGCGACGGCATCCATCTCGCGCTCGCCGCCGGTCTCGAAGAGCAGCGGGATGTCGAGCACGGCAATCTCCGCTTTGGCGTTCCGCAGGAATTCTGCGCGATCTTCCGCAACGAGCGGGTGTACCAATGCCTCGATACGGGGCAGGGCCGTCGGATCTTCCGCTATAATCGACTTCAGCGCCGTACGGCAGACCTCACCATCCCGCACAGACTTAGGGAAATGCATCTCGAAGGCCGGGACCGCCGCACCGCCACGGCCATAGAGACGATGGACCGCCGCGTCGGCATCCCAACGAGCACAACCGGCCTCGGCAAACATCGCGCCGGTGGTGGATTTCCCCATGCCGATCGATCCGGTCAGGCCGAGCAGGAACATCAGCTCAGCGCCGCCGCGCGGGTCGCGTCATCCACCTCTGGCCGGGTACCGAACCAGCGCTCGAAAGCCGGAACGGCCTGATGCAACAGCATACCAAGCCCGTCTACCGTAACACAGCCGATCTGATCCGCGGTCTGCAACAGCCGGGTGCGCAACGGTGCATAGACCAGATCTGTAACCGTGGTGTTCGGCGTCAGCCCGTCAAGCGGCACGCGCAATTCGCTGTTGCCGCTCATTCCGAGCGAGGTCGTATTAACGACGAGGTTGGCGTCATCCAGCATGTTGCCCGCTTGGACCCAGTCGAAAACGAAGACCCGGCTGCCGAAGTCCTTGCGCAATTGCTCGGCCCGGATCCTCGTGCGGTTGGACAGGTAGATTTCCGGCACCCCGGCATCCAGCAAAGAGGCTATCACCGCCCGCGCCGCGCCGCCGGCCCCGAGCACCGCCGCCGGACCGGCGGGCGGGTGCCAGTTCGGAGCATTGTTGCGCAAATTCTCAATGAACCCGTAACCATCTGTATTATCGGCGTGAATCTTTCCGTCTGGACGAAAAATCAAAGTGTTGGCCGCGCCGATCAGGGTGGCACGATCGGTGACAAGATCAGCCATTTCGAGCACGGCTTCCTTGTGCGGGATGGTGATATTCACCCCGACGAACCCCATCTTTGGCAGGGTCGCAAGCACCGCGCGCAAATCTTCCGTGGCCACGTCCATGGGAATGTAATGGCCGGCGATTCCGTGGGTCTGCAACCAATGTCGGTGCAGTTGTGGCGATTTTGAATGGGCTATCGGATGGCCGATTACCCCGGCCAGCGGGATCCTATCCGCACTCATGTCGCGATCTCCCCTCGGAGGGCCAAATGATTGAGCAATTCCAGAAGCGGCAGACCCAGCACGTGGAAGTAATCTCCCTCAACGCTGGTGAATAGCCGCACGCCCTCCTCTTCCAGTTTATAGCATCCAACCGCATGACGGATGCTGTCCCAGTTCCGATCAACGTAATCCTGAATATATTCATCCGATACATCGCGCATCCGCAGTCTCACCTGTCCAACATGACGCCAGACCGGCTCGCCGTCCTCGCAGAGCACCGCAGCTGAAAGCAAGAAGTGCTTATCACCGCGCAGGGTTTTTAACTGAGCGACAGCATCTTCCCGGCCGGCGGGTTTGCTCAGCATGGTGCCACGATGATCGAGCACCTGATCGCATCCCAAAACCAGTGTACCGGGATGCTTTTCGCTGACCTTGCGCGCCTTCAGCTCGGCGAGCGTATCGGCAATGTCGCGAGGCTTTGCGTCTTCGCCGAGAAGGGATTGTTTTACGGTTTCTTCATCGATCCGAGGCACCACTATTTGGTGAGGCACGTCGGCCTGTCGGAGGAGTCCAGCGCGGACCTCTGAGCCAGAAGCGAGGATGATCGGAAGCGGCATGTGGATAATCCTGTGTGCGACAGCAAGGTTTCTTCGGGATTGGTTCTGCAGATTATCGCCTTCGGGATCAAGCCTGCTGATTCCGCCAAATTCTCACCCGATTCGAGGCGATTCCATCAGTGATGAGCAAGAACAAGATTGGGTACGGTATGTTTCCTTCCCTCCCAGGTTTATCCTCAGATTCGCCGGCGCGACGTGGAACGGAAAATCGTCTACAAATCATTGAATCATATATAAAATATTTTTTGCACTTACTCATCTCCACATTACGGATGGAAATCTGTGCACCGCGGGATAACTCATCGCAAAACTGGATAATCCACAGAGTTAGCGCGACCTACAAACATCATCATCTTTCTTCTTTCTCTTTTTATATTAAGAAGGATGAAAACCGCGGAGCTGCGCATGTCCGATCTACTCGCCTCGATCTATCCTTGGACCAAGGCGTTCCACATCGTGTCTGTGATCTCCTGGATGGCCGCGCTGTTCTATCTTCCCAGGCTCTACGTACATCATACCGAAGCCATTGGGCTGGAGGGCGAAACCCACCAGCTTTTCACCATGATGGAATACAAGCTCGCGCGTGTAATCATGCGGCCTGCAATGCTCGCAACCTGGTTTTTCGGTGTGGTGCTGGTGTTTACCCCCGGCATCGTCGATTGGTCAGCTATCTGGCCCTGGAGCAAGGCCGCCGCCGTTTTGTGCATGACCGGGTTTCATGGCTGGCTGGTGCAACGAGGCAAGAGCTTCTCATCCGGACGTAATAGCCTGACAGGGCGTCAATATCGCCTGATGAATGAAGTTCCGACGGTGTTGATGATCGTTATCGTCTTTTCGGTAGTGCTCAAATTCTGAGCTGATTGACTCACCGCTGCGCTCTGCCTATATCTGCTTTTGCACCCCGTCCGGGGGAAGCACATTCTGCTCATCCTTCTTTCTCGACCCGCCAGCGCAAGCTGCTGCTGCCGCACAGGATCTTCCATGACCACCGAAACGCTGAACCTCGCCGATCTCAAGGCGCAGACGCCGAAAAACCTGCTCGCCATGGCCGAAGAGCTGGAGATCGAAAACGCCTCGACGATGCGCAAGGGCGAGATGATGTTCCAGATCCTGCGCGAACGCGCGGACGACGGCTGGGAAATCTCCGGGGACGGCGTGCTTGAGGTATTGCAGGACGGTTTCGGGTTTTTGCGCTCGCCCGAGGCCAATTACCTGCCGGGACCGGACGATATCTATGTCTCGCCGGAAATGATCCGCCAGTATTCTCTGCGAACCGGAGATACGATCGAAGGTTTAATCAAGGCGCCGGACGACAGTGAGCGCTACTTTGCGCTCACCGAAGTGACCAAGATCAACTTCGAGCCGCCCGAGAAAGCGCGTCACAAGGTCGCATTCGAAAACCTGACACCGCTCTATCCGGACGAACGTCTGAAAATGGAAGTCGAGGATCCGACGGTCAAGGATCGCTCCGCGCGGGTGATCGACCTCGTGTCGCCCATCGGCAAAGGCCAGCGGTCGCTCATCGTGGCACCGCCGCGAACCGGTAAAACCGTGTTGCTGCAGAACATCGCCAACTCGATCGAGAAGAACCACCCCGAATGCTATCTCATAGTGCTGCTGATCGATGAGCGGCCCGAGGAGGTCACCGACATGCAGCGCAGTGTGAAGGGCGAAGTGGTTTCCTCGACTTTTGACGAGCCGGCCACACGCCACGTTGCGGTTTCCGATATGGTGATCGAGAAAGCCAAACGTCTGGTTGAGCACAAGCGGGACGTGGTGATCCTGCTGGATTCGATTACCCGTCTCGGCCGGGCGTTCAATACCGTCGTACCGTCTTCGGGCAAGGTACTGACCGGCGGTGTGGATGCCAATGCCTTGCAGCGACCGAAGCGGTTTTTCGGTGCGGCCCGCAATATCGAGGAAGGCGGCTCGCTTACCATCATTGCCACCGCGCTGATCGATACCGGCAGCCGGATGGACGAGGTGATCTTTGAAGAATTCAAAGGTACCGGCAACTCGGAAATCGTGCTGGACCGCAAAATCGCCGACAAGCGGGTGTTCCCGGCGATCGATATTCTGAAATCAGGGACCCGCAAGGAAGACCTGCTTGTCGATAAGATCGATCTTCAGAAAACCTTTGTGTTGCGGCGGATCCTGAACCCGATGGGTACGACCGATGCAATAGAATTTTTACTTGGGAAGCTGAAGCAGACCAAGACAAATTCAGATTTCTTCGACTCGATGAATACCTGATAAAGTAATAGATATCAGTGGGTTAGTGTGATGGACACGATCTTTGCCCAGGCAACCGCGCAGGGACGGGCGGGAGTTTCGATCATCCGGCTATCGGGACCGACGGCTTTCGAAATCGCATCGTCCTGCTGTCGCTCGCTGCCAAGCGGGCGACACGCGGGATTGCGTGAGGTGAGGGATCGTGATGGTATGATCCTGGATCAGGGGGTCGTGCTCACCTTTCCCGGACCTGATAGCTTCACCGGCGAAGATGTTGTTGAATTTCAACTGCATGGAAGCATCGCCGTAACTCGGGCCGTACTCGTGCTGCTCTCGACGTATAAAGATGCCCGGCTTGCAGAGCCCGGAGAATTTACCAGACGCGCTTTGGAGAATGGGCGACTCGATCTACCTCAGGTGGAAGGTCTCGCCGATCTTATCGAAGCCGAGACGGAAGCGCAGCGCAAGCAGGCCGCACGTGTACTGGCCGGACGACTGGGGGAGCGCATTGATCAATGGCGTGCTAACCTGATTCGCGCGGCCGCGTTATTGGAGGCGACAATAGATTTCGCCGATGAGGATGTTCCGGTCGACGTGACACCTGAAGTAAGAGGCTTACTAACCGAAGTTTCCGAGAATCTCGCTCACGAGATAAAGGGAACCCTTGTCGCAGAACGGATCCGAACAGGCTTCGAGGTGGCTATCGTCGGAGCGCCGAATGCTGGAAAGTCGACACTTCTCAACGCATTAGCAGGACGCGATGCGGCGATTACATCTTCGATTGCCGGGACTACGCGAGATGTTATTGAAGTTCGAATGGACTTGGGCGGACTTCCGGTCACGCTTTTGGATACCGCCGGCCTGCGCGACAGCGATGATGAAATCGAAACTATCGGTGTTAGCCGGGCAATAGAACGGGCCAGCTCGGCGGATCTCCGTGTCTTCCTCGCCGAGCCGGGCGAAGTGTTGATGTTGAAACCTTCTGCCGAGGACATAGTGATCGCACCCAAAGCCGATCTTCGGTCCGATGACATGCCTGCGGTCTCAGGTAAGTCGGGTCAGGGGATTACTGATCTGATTGCGCTTATTGAAGGTATTCTCTCAAAACGTTGTGCAGATGTAGGATTGGCAACTCATGAGCGGCATCGTGTGTCCATGCAGCGCGCGGCGATTGCACTCAATAACGTGAGCGAAACTCTGGCACTTGGCCCCGATCACTATGATATAGCTGCTGATGAACTACGCTATGCGATTCGCTCTTTAGAAGCGCTTGTGGGTCGCATCGATGTCGAGAACTTGTTAGACGAGATTTTCAGCAGCTTTTGCCTCGGAAAATAATGGAGTGTTTCACGTGAAACATTTTGATGTAATCGTTATCGGCGGCGGGCATGCCGGTGTAGAAGCGGCACATGCCGCTGCGCGCCTTGGCGCGCGAACTGCGCTTGTCACCATGTCCCGCCGTGATATCGGTGTCATGTCCTGTAATCCAGCTATCGGGGGCTTGGGGAAGGGCCATCTGGTGCGCGAGATTGACGCGATGGATGGGTTGATGGGTCGGGTCGCTGACAAAGCCGGGATCCAGTTCAGGCTCCTAAACAGACGCAAGGGACCGGCAGTTCAGGGACCGCGGGCGCAGGCCGACCGACGAATCTACCGCGACGAGATGCTTCGCGAGGTTGAGGCGCAGGAAGATCTTCAGTTGATCGAAGGCGAAGTAATTGACTTTGTCCTGCAAGGCGGCGCGGTAACAGGCGTAAAGGTGCGTGATGTTGGCGAGATTGTTGGTACATCGGTTGTTCTGACGACGGGTACGTTTCTTAGGGGAACGATACATATCGGCGATGTGTCGAAAACAGGTGGCCGCATAGGAGATCGTGCGTCTGTTGCTCTGGCGGAACGGATCGACTCATTTAAACTCGCTATGGGGCGGCTGAAGACAGGTACTCCGCCAAGGTTGGATGGTCGGACAATCGATTGGTCCGTGCTTGACGAACAGCCGGGCGACGAGACACCGGTATTATTTTCGTTCCTGTCGAATGAGGCTCCTGCCCAACAGGTCAACTGTGGCATCACTCATACCAACGCGAAGACTCACGATATCATACGGGAAAACCTTTCGAAATCGGCCATGTATGGTGGTCAAATTGATGGAGTTGGGCCAAGATACTGCCCGTCAATCGAAGACAAGGTCGTACGCTTCGCGGACAAGGAATCCCATCAGGTTTTTCTCGAGCCTGAAGGCATTGATGACCATACTATATATCCGAACGGAATCTCCACATCACTGCCTGAAGACGTACAGCTTGAATATGTGAGAACGATGAAAGGATTGGAAAAAGCAGAGATTCTGCAACCTGGATATGCCATTGAATACGATTATGTAGATCCCAGGGCACTGGATTCCGCATTGCGCGTCAATTCGGTGCCAGGTCTATTTTTCGCAGGACAAATCAATGGAACGACCGGTTATGAAGAGGCTGCAGCCCAAGGACTGGTTGCTGGTTTGAATGCTGCACTGGTAGCGCAGGGTAGTGAAGCGTTCACATTCAGTCGGGCTGATTCCTATATCGGTGTTATGATCGATGACCTCACGACCCGTGGGGTGAGTGAACCTTATCGGATGTTTACATCACGCGCAGAGTTCAGGTTATCTCTCCGCGCCGACAATGCGGACCAGCGCCTGACGCCCGTTGCAATCTCATTGGGATGCGTATCCAAAACTCGTGTTGCCGCCTTCGAAAAGAAGCATGCCGATATCCGTGCGGCTAAGGACCGACTATCTGCCACGATAGTTTCGCCTAAACAGGCGCAGCAGGCCGGTATCGTAATCAATCAGGATGGTGAGAAGCGATCTCTTTTTCAGCTGCTATCGTTCCCGAATGTATGCTATGAAGATCTCCTGCCATTAGACACCGACTTAGTGCAGGTCCGCGAGCCAATTCGGCGACAAATCGAGAAGGATGCTCTATATTCAAACTACATCGCACGGCAAGAAAAAGATGTAGCCTTGCTTCGGAAGGACGAGGGACATCGCATCCCTGAGCAGTTCGACTATCAAACCCTCGAAGGTCTGTCGAATGAGTTGAAGCACAAACTCATCAAGGCCCGTCCTGAGACCATTGCGCAGGCAGGGCGTATTGACGGGATCACACCTTCCGCGCTTACGCTGTTATTAGCGCGGTTGAAGCGTGATGAGCAGCGAAAAATTGCATGACCAATATCTTCGGTTCGAATGTTTCACGTGAAACATCGGAAAAGCTCCTTGCTTTCGGTGAGCTTGTTCGAAAGTGGACATCAAAAGTTAACCTGATATCAAAGGCAAGCGTTCCGGAGCTGATGGACCGCCATATCCGTGATTCGATGCAATTGTTCTATCACGCACCGTCTGGCGGACATTGGGCGGATATAGGAAGCGGCGGTGGGTTTCCAGGCATTGTCATCGCTATTCTGTCCACTGAATCGGAACCAGAGCGGCGAATGACATTGGTTGAAAGCGACCAGAAAAAGTCGGCGTTTCTTCGCACTGCGATTAGAGAATTGGGGTTGTCCGCCAATGTGATCACCGCGCGTATCGAGGAAATTGAACCTTTGAAGGTCGATATCCTGTCGGCCCGGGCATTAGCCGGACTGGACAGCTTGCTGGAATTTACCGAGAGACATCTCGCTCAAGACGGTGTCGCATTGTTCCTAAAGGGCGAAAGATGGCGCGAAGAGCATATGAAGGCACAGCTGCGCTGGCATTATGATCTTGAAGTGGTTAAGAGTGAGACAAACGACGCTGCCGCGGTGTTGAAGATCAAGGAACTTGTACGTGTCTGACTCGTTGCGCCCGGCGGGCCCGAAAATCATCGCTGTCACCAACCAAAAAGGCGGTGTCGGGAAGACCACGACAGCCATCAATCTCGCCGCAGCCTTGGTAGAACAGGGGAAGCGTGTTCTTTTGGTCGATCTCGACCCCCAGGGAAACGCTTCAACTGGCCTCGGTATTGAGATTGGAGATAGGGAAAATACCACCTACGAACTACTGCTCGATGAGGCTGAGCTCGATGAGGTTATTCTTCCGACCGCGCAGGACGGCCTCTTCATCGTTCCCGCGACCGTCGATCTGAGTTCGGCTGATATCGAGCTGTTCTCCAATGAAAAGCGCAGCTTCCTACTACATGATGCGTTGCGTCAGGAAAATATAACCACATTTGCGCTTGATTATATCTTGATCGATTGCCCGCCTTCGCTCAATCTGCTTACCGTCAATGCGATGATTGCCAGCCATTCCGTACTGGTACCGTTGCAGAGCGAGTTCTTCGCTCTGGAAGGCTTGTCGCAGCTGATGCTGACTATCCGGGAGGTACGGCAAAGCGGCAACAAGGATCTTCGGATCGAAGGGGTTTTACTTACGATGTACGATCGTCGTAATAATCTTTCTCAACAGGTTGAACAGGATGCCAGAGCCACCCTGGGCGACGTTGTCTTCAAAACCATGATTCCGCGCAACGTACGGGTGAGCGAAGCGCCCAGTTTTGCAGTGCCGGTTTTGAGCTACGATACGATGTCCAAGGGAGCGCAGGCCTATCGCGCGCTAGCAAGTGAAATCCTGGCGAATAACAAACATGAGAGCGGGGCAGTATGACTGAAAAACAGGAAAGAAAACGTGGTTTGGGGCGAGGATTGTCAGCACTTATGGCAGATGTAGCGGAAACGGAAAGTAAAGCGGCTCGTGGTCCGGCGGCTGCGGAGCAATTTGTTCCGATTGAGCGTATCTCTCCCAATCCGGAGCAACCCCGGAAGCGGTTCGAGCAGGGGGACCTCGATGATCTCGCTGCGTCAATCCGAGAGAAAGGCGTTATTCAGCCACTGATCGTCCGTGCACGTGACGACGGGACGTTCGAAATCGTTGCCGGCGAACGCCGATGGCGTGCTTCGCAGATGGCCAAGTTGCACGAGCTGCCTGTCATTGTACGGTCTTTTACCGATGTCGAGGTGCTCGAGGTCGCGATTATCGAGAATATACAACGTGCCGATCTCAACTCGATTGAGGAAGCGGCCGGCTATCGCCAGTTGATGGATCGCTTTGGTCATACGCAAGAAAAGATGGCGGAGGCGCTCGGGAAAAGCCGCAGTCATATTGCCAACTTGTTACGGCTGCTGAACCTTCCGGAGCCCGTATTGGAGATGGTGCGCGGTGGTGAGCTGAGCGCCGGTCACGCACGTGCGCTTATCCCATCGAAGGATCCTTACCGCCTGGCTCAGCAGATCGTCAAAGGAGGTCTCTCAGTCCGTACCGCCGAAGCCTTGGTCAAAAAGGAGCAGGCTGGCCCCGATGCGCGCGTCCGTCAAAACAATCGAGTTAACGGCGAGGAGAAGGATGCAGATACAAAGGCGTTGGAAGGCGATCTCTCGGCCAATCTCGGGATGAAGGTGTTGTTGAACCACAAACCAGGTCAGGAAACCGGACAGATGGTCTTGCACTATACGTCGCTTGATCAACTTGATGAGCTTTGCCGCAAGCTTGGCGGTCATTGATCCGTGAGCAGATCCTTCAGCACGGCGTTTAGAAGCATAATGCCTTGATCCGTCACGGATAATATTGACCCGTGGAGATCGATCATGCCGATATTGCGCAGGTGGTCGATCTTTGTCGCTTCTATGGGGGATCCGGCGATCCGGGCATAGCGGTCAAGGTCGATACCTTCCTTCAGTCGCAGGCCCATCATCACGTATTCGCTTGCCTGTTCTGCGGGGCCGAGTGACTGACGCGGCTTTTCAGCATCGGCATCGGCCGCACCGGTGAGCCAGCGGTTGGGATTGGAATAGCATTCGGTGGCCCATTTCTGACCGCCGAGTGTCAGCCGACCATGCGCCCCCGGGCCGATACCGATGTAATCGCCGTAGCGCCAGTAGATCAGATTATGCCGGGATTGCGCGTTGTCCCGTGCATGGTTGGAGACCTCATAGGCCGGCATGCCCATCTCGCCGCAAATGTCTTGGGTGAGGCTGTACATGTCGGCGCCGAGGTCTTCGTCGGGCAAGCCCCGCAGTTTGCCACGGTTATAGCGGTCACCGAATGCGGTACCTTGCTCGACAGTGAGTTGGTAGAGGGAAATATGGTCGATCGCGAGGCTGAGAGCTTGTTTGAGCTCGTCGTTCCAATCCTGCAATGTCTGATCTTGGCGGCCGTAGATCAGATCAAAACTCACCCGGTCGAAGGCGTTGCGCGCAATATCGAACGCTGCTAAGGCCTCCTTAGCCGAATGAATACGCCCCAAGCGGCGCAGATCTGAGTCGTTGAGCGCCTGTATACCCATTGAAACACGGCTGATGCCGGCCTGTCGATAGGCCGCAAAGCGTCCAGCCTCGACCGATCCGGGGTTCGCTTCCAGGGTGAGTTCGAGATCGTTGGCTATCGGCCACAGACGTTTGATCGCATCTATGATATCCGCAACAATTTGCGGATCCATCAGACTGGGGGTGCCGCCGCCGAAAAAGACCGCGTTAAGGACGCGGCCGGGCGCCTCGCCTGCCGCGCGGTTCAGCTCGCCGAGATAGGCGTCCCGCCAGGCCTTTTGATCAATTTGTCGGCTTACATGACTGTTGAAGTCGCAATAGGGGCATTTTGCCTCGCAAAACGGCCAATGGATATAGAGGCCGAAACCGCCCTGTTGCCAATCTTCAGTCAAAGCATCCTGCTATCAATTGGGCAAAAGCCTTCGATCGATGGCTAATGGCGTTTTTCTGTTCGGAGTTCATCTCGGCGAAGGTGCTATTGTATCCGTCGGGTTGAAACATCGGATCATAGCCATGACCGAGGGCGCCGCGCACCGGCCAGACGAGCGTTCCGTTGACCGTGCCAACGAAGACCTCGTCATGTCCATCGGGCCATGCAAGCACCAACGTCGCGCAGAACCGGGCGCGGCGGGGATGTGCCGCATTTTTTGCTTCCAGCAGATCATGGGTCTTCGTCATCGCCATGACAAAATCCCGGCCATTCCCGGTCTCGGCCCAATCGGCAGTATAGACACCGGGCGCATTGTCCAGCGCTTCGACCTCTATGCCTGAATCATCGGAGAGGGCGGGCAGGCCAGTCGCCTTTGCCGCCGCATGTGCCTTGATCCGGGCGTTGCCCACGAAGGTGTTTTCCGTTTCCTCCGGCTCAGGTAGCTTCATCTCCGCAGCGCCAATCACCTGCACGCCAAGCGGCGCGAATAATTGGCCCATCTCTTCGAGCTTGCCCGCATTATGGGTCGCGATCAGAATGCGCGTGCCGGTGAACCTTCTTGTCATGCCGTGACAGCCTTTTGTATCTCAACCAATTTCGAGACGCCTTTCTCGGCAAGGTCCATCAGGTTGTTCATCTGTTCGCGACTATAGGTAGAGCCTTCGGCGCTCATTTGCACCTCGATCAGGCGACGCGACCCCGTCATGATAAAATTGCCGTCGACGCCGGCCTCGGAATCTTCCGGATAATCGAGATCGAGCACGGGTTGACCGGCATAGATACCGCAGCTCACAGCGGCCACCGGATCTACCAGCGGATCGCTGATCACGTCACCGGCCTTCATCAGCCTGTTGACCGCAAGCCGCAGCGCGATCCAGCCCCCGGTGATCGACGCGCAGCGGGTGCCGCCATCGGCCTGCAGGACATCGCAATCGACGGTGATCTGCCGCTCGCCCAGGGCGACCCGGTCCACACCAGCGCGCAGCGAACGGCCGATCAGGCGCTGGATCTCGACGGTGCGTCCGCCCTGCTTGCCGGAAGCGGCTTCGCGCCGCATGCGGGTATTGGTTGCACGGGGCAGCATACCATATTCTGCCGTCACCCAACCGAGACCGGAACCCTTGATGAAAGGCGGTACCCGGTCCTCGATCGTGGCAGTGCAAAGCACATGTGTGTCGCCGACCTTGATCAGCGCCGAGCCCTCGGCATGTTTGGTGAAGCCGACTTCTACGGAGACGGGACGCATTTCATCGAGTTTTCGGCCGGAAGGGCGCATGGTCTATCCTTTTTGATGTTGTCGGGGGATACCGCCGCTGCCCTGCGTGATGCAAGCCCGATTGACGTTTGGGCCCCGGACACCTTTATTGGACCGTGAGTAAGGGGCACCGATGAACGAGACGTCAAAACTGTTGCAGGATATGAACGACCGCTCCCGCGAGGTGTTTCGCCGGGTGGTGGAGGGGTATTTGGCAAAGGGCGACCCGGTCGGCTCCCGGTCGTTGACCCGCGACTTCAGTGAAAAGGTAAGCGCCGCGACGATCCGGAACGTCATGCAGGATCTCGAATATATGGGCCTGCTCGGCTCTCCGCATGTCAGCGCCGGCCGGATCCCGACACAAATGGGGCTGCGGATGTTCGTCGACGGGATGATCGAGATCGGCGATCCTTCGGAGCCGGACCGCGAGAAGATCGACGCGACGCTCGGCGCGGATGCCTCTGATGTCACAGGCCTGCTCGACCGGGTCGGCTCGGCTCTGTCTGGCGTCACCCATGGTGCTTCGCTGGTGCTGACGCCCAAGCACGAAGCGCCGATCAAGCATATCGAATTTGTCTCCCTGTCTCAGGATCGCGCCCTGGTGGTACTTGTGTTTTCGGACGGTCATGTCGAAAACCGCCTGTTTACCCCGCCGCCGGGACAGACCCCAAGTTCGATGCGCGAGGCAGCCAATTTTCTCAACGCTCTGGTCGAAGGCAAAACGATCGGTGAATTGCAGCGGAGCATCGCCCAACAGATAAGGCAGCGACGACAGGAGATCGACCGGCTGGCACAGGAGCTCGTGGAGAGCGGATTGGCACTCTGGGACAGCGATACGGAGAATACCGAGAGGTTGATCGTACGCGGCCGTGCGAACTTGCTGGAAAGCGAGGCTGAAGCCGAAGATCTGGAGCGTATCCGCTCGCTGTTCGACGATCTCGAGCGTAAGCGGGATATTGCCGAATTCCTCGAATTGGCCGAAGGCGGCGACGGTGTGCGCATTTTTATCGGCTCAGAGAACAAACTTTTCTCACTTTCGGGTTCATCTTTGGTGGTTTCCCCTTATATGAACGCGGATCGCAAGGTCATCGGCGCGGTCGGCGTCATTGGCCCGACGCGTTTGAATTATGGACGTATCGTGCCGATCGTGAACTACACGGCACAGCTGGTTGGAAAGATGATTTCCAACCAGAAATAGAGGTGTGAAAAATGGCAGAGCCCAAGGAAAACGATTTTCTCGACGATATCGACGAGGCCCAGGCAGACGAATATGCCGAGGAGATGGCCGAGATCGATGAAGAAGCGCTCGAGGTGGAGCAGCTGCGCGCCGAACGGGACCAGCTGCGCGACCGTTTCATGCGCGCCCTGGCGGATGCGGAGAATGCCCGCAAGCGCTCCGAGAAAGATCGGCGCGAGGCAGAGAATTATGGTGGCTCCAAGCTCGCCCGCGACATGCTGCCAGTCTATGACAACATGAAACGCGCGCTCGAGGCAGCGACCGGCGAGCAGCGCGAGCATTCTGCCGCACTGCTCGAAGGGGTCGAATTGACGATGCGAGAGCTGCTCAGCGTTTTCAAGAAACACGGTATCGAGATCATTGCACCTGAAGTCGGTGACCGGTTCGATCCGCAGCATCATCAGGCGATGTTCGAGGCGCCGGTGCCCGACACCAAGACCGGCGATATCATCCAGGTCGCTTCCGAAGGTTTCATGCTCCACGATCGACTGCTGCGCCCCGCACAGGTCGGCGTGTCGTCCACACCGGCGAGCTGATCGGAAGAACTTCCAGAAAAGTCGCGCTGTTTCGCGCTGACGAGAAAAAAGAGGCGGTCAGGCTCTGGCCGCCTCTTTCAGTTTGTAGAGCATTTCGAGCGCTTCGCGGGGGGTAAGCTCGTCCGGGATTATCTTTTCCAACAACGTCTCTGCCGCAGAGGGTTTTGCCGGGGCCGTCGGCATGGGTGGCGGGGCGGCCGAGAACAGCGGCAGATCGTCGATCAACGTTTTCTGGGTCGCCCCGCCTTCGCGCTCACCCTGTTCCAGCGCTTCCAGCACGATACGGGCCCGCGCAATCACCGGCGCCGGCAGGCCGGCAAGCTGCGCCACCTGAACTCCATAGGAGCGGTCCGCTGCACCTTTGCGCACCTCGTGCAGAAACACCACGTCACCTTCCCATTCCTTCACGGCGACGGTTGCGTTCTCGACGCCCGGCAACTTGCCGGCGAGGGCGGTCATTTCGTGATAATGTGTGGCAAAGAGTGCGCGGGCGCGATTGACGTCGTGGAGATGTTCGAGCGTCGCCCAGGCGATGCTGAGCCCATCATAGGTCGCGGTTCCCCGGCCGATTTCATCGAGGATGATCAGCGCTCGGTCATCGGCCTGATTGAGTATCGCTGCCGTTTCGACCATTTCCACCATGAAGGTAGAACGCCCGCGCGCGAGATCGTCCGAAGCGCCGACACGACTGAACAACTGGCTGACAGCACCGATATGGGCGGATTCTGCTGGTACGAAACTGCCGATCTGGGCCATCAGCGCAATCAGCGCATTTTGCCGCAGAAAGGTTGACTTACCGGCCATGTTCGGCCCGGTAAGAAGCCAGACGCTAGCGGCATCCTCTGAGGCGCTGAGGTCGCAATCATTTGCGATGAATGGCGTGCCGGAGTTCTGTGTAAGGGCCGCCTCGACAACCGGGTGGCGCCCGCCAACAATCTTGAAAGCCCGGCTGGTGTCGACCTTCGGCATGACCCAGTTCTGTTCCTTCGCCAGATGTGCCAGTGCCGCGGCCAGATCGATCTCTGCCATTCCGGCCGAGGTAACACCGATCTCAGCCGCGCTTTCGAGTATCGTGGTTTTCAGATTTTCATAGAGGCGTTTCTCGATTTCCAGCGCGAGGTTTCCTGCGTTGAGGATACGGGTTTCCATCTCGGAAAGTTCGACGGTGGTGAACCGAAGCTGATTGGCGGTGGTCTGGCGATGGATGAAACGCTCGGAAAGCGGCGGCGACAGCATCTTGTCGCCATGGGTTGCCGTAACCTCGATGAAATAGCCGAGCACGTTATTATGCTTGATCTTGAGTGACGAAATGCCCGTATCTGAGACGAAATCCTGCTGCATCCGCGCGATCACACCGCGGCCTTCGTCGCGCAGCTGGCGTGCTTCATCGAGCTCGGCATCATAACCGGGAGCAATGAAGCCGCCATCGCGCAGCATCAGCGGCGGCTCGGCGACGAGCGCCTGATCAAGTAGGTCGATCAGGCTTTGATGCACCGCAAGGCCGGCCCTTGCCTCTCTCAGCAGGCTCGGCATCTCCGGATTATCGAGGGTTACTGAGATGTGTTCAGCCTGGATCAACCCGTCGCGCAGCGCCGCCAGATCTCGCGGCCCGCCGCGGTCGAGCGACAGGCGTGACAGGGCACGGTCCAGATCGGGCACATTACGCAGCAGGTCACGGATCGTTTCGGTCCGGCGCTGGTTTTCGATGGCGTGGGCGACGGCCTGCAGGCGGCTCTGAATAGTCTCTATTACACGCGATGGGCTGGAAATACGCCGCTCGAGCAGCCGCGCCCCGGCGGCGGTTACCGTGCGATCCATCACTGAGAGCAGCGAGCCTGCGCGACCTCCGTTGAGCCCGTGCGTCAATTCGAGATTTCGCCTTGTCGCGGCGTCGATCTGCACATTGCGCGCTTCCGCTTCACGCTGCGGCGGTTTCAGGAGGGGCAGGCGGCCTTTCTGGGTAATTTCCAGATAGTCGATAAGCGCCCCCATCGCCGAGACCTCGGCACGGGTGAAACTGCCGAAAGCCTCCAGCGTCCCGACCTTGTAAATATCGCAGATCCGCTTTTCGGCAGCGCTGCTGTCAAAGGCAGAGCGTGCAAGCCCGGTGAGGGCGAGGCCGAAATCGGAGACGATATCGAAGAGTTCGCGCTCCTTGGCCTCCGAAACGATCAACTCCGAGGGCGCGAGACGCGCCAGTTCCGGGGCCAGACGGACGGTCGGCAAGGGCATCACATGGAACGCCCCGGTGGAAATATCCACCCAGGCCAGTGCAGAAGCGTCACGCACCTCGACAAAGGCGGCCAGGTAATTGTGCCGCCGTGCTTCTAGAAGGGCCTCTTCGGTCAGGGTGCCGGGCGTGACCAGCCGCACCACGTCGCGTTTCACCACCGCCTTGTAGCCGCGCTTCTTGGCTTCGGCGGGGCTTTCCATCTGCTCACAGACCGCAACGCGAAAACCCTTGCGGATCAGTGTCAGAAGATAACCTTCGGCGGCATGAACCGGCACGCCGCACATCGGGATATCCGCTCCGTCATGCTTGCCCCTTTTGGTAAGCGCGATATCGAGCGCTTCGGCAGCCGCCACGGCGTCCTCGAAGAACATCTCATAAAAATCGCCCATCCGGTAGAATAACAATGCCTCCCGATAGGAGGCTTTCAACTCAAGATATTGCGCCATCATCGGCGTTACTTTGTCCTGGCTCACCGGTACCCCCTGTCGTTGCCTGTCTCTACAAAACCATGCGCACCAGTTAAAGAGCCGACGCCGCCGGGCCCGCTGTCTGAAAGCGGCGCCTGTCGATTGATTGGTAAGCGGTCGCGGGATAGCACTGTCGGTTCAGCTTGACGTCCTGAAGTTCCACGGCAGCAGATCGTCGATGCGGCT
>NZ_JBHUMP010000019.1:0-53031 GCF_042685005.1 Sulfitobacter aestuarii | reverse complement strand
CCCGGTCGCGGCATAACCGAGCGGGAAATCCACTTAGGAAACGGCTCGAAGCTGTTCAGACAAACCGAGCCACCTCACAATCCCTATATACGAGGACCACAACAATCCGTGTCCGATGCCACTGAACACCTCGCCTCCCACCCTTCCCGGACTCAGTCTTCTCCTCAGCTGGCGACTCCGCTTCTGGACCCATCGTCTCCCTCCCCAGAAATATTTTTTGATCCGATGTCGACGAGCGACTTTGAACTGGACGCGCTACGCAGGGTCTCGGCACAGACAAACTTTGCTACCAATATCGGTCAGCAGCGCGGTGATATTGGGCAGCAAGTCGCTAGGCAAATTGCCGAAAATGCGCCGCGGAACTTTGGCACACCGGTGCAGATCAATCTGAGCCCGGACGAACTGGGGCATGTGCGCCTATCTGTGACGACGATGGATGGGGCTGTGACCGTGAATATCCTGGCCGAGCGACCCGATACGCTTGACCTGATGCGCCGCCATATTGATCACCTGGGGCAAGATTTTCGTGCGCTTGGTTACGACGAAATCGCGTTTTCCTTCGCGCGCAGCGAGGATAGTCAAACTGAGACTTCAGGCGAAAATGGGCGAGGCGACCTAAGGCCAGATGACGAGTGGCGAAACGACGACGTTTACGAAATGCCAGTGAGTTCCAAAAACCGCATAACGAAAGAGGCCGGGCTGGATATTCGACTCTAAAGGAGCAAAAAGTTGATCATATCGTCAATTGAAAACCAAACCTCAAATATTGCAGCTCCGTCACCGCAAGCGAGAGCAGTGCTGTCGTCAGATTTCGAAACCTTCCTGCAGATGCTTACGACACAAGCCAAGTATCAGGACCCGTTGGAACCGCTCGACTCCTCCGAATATGCGGCTCAACTTGCACAATTCTCTATGGTAGAGCAGCAAGTTCTTTCCAATGATCTACTGACAACATTATCCACTCAGCTTGGCTCGGGCGCAGCGGCACTGAATCCAGGTTGGATCGGAATGGAAGTGCGAACGAGCGCCGCTGTTTTGTTTGACGGCGCTCCTATCACCATTGAAACTCGCCCTGCTGTCGGCGCGGATCAGATGACCTTGGTCGTTTATGATGCAGCGGGGGCCGAGGTGCAGCGCCGCGCGCTGTCACATGATTCCGGTTCTGTCGATTGGGCGGGTGTGACAGAGGGCGGTGTGCCGTTTCCGAATGGAATTTACAGGTTCGAGATCGAGAGCCAAGCAAAGGGCGAGCTGCTCGACAGCTACGCTGCCGAAAGCTACGCTAAAATTATTGAGACACGCATTCAGGACGGGCTGCCGTTGCTGGTTCTCGAAGGCGGGTCAACGGTTCCCGCAAGCGATGTTAGCGGTTTGAGGGCAGCGACATGAGCATTAAACGGCACTTGCGATCTCGTCGGCGCTCATCGATCCGCCAGCGCAAAGCCCGCGTAAGCGAATGGCATGAGCGCGCGCCGAAAGCGCCCCATCTCGAACTGACGCAAAGGAGAGCGCATCGCTGCAGGATAGGTCCGGTCCGTTTTCTGCCCCAGAACCAGATCTGCCAGAAGCGCACCGGAATAACTGGCCATCGCTACCCCGTTGCCATGATAGCAAAGCCCAACATACATGTCCGGTTCTCGCGGCACCGTGCCGACGAATGGCATCCGGTCGCGAGCAATACACACCATGCCCGACCAACCATGGGGTGTCTCCACATTCTCCCAAGCAGGAAACATCTCATCGAAATCGTGCCGCGCCCGCTGCAATGCGCGACGTTCCGAAGCCCGGTTCGCGAGCAAGCCACCACGCACGCCGAACAGCATGCGACGGTCCGGCATCAGTCGAAAATAGTGAAGCAAATGCCTCGTGTCATAGCAGGCTTGGGGCGTGGTCCATCCCTGCGCAGAAAGCTCAGAGTGACTGAGTGGACGCGTTACGATGATGCTCGACTGGGTAGGCATGTAGCGCCCTGCGAACCACGGCGGCAGGTCTTCCGAGGAATAGCCGTTTGTCGCGATGATAACTTTTTCTACCCGCAGCTCTGCCGTCGGGCTGCGCAACAGATAGCCACCGTCTCGGCGGCAAATCTCTGTCACCGACGTGTCATGAAAAACCACCGCGCCGGAAGCTTCCGCAGCCTTCGCAAGACCGTTTACATATTTGCGCGGGTTCAGTGCGAAACCGATCGGCAGGGTCAGCGCGCCGTGGAAGTCGGAACTCATACCATGATCGGAAAGCTCAGTTCTTGCGATAAGGGCGGGAGAAACGCCGTAATCCTCCTCAATCCTGCCGATGCTGCGCTGCAACTCGCTGAAATCGCTTGGCCGATGCGCGAGTTGGGTCTCGCCGGTGGAATGGCGGTCTACTTCGATACCGTGCCGATCGATGATTTCCTCGACCAGGCGGACCGCATCGATCTCCGCTTGTCGCCAATCGCGCCGCCCCTCATAGCCGTATTTCCGCTCAAGCGCCGAATTCGGCAACATGCCACCGCCGAGACAGCAGAAGCCACCGTTACGGCCCGATGCCCCCCATCCAACGTGACGGCTTTCCAGCACCATGACCGAGACTCCGGCTTCCGCCAGATGCAGCGCAGCGGAGAGACCGGTGAATCCGGCACCGATGATCGCCACATCACAACGCTGCGCAGACTGCAAGCTGGGACGTCTCGGCAATTCGCAGGTCTGATCCCACCAGCAGTTCGCGCGCGGCGCATCACTATAGGCGAAAGCGGGGTAGATCCGCCTCATCCTGTTGCGCGCTCCGCTGCCTGCGCTTCCTTGCGCAGCCGAAGGCTGTTACGTTTGCTGATCAATGAGGCGCTGATCACCCCGATGGTGACGATCGAGATCATGATGGTGGAGAGCGCATTGATCTCCGGCGAGACGCCGAGCCGAACCGCCGAGAAAATCCTAATTGGCAAGGTGGTCGCCGAAGGTCCTGCGGTAAAGGATGCAATCACTAGATCGTCGAGGCTAAGCGTGAATGCCAGCAGCCAGCCGGAAATCACAGCCGGTGCGATTATCGGCAGGGTCACGAGACGGAAAGCATCCCATGGGGAGCACCCCAGATCGAGCGCGGCTTCTTCCAAAGAGCGGTCGAAAGACACCAGGCGAGAAGAGACAACGACTGACACATAACACATTGAGAAAGTCGTATGAGCCAGAACGATGGTCAGGATGCCTCTGTCGAGCCCGATGCCGATGAACAGCAGCAGCAGGGACAGGCCGGTGATGACTTCCGGCATCACCAAGGGTGCATAGATCATCCCCGAGAACAGTGTGCGGCCGAGGAAACGACCGCCGCGCACGAGGACATAGGCCGCCATTGTGCCGAGCATCGTGGCCAGGGTCGAAGAGGCCACCGCTACTTTCAAGGTGACCCAGGCGGCGTTCAGAAAGGCTTCGTTTTGAAACAGGGCACCATACCAGCGCGTCGAGAATCCTGCCCAGACCGTTACCAGCTTCGACGCATTGAAGCTGTAGATAATCAGAATCACCATCGGCAGATAGAGAAAGACAAAGCCGAGGGTCAGGGAGGTGGCGTTGAACCAGGAAAACCGTCTCATCGCTCTGCCTCCGCCTGTTTTTGCTGGTTGCGCTGGAACAGCACGATCGGGATCACCAGGATCAGCAGCAGGATCACGGCAACCGCCGAAGCCACCGGCCAATCGCGATTGTTGAAGAATTCTTCCCAGAGCACCTTGCCGATCATCAGCGTGCCGGACCCGCCCAGCAGTGACGGGATCACGAATTCGCCGAGTGCCGGAATGAAGACCAGGAAACACCCCGCGACGATGCCGTTCTTCGACAGAGGTACGGTTACCAGCCAGAAGGCCTGTATCAGTGAGCATCCCAGATCCTCGGCCGCCTCGTTCAGCGATTCATCGAGCCGGTCGAGGGCCGCATAGATCGGCAGGATCATGAAGGGCAGATAGGTGTAAACGATGCCGATATAGACGGCGGTGGTCGTGTTAAGGATTGTCAGCGGCGTGTCGATAAATCCGATCCAGATCAGGAACTGGTTCAGCAATCCCTCGCTGCTGAGGATGCCCATCCAAGCATAGACCCTGATCAGGAAGGAGGTCCAGAACGGCAGGATCACCAGCATCATCAGGGTCGGGCGCCATTCTTCGGCCGCCCGCGCCATGCCATAGGCGATGGGATAGCCGATCAGCAGGGTGATGAAAGTCGAGATCAACGCGATGCGCAGTGAGCTCAGATAGGCCTTCCAATAAAGGTCATCAGAGGTCAGGAAGGCGAAATTCTCGAAATCGAACGCCGCGAACATCTGTGCGATGCCGTCCTTGAGGGTCGGCGTATAGGGGGGAATCGACAGGGCGATATCCGACAGGGAAATCTTGAAAACGATCAGGAAGGGCACAAGGAAAAGCGCCAGCAGCCACAGGTAGGGTATTGCGATCAATACGAATCTGCGCATCAGAATGCCTCCGCTTGGCGTCGGTTCGAACCATTCATTGGTCGAGCAGCACGCCGGCCGTGGCGCTCCAGCCGACCCAGACGCGATCTTCCCAGGTGATCGAGCGACGCGCGAGCCGCCGGGTGTTGGCGGTTTGCGCCTTGATGATCTGCCCGCCGGGAAGTTCGACATGATAGGTCGAGAGATTGCCGAGATAGGCGATGTCCAGCACCCTGCCCTGCACCGCATTCTGCGCATCGACAGGCTTCTCGGTGGCAATGAAGATCTTTTCGGGGCGAATGGCCAGATGACATTTCTGTCCCGCGCTGAAGTACCGCGCTGAAGCGGCATGGAGCGGTTCCTGCCCCTCGGCCCAGTCGATGCGATAGAGTTCCTCGCCATCCGGCGTCGCACGGCCTTCGATGATGTTCACATCGCCGATGAAATCCGCGACATAGACCGAGTTCGGTGCCTCGTAGATTTCCGCCGGGGTGGCGACCTGCATGATGCGCCCCTCGTCCATGACCGCGACCCGGCTTGCCACGGTCATGGCCTCTTCCTGATCGTGGGTCACGATCACGAAAGTGGTACCCGTGGTTTCCTGGATGTCCATCAGCTCGAATTGCGTGTCCTGACGCAGTTTCTTGTCGAGCGCTCCGAGCGGCTCGTCGAGAAGCAGCAGCTTGGGCGCCTTGGCGAGGCTGCGCGCCAGCGCCACCCGCTGACGCTGACCGCCCGAGATCTGATGCGGTTTGCGGCGGGCGAATTTCTCCAACCGGGTCAACTTCAGCATTTCGTCAACGCGGGCGGCGATCTGATCCTTGTCCTTCTTGTCGCGGCGCAGACCGAACGCGATATTGTCCCAGATCGAGAGATGCGGAAACAGCGCATAGGACTGGAACATCATGTTCACAGCGCGTTTGTTCGGCGGCACCGGGACGATGTTCTGACCGGCCAAGTCAATGCGTCCGCTGCTCGGATCCTCAAAACCCGCAAGCATCCGCATCATCGTCGTCTTGCCACAGCCGGAGGGGCCCAGCAGCGCGAAGAACTCCTTGGCGTAGATATCGAGGGTGAGATCATCGATGGCAACGAATTCGCCGAATTTCTTGGTCACGTTCTGGAAACGGATCAATGGCGTTTCCCGGGGATCGTCCCAGGGCGCGAAGACAGTCTGTGGCACGAAATGGAAATCCTCTGGTCCCCCCAAACAGGGGTTTGAAACGGGGGCGGACCGGACGGCCCGCCCCGGACTGAAAGGCTCAGGTGCCGGATTTGATCTTCGTCCAGAGCCGGGTCACAACCCGCTGCACCTTGGGTCCGTAGGGGCTGGTGGTATAGAGGTTCTGCAGCGTTTCCTCGTCCGGATAGATCGCCGGATCGCCGATCACGTCCTCGCTGAGGAATTCCTGGCTCGCCTTGTTGCCATTGGCATAATAGACGTAATTCGACGCCGCGGCGGCGTGCTGTGCATCCATCATGAAGTTAATGAACTGATGCGCCGCATCCGGGTTGGGCGCATCCACCGGGATCGCCATCTGGTCGAACCACATCAACGCGCCTTCCTTGGGCGCGTGGTATTCGATCTCGACACCATTCTCCGCCTCTGCCGCGCGATCG
Source organism: Sulfitobacter aestuarii (assembly GCF_042685005.1). Taxonomy (NCBI): domain Bacteria; kingdom Pseudomonadati; phylum Pseudomonadota; class Alphaproteobacteria; order Rhodobacterales; family Roseobacteraceae; genus Sulfitobacter; species Sulfitobacter aestuarii. The sequence goes on along the minus strand of NZ_JBHUMP010000019.1, from coordinate 46,992 downwards.
CGGGCCTGCAGGATGTCGCCGGACCAGCCGAAGGCGACACAGATATCGCCGTTGGCCAGCGCGTTGATATATTCGGAGCTATGGAATTTCTGCACATAGGGCGCGACGGCACTCAGCACCGGTTCGGTTTTCTCGATCACCTCGGCGTCCTGGCTGTCCGGATCCTCACCGATATAGGCAAGGGCCGCCGGGATCATCTCGACCGGCGCATCGAGGAAATGCACGCCGCAATCGGCAAGCTTTTCCATGTTCTCAGGTTCGAAGATCAGCGCCAGAGAGCCAACCGGCGCATCCTCGCCGAGCACCTCCTTGACCTTGTTGATGTTCATGCCGAGCCCGGTTGTACCCCACATGTAATTGACCGCGTATTCGTTGCCGGGGTCGTATTTCTCGACCCGTTCGCTGATCACATCCCAGGCATTGTCGATATTCTCGATCTTCGCCTTGTCGAGCTTCTGGAAGGCGCCGGCGGTGATCTGACGCTGCAGGAAGGTTCCCGAGGGCACCACCACGTCATAGCCTGACCCGCCCGCCAGCATCTTGGTTTCGAGCACTTCATTGCTGTCGAAAACATCATAGACCAGATCGATGCCGGTCTCGGCCTCGAATTTCTCCAGCAGCGATTCGTCGATGTAATCGGACCAGTTGTAGACGCGCACCTGTTCGGCATGTGCCGTGGCGGCGATCAGCGTGGCGGCGGCGACGCCGCTCATCAAACGGTAGTTCATCTGTTGCTCCCCATGGTGAGGCCGGGTTTATCCCGACCCTTTCGCCAATTTGATCAAGTTTTGCCTCTTGCGGCAAGATGATTTATGCTTTCATGCAAATGTAAGCGGCGCAACCGCGGCAGAATCCTCGAATGTCAGGCCCGAAAATGGAAACACTCGTGACCAGCAGAACCCAACCCAAACGGGATGTCGATACCGGCAAGATCCCGACCCATCAGCAGGCCTACGAACGGCTGCGCGCCCTGATCCTGTTCGGCGATCTGGCCCCCGGCCAGGCGGTAACCATCCAGGGGCTGACCGAAGCGCTGAACGTCGGGATGACCCCGGTTCGCGAGGCCCTGCGCCGCCTTATCGCCGAGGGCGCGCTGACCCATCAGGGCAACCGTCGGGTGACCGTGCCGGTCCTGTCCCGCGCCTGTATCGAAGAGCTCGGATTCATCCGAAAAGCGCTGGAACCGGAGCTCACGCGCCGCGCGGTGGCGCGAATCGATGCGACGGGGCTGGCGCGCCTGCGGGCTTGCGACGACGCGCTCAACCGGGCCATCGACCGGGGCGATGTCGGCGGCTATCTGACCCAGAACTACACTTTCCACCGCTTCATCTATGAAAGCGCCGAAGCGCCGATCATGGCCACCACGGTGGACCAGTTATGGCTGCAATTCGGCCCGTCCCTGCGCGTGGTCTGCGGCCGGTTCGGGACCAGCAACCTGCCGGACAAACATGCCGACCTGCTGCGCGCCATCGCCGCGGGCGACGCGGAGGCCGCCGCGACGGCGATGACCGGCGACGTCGATCAGGGGATCAGGCAGATCACCGCGGCGCTGGAAAAGTAGGTGGCCTGCGTCGATTCGATTTGACAGCGTTTAATTTGATCATATCCTGCCAGCAGAGCCCGTTCCGTCGCAAAATCCGAGGTGATCTTCATGTCCTCCGTTACCAACCACCTGCCCACCGCCGAGCTTCAGGCGCTCGATGCGGCGCATCACATGCATCCCTTCACCACCAATTCGGAACTCGCCGACAAGGGCGCGCGCATCATCACCCGTGCCAAGGGCGTCTATCTGACCGACAGCGAGGGCAACGAGATTCTCGATGCCATGGCAGGGCTGTGGTGTGTCAATCTCGGCTATGGCCGCGAGGAGATGGGCAAGGTCGCGGCGCGGCAGATGAACGAACTGCCCTATTACAACACTTTCTTCCAGACCACCCACGTGCCCGGCATCGCGCTGGCCAAGGAGCTTGCCGACCTGGCACCGGGCGATCTCAACCATGTGTTCTTCGCCGGTTCCGGGTCGGAGGCCAACGACACCAACCTGCGCATGGTGCGCACCTATTGGGCGCAGAAGGGCAAACCCGAAAAGAGCCATGTGATCAGCCGCAAGAATGCCTATCACGGGTCGTCGGTCGGTTCCGGCAGCCTGGGCGGCATGACGCCGATGCACGAACAGGGCGGCATGCCGATTCCGGGGATTCACCATATCGCACAGCCCGACTGGTGGAGCGAAGGCGGCAATCAGACGCCGGAGGCCTTTGGCCTGGCCTGTGCTCGGGCGCTCGAAGACAAGATACTCGAACTCGGGGCGGACAAGGTTGCCGCCTTCATCGGCGAGCCGGTGCAGGGCGCCGGCGGCGTCATCGTCCCGCCCGAGAGCTATTGGCCCGAGATTCAGCGAATCTGCGAAAAACACGACGTGCTGATCATCGCCGACGAGGTGATCTGCGGCTTCGGGCGTACCGGTAACTGGTTCGGCTCGCAGACCATGGGGATCAAGCCGCATATCATGACCATCGCCAAGGGGCTGAGCTCGGGCTATGCGCCGATCGGCGGGTCGATCGTCTGTGACGAGGTCGCCGAAGTCATCGGCAATTGCGAATTCAATCACGGCTACACCTATTCGGGTCACCCGGTCTGCGCCGCGGTGGCGCTCGAAAACCTGCGGATCATGCAGGAAGAAAACCTGCTCGATCACGTGCGCAACGTCGCCGCCCCGGCATTGAAGGAAGCGCTCGACGGGCTTGCCGAGCATCCCCTGGTCGGCGGGGTCAATGTCTCCGGCATGATGGCCTCGCTGCCGCTCACGCCGCACAAGGCAAGCCGGGCCGCCTTCGCCGCGGACAAGGGGACGGTGGGCTACATCTGCCGCGAACATTGCTTTGCGCATAATCTGGTGATGCGCCATGTCGGCGACCGGATGATCATCTCGCCGCCCCTGGTGATCACGCCGGAAGAGATCGCGATCTTTGCCGAGCGGGCCAGGGCCGCGCTCGATGCGACATATGCCGATCTGAAGGCGCAGGATATGCTGCGCGCGGCGGAAGAGCATGACGCCCCCTCCCCGCTCGGCTGATCAGAGCAGGCGCTCGCCCAGCCGTTCCAGCATCGCGAGGCAGGCGCTCAACTGTTCCAGGCTCACGAACTCATCGGGTTTGTGGGCCTGTCGGATCGAGCCGGGGCCGCAGACAACCACGTCCATGCCCATCTGCTGGAACAGCCCTGCCTCGGTCCCGAAAGGCACGACCTCCGCCCCGTTGAGCCCGAGCAGCCCCGCCACCAATTCGCGTGCCGCATTGTCGCGCATCGGTTCGAGCCCGACGACCTCGCCCATCGTTTCGGTGACGATATCGGCATCTGGAGAGACGGCACGCATGTCGGGCAGTAGTTCCTCTTCGACGAAACGCTCCATCGTCTGCTTGACGAAATCGAGATCGCTGCGCTGCACCGGGCGAAATTCCCAATCGACCTCGGCTTTGCCGACGATCACGTTATGCGCGTGGCCGCCGGAAATGCGGCCGATGTTGAGCGTGGTCTCCGGCGGCTCAAACCTGCTGTCGGCAGGCGTGCGTTGGCGCAGTTCGGCTCGCAGCGCCAGCAGCCGTGCCACATAGCGCGCGGCAAATTCTGCCGCATTGACCCCGAGACCCGGATTCGACCCATGGCCCTCGAGCCCGTAGAATCGCGTCGTGTATTCGCAACAGCCCTTGTGCCCCTCGATCACCCGCATCTCGGTCGGCTCGCCGATGATGGCGATGTCCGGTTTCAACCCGAGGCGCTGCAGTTCCGGAACCAGGCTCTGCGCGCCGAGACAGCCGATCTCCTCGTCATAGGTGAAGGCGAAATGCACCGGTCGGCGCAGCGGCAGCGCCGCGTAATGCGGTGCCATGGCCATCACCGCGGCCAGAAATCCCTTCATGTCGCAGGTGCCGCGACCGAACAGCAGGCCATGCTCCTCGCGCATCACGAAGGGATCGCTGCTCCAGTCCTGATCGATCACCGGCACCACGTCCGAATGACCGGACAGAAGGATTCCGCCCTGCTCGTTGGGTCCGATCGAAGCGAAGAGATTGGCCTTCGACCCGTCGCCCGTGCTGAACAGATGGCAGCGCGCCCCGAGGTCGGAAAGCCGATCGCGCAGATCGGTGATCAGCGCCACGTTGCTGTCGCTCGAAATCGTCGGATAGGCCACCAGCCTGCCGAGCAGTTCGACCGTCTCTGCCAGTCTGGTCATTTCACGAACATCTGCCGCGGCCGGTTGCAGAAGGTTTCGGCCGGTCCATGATCGCGAATGCGGATGCTCTCGGTGATTTCGATGCCCCAATCCTTCATCCACAGACCGGGCATGAAGTGAAAGGTCATATCGGGTTCGAGCACGCTTTCGTCCTCCGCGCGCAGAGAGATCGTGCGCTCGCCCCAATCCGGCGGATAGCTCAGCCCGATCGGATAGCCGCAGCGCGCGCCACGTTCGATCCCGGCCTTCTCCAGCGGCGCGGCCAGCGCGTTGGCGACATCGCAGGCCCGGTTGCCCGGACGCGCCGCCTCGAGCCCGGCCTCCAGCCCCTCGACCAGCGCGGCCTCGGCGCGGCGCAGGAAATCGGGCGGCTCGCCGAGGAAGAGCGTGCGGCAGAAGGGCGCGTGATAGCGCCGGTAACAGCCTGAAATCTCGAAGAACGTCGCCTCATCACTGGCGAAGGCCCGGCCATCCCAGGTCAGATGCGGTGCCGCCGCGTCGGAGCCCGATGGCAGCAAAGGCACGATCGCCGGATAATCGCCCCAAGCGCCCTCGACCCCGCGGATCGCGTCCCGGTAGATCTCCGCCACGATCTCGTTCTTTGGCACGCCGGGTTCGACCCGCTCGAGCAGGCCGTCGACGATTTTCTCGGAAATCCGTGCCGCCTTGCGCATGAAGGCCAGTTCGGGCGCGGATTTGATCGTGCGCTGCCAGTTCACCAGCGCCGTCGCATCGAGGAATCGCGCATCCGGGAGGCTCTCGCACAAGGCACTATGCGCCTTGGCGGAATAATAGTAATTGTCCATCTCGACGCCGATCCGGGCTTTCTCCAGCCCCAGCGCGCGCAGGTGACCGGCCAGATCCTGCATCGGATGGCGCTCGGTGGACTGCACGTAATTGTCGGCATAGCCCAGGCTACGGTCCTCTCCCATCCAGACCGTGCGCAGCGCGCCGTTGCGGTCCTGGTTGCGCCCCCACCAGATCGGCTCGGCATCGGGCAGGACGATTACCCCCTGATGCACGTAGAAGGACCAGCCGTCGTAGCCGGTGAGCCAGGCCTGGTTGCTCGGGTCCGTCACAAACAGCGCCTCGAGCCCCCGCGCGGCCATCTCGTCGCGCACAAGGGCAAGGCGGCGGTCGTATTCCGAGCGCTCGAAAGGCAGATCTATCGGTGGCATATCAGCGTTCCCTCCCTGTTGTCCGCGATGTTCCCGCACGGTGGGACAGAGCCCAAACCGACGCAAGATATTTGCGCATCCGCATGGCACTTCGACGCGAATTTCAGCGGTTGCGACAAGCGATTGCCGCTTATTGCATGAAAACTGTCGTAAACCGGTTGCAATGCCGCGCAGGGGAGGCTTTAGTTTCAGGAAACAAGGGCGAAAAATCGCCGTACCAACAGGGAGCCTATCTTGGCCAACACCACTACCAACGGCGCTTTCGTCGAATTCGAGCGCGTTCAAAAGAGCTATGACGGCGAAAATCTGGTTGTCAAAGACCTGAACCTCTCCATGCCGAAGGGCGAATTTCTGACGATGCTCGGGCCGTCGGGATCGGGCAAGACCACCTGTTTGATGATGCTCGCCGGGTTCGAGACCGCGACCCATGGCGATATCCGCCTCGACGGAAAATCGATCAACAACATCCCGCCGCACAAGCGCGGTATCGGCATGGTGTTCCAGAACTACGCGCTGTTTCCCCATATGACCGTGGCCGAAAACCTGTCCTTCCCGCTTGAAGTGCGCCGGATCGGCAAGTCGGAGCGCGAGGAGAAGGTCAAGCGCGCCCTTGGCATGGTGCAGATGAACGATTTTGCCGGGCGCCGCCCGACACAGCTTTCCGGCGGCCAGCAGCAGCGGATCGCTTTGGCCCGCGCTCTGGTCTTCGAACCCGAGCTGGTGCTGATGGACGAACCGCTCGGCGCGCTCGACAAGCAGCTGCGCGAAACCCTGCAGTTCGAGATCACCAATCTCGCACATGAGCTCGGGATCACCGTCGTCTATGTGACCCATGACCAGACCGAAGCGCTGACCATGTCCGACCGTGTCGCCGTCTTCGACGATGGCCGCATCCAGCAGCTCGCCCCGCCCGATGAGCTCTACGAAGCGCCGCAGAACAGCTTCGTGGCGCAGTTCATCGGCGAGAACAACACGCTCGAAGGCACGGTGAAGGAGATCAAGAACGGCGTCGCGCTGGTGCAGCTCGACGGCGGTGGCCTGATCGACGCCATGCCGGTCAACGTGAGCGAGGCCGGGGAACGCACCCGCGTCTCGATCCGTCCCGAGCGCGTCGAGTTCAACAAGAGCCGTCTGCATGCCGATGCGCATACGCTGCAGGCCGAAGTGCTCGAGTTCATCTATATGGGCGACATCTTCCGCACCCGTCTTCGGGTCGCCGGGACCGATGACTTCATCATCAAGACCCGCAACGCCCCCGATCAGAAACGCCTGGTACCGGGCGAGCAGATCGAGATCGGCTGGCTGCCGGAGGATTGCCGCGCATTGGATGCCTGATGCGTGCGCCAAGTTGCCGCCGATGATTGTCTTCGTCGCGGCAACGACAAAGCGGCTGTGAAGAAGCCCGCCGTCACAGCTCGGATTATCCAAGCGGGTGAAATAAGGGAGAATACCGAATGAAACTGACCAATACGCTCATGGCCACCTCGGCACTGACCGTTGCAGCCGGGATGGCCTTTGCGGAATCGCACATGGTCGACGAGATGACCATCGTCAGCTGGGGCGGGGCCTATTCCAACTCGCAGCAGAAGGCCTATCACGAACCCTATATGGAGAAGACCGGCGTCAAGATCATCAACGATGAATCCTCCAACGAGGCGGTCTCCAAGCTGCGCGCGATGAAGGAAGCCGGCAATGTCACCTGGGACGTGGTGGACGTGGTAGCTTCCGACGCACTGCGGCTCTGCGACGAAGGTCTGGCGATGGAGATCGACCCGGACACCATGCTGGCCGATGCGCCGGACGGCACCAAGGCGTCGGAAGATTTCGGCGACCTGCTGGTCGGCGACTGCTTCATTCCGCAGATCGTCTATTCCACCACCGTGGGCTACCGCACCGACCTGGTCGGCGATACGCCCCCGACCGACATCTGCGCGCTGTTCGACACCGAGACCTATCCCGGCAAGCGCAGCCTCGAGAAACGTCCGATCAACAACATGGAATGGGCCCTGATCTGCGACGGCGTTGCGAAGGAAGAGGTCTATGACGTGCTCGAGACCCCGGAAGGTCAGCAGCAGGCGCTCGACAAGCTGGAAACCATCAAGGACGACGTCGTCTGGTGGTCCGCCGGTGCCGACACGCCGCAGCTTCTGGCCGATGGCGAAGTCATCATGGGTTCGACCTACAACGGTCGTCTGTTCAGCCTGATCGAAGAGCAGGACCAGCCGGTTGCGATGCTCTGGGATGCGCAGGTCTTCGACCTCGATGGCTGGATCATCCCCGCCGACCTGCCGGAGGACCGCAAGGCCCGCGCGCTCGACTTCATCATGTTCGCGACGGATACCCAGCGTCTGGCGGATCAGGCCGCCTATATTTCCTACGGTCCGGCCCGGAAATCCTCCGCGCCGCTGGTCGGCAAGCATGCCGATCTCGGAATCGACATGGCGCCGCATATGCCGACCGATCCGGAAAACGCCAAGAACACGTTCCTCTACAACTACGAGTTCTGGGCCGACTACCGTGACGACATCGACGCCAAGTTCCAGGCGTGGCTGGCACAATAAGCGCCACCGGAAAGGGGCCCTCGTGGCCCCTTTCACCCCTTTTATTCGTTAGTAACTTTTCCTTCCCTGACCGACCCAGCCTGCGAGGCCCACATGAGTGACGTGACAGACGCAACCACAGCCAAGCGAGCGCCGACGCCCGATGACGCGCTGCGCATGGCCGATGCCCAGGCCAAGGGCCCGGTCCTCGCCGCCGACGGCACACCGCTCAAACGCTCACTCAACCGTGCGCTCAGAATGCAGAAGATGCGCGCGCTGATGCTGATCGCGCCGCTTCTGATCTTTGTCCTGCTCACCTTCATCGCGCCGATCGCCGACATGCTGTTCCGCTCGGTCGAGAATGACATCGTGTCCAACACCCTGCCGCGCACCACCGTGGCGCTCGCCGATTGGGACCCTGACAGCAGCGAAGTGCCGGGTGACGCGGTGTTCAAGGCGCTTTACGAAGACATGTTCATCGCTCAGGAGGGCAAGACCCATACCGTGCTCGGCGGACGGCTGAACTACGAGCTGACCGGCATGTCCTCCCTGTTCCGCAAATCCGGCCGCAAGGTCGAGGACATGGGCGAGGTCTATCAGGACCAGTTCGAAGACCTGAACGCCTATTGGAAGGACGGCGAGAACTGGAACAAGATGATGGGTTCGGACAGCTGGCTGGAAGACATGGCCACCTGGGATCCGGCCACCGGCGATCGCCAGCCGCGTTTCGAGATCCGTGAAGGGATCGAGGAGATCCTGCCGGAGACCGCCGCCAAATTCCGCGTCTTTGCGAATTTCGTGCAGAATGTCGACGAGGACAATCTCGCCAAGGAAGATCCCTGGGCGCTGGTCTATTCGGCGCTCTATGACGACCTCAGCGGCACTTCCGAAGCCCAGCTCAGCGGTTACGCGGGCCCCGGCGCCGCCGAATTGGCCGAAGCCGCCGCAGCGGTCGGCACGTTCGAGACCGTCGATTACAAGGCCGCCTTCGATGATATCGACAAGGACTGGCTGACCCCCGAGGTCTGGGAAACGATCCGCATCAACTCGCCGAAACTGACCAGCGGCTATTTCCTCAACGCCATCGACATGCAACGCACCGTTGACGGGGTCGAGATGCGCCCGGAAAACCAACAGCTCTATCTCAAGCTGTTCTGGCGCACGCTGGTGATGTCGCTGACGATCACCGCCTCCTGCATCCTGCTCGGTTACCCGGTCGCCTGGCTGCTGGCCAACCTGCCGGCCCGAACCGCCAACCTGCTGATGATCCTGGTGCTGCTGCCCTTCTGGACCTCGCTGCTGGTGCGTACCAGCGCCTGGAAGGTGATGCTCCAGCAGCAGGGGGTGATCAACGACACGCTGGTCTGGCTCGGCCTCGTGGACACCGCCAACCGTCTGGTGCTGATCAACAACCAGACCGGCACGATCATCGCCATGACCCATATTCTGCTGCCCTTCATGATTCTGCCGCTCTACTCGGTGATGCAGACCATCCCGCCAAGCTACCTGCGCGCCGCCAAGAGCCTGGGTGCGACCAACTGGACAGCGTTCTGGCGGGTCTATTTCCCGCAATCGGTGCCCGGCATCGGGGCGGGGTCGATCCTCGTGTTCATCCTGGCGATCGGCTATTACATCACGCCGGAAATCGTCGGCGGTACCTCGGGTACCTTCATCTCGAACCGGATCGCCTATCACATCTCGCAATCGCTGAACTGGGGTCTGGCCGCTGCACTGGGCAGCATCCTGCTCGCGGCTGTGCTGCTGCTCTATTATGCCTATGACAAGATCGTGGGCATCGACAACGTCAAGCTGGGAGGTTGATCATGGCCGCACTGACACCCATTTCACGCACATCCGCCTCCTTTTATGCCTCGGTCGTTGCCGCCTTCGGCGCCTTTGCCGGGCTCTTGGTCGGCACCGCGCAGGGCAACGGCCTCATCGGGCTGATCCTCGGGGCGGTTATCATGGGCGCGCTGGCCTATGTGCTCGCCGAACTGCTCGGCAACGAGAAGCTCGGGCGCTACGGGCTGGTGCTCGTCATGGCGATTGGCGGCTTCCTGATCGGCGGCATCCCGGCTGCGATCATCGGCGGGTTGTTCGGATTGTTCTTCGGCTGGCTGATCTTCTGGCTCTACGAGGGACGCTACCGGGCCAAGCTGGTGCCCTATCTGACCCCCGGTCAGGTGCTGTGGCATTATGCTTTCCGGGTAATCTGCGGCGCCATCCTCGTCTTCCTGATCACCCCGATCCTGGTGGTCATGCCGCTCAGCTTCAACGCCGAGAATTTCTTCACCTTCACGCCGGAAATGCTGCGTTTCGACCCCGAGGGCTATTCGCTGAAGCATTACCGTGACTTCTTCAACAACCCGGACTGGCAGCAGGCGGTGCGCAACTCGATCCAGATCGCCCCGGTCGCGACGCTGCTCTCCGTCGGCTTCGGCACCCTCGCCGCGATCGGGTTGAGCCAGCCACATGTGCCCTTCCGCCGCGCCATCATGGCGATCCTGATCTCGCCGATGATCGTGCCGCTGATCATCTCGGCCGCGGGGATGTATTTCTTCTACAGCCGCATCGGCCTGCAGGGCACCTATATCGGCGTGGTCCTCGCCCATGCCGCGCTCGGCATTCCCTTCGTGATCATCACCGTTACCGCGACACTGGTCGGTTTTGACCGCTCGCTCACCCGCGCCGCGGCCAATATGGGCGCCAACCCGGTTACCACCTTCTTCCGGGTACAGATGCCGCTGATCATGCCGGGCGTGATCTCCGGCGGTCTCTTCGCCTTCATCACCTCCTTTGACGAGGTGGTCGTGGTGCTCTTCGTCGGTTCGGCCGGTCAGAAGACCCTGCCCTGGCAGATGTTCACCGGCCTGCGCGAGCAGATCAGCCCGACGATCCTCGCGGTGGCGACGATATTGGTCGGGATCTCCATCTGCCTGCTGACCGTTGTCGAGATGCTGCGCCGCCGTTCCGAACGGCTGCGCGGCCTGTCGCCGGGCTGAGCGGATCCTCGGAAATGCGAAAAGGAAGCGCCGGGAGCAGAATATGCTCCCGGCGCTTTCATGTCAGGGGGGCGCTGTCAGCCTTCGCGCAGCCGTTCCAGCAGGCGCAGCGAGGCATAGCCGTCGGGCACCATCCCGCGCGCCTGCTGATACCGGCGCACGGCATTGATCGTCAGCGGCCCGATCCGCGCATCGATCTTTTCCGTATCGAAACCGGCATCGGTCAGCCGCGTCTGCAGTTCGATCCGCTCGTCATAGCTCAATGCCCGGTCATCGCGCGGCCAGTCGGAACGGATCTTTTCGCCACCCGCGATCCGGTCGCTCAGATGTCCGACCCCAATCACATAGGCATCCGCGGTATTGTAGCGCTCGATCACCGCGAAATTGTCGAAGATCAGAAAGGCCGCCCCGGCAGCACCGCCGGGCAACAACAGCGAGGCCTCGCCATGATCCGCCACCAGCTTGCCATGGATGTCCCGCACTCCCAGCGCCGCCCAGTCGCCCGGGCTCTTCTTGATGCTGCGGTCGGCCAGCAGGTAATCGAAATCTTCCGGCAGGATCACCTCGACGCCCCAGGGCTGGCCCGCGGTCCAGCCAAAATGTTTCAGATAGGCCGCGGTCGAGGCCAGGGCATCGCTCGGATCGTCGCCCCAGATGTCGCGCCGCCCGTCGCCGGTAAAATCCACCGCATGGGCCAGATAGGACGATGGCATGAATTGCGTATGCCCCATCGCCCCGGCCCAGCTTCCGGTCATCCGGCTGCGGGAGGTATCGCCGCTCTGCAGAATCTTCAACACGCCGAGCAGTTCGCCCTCGAAAAACGCGGCGCGGCGCGCGTCATAGGCCAGCGTCGCCAGCGCATCGACCACGAGGTTGCCGCCGCGATAGCTGCCATAGGCGCTTTCAAGCCCCCAGATCGCGGTGACCACCTCTTTCTCGACCCCGTATTGCGCCTCGATCCGCGTCAGGGTGCGTTCATGCTGCGCCAGCGCCGCGCGACCGTTCTTGACCCGGAGTTCGGATGTCGCGGTTTCGAGGTAATCCCAGATCGTCTTGGTGAATTCCGACTGATTGCGGTCGCGGCGGATCACGTCGGGTTCATACCGCGCCGAGCCGAGCGCCTGATCGAAGGTCTGCGCGCTGATCCCCTGCGCCAGCGCCCTTTCCCGGAAGGCGGCGATCCAACGCTCCAGCCCCTCTTGCGAACCATCGCTGGCGGCTTCGGAGGCCGCGACGACAGGCTTCGCCGGTGCGCCGGCGCTGACCTGCGTGGCATCTCCCGCCCGGGTCACCGGGCGCAGCGAGCTGCCAAGCTCCGCCGCCGCCGCGCCGCTCGCCAGCAGGGCGCCGCTGATTGTCAGGATCGTCCACGGAATACGTCGCATCGCTTGCCCCCTCGGTTCGCGTTTTCCGAAGCCTAACCGCGATTCTGTGGCGCAAAAAGGCCGATGCGCGGCTTCCGCGAAGTGTTGCCGATCGACGATTCAGCGGCGGCTTCTGGTGACCTTGCGCTTGGCCTTTACCCCCTTGCGTCGCGGACTGCGCCCCGCCGGGGATTGCCGCCCCTGCGCGATCTTGGCGCCCTCGATCTCGATCAGTTCCAGCGCGATGCCCCCGGTGACCGGCACCGCCTCGGCAAGCCGCACGGTGACCCGTTGGCCGAGGCCGATGATCGTGCCGCTGTCCGAGCCCATCAGCGTCTGGGATTCAGCGTCATGCACGAAATATTCACGCCCCAGCGCCCGCATCGGCAGCAGACCGTCGGCCCCCGTCTCGTCAAGCTTCACGAAGGCCCCGAACCGGGCGATGCCGCTGATCCGCCCGGTGAACTCGTTGCCCACCCGTTCGGAGAGATAGGCGGCGAGATAGCGGTCGGTCGTGTCCCGCTCGGCCATCATCGAGCGGCGCTCGGTATCCGAGATATGCGCGCCGGTCTGTTCCAGATCCTCGATCGCCTCGGGACTGAGACCATCCTTGCCCCAGCCATGCGCGGTGATCAGCGCCCGATGCACGATCAGGTCGGCATAGCGTCGGATCGGCGAGGTGAAATGGGCATAGGACCGCAGGGCCAGGCCAAAATGCCCCAGATGCTGCGGCCCGTAATAGGCCTGGGTCATCGAGCGCAGGGTCGAGAGATTGATGAGCTCGGCATCATCGCTTCCCGCCGCATCGTTCAACAGCTTGTTGAGATGCGCGGTCTGCAGCACCTGCCCCTTGGCCAGGGTGAATCCGGCTGCCTGGGCGGTCTCGCGCAGGGCCTCGAGCTTTTCCGGTGTCGGCTCCTCATGGATACGGAACAGCAACGGTACCTTCTTGGCCAGCAAGGTCTCGGCGGCCGCGACATTGGCCAGCACCATCAGCTCCTCGATCAGGCGATGCGCATCGAGCCTTTCGCGGAAGTTGATCGACTTGACCTTGCCGTCCGCGCCCAGTTCGACGCGCCGTTCCGGCAGATCGAGGTCGAGCGGCTGGCGACGCGCACGCGCCGCCTTCAACGCGCCATAGGCGGCATAGAGCGGTTTCAGGATCGGCTCCAGCAGCGACCCCGTCCGGTCATTCGGATTGCCGTCGATCGCGTCCTGCACCTCTTCGTAATGCAGCGAGGCAGGGGAACGCATCAGCCCGCGATGGAAACTGTGACCGAGCTTTTCGCCCTTGGCATCCAGCACCATGCGCACCGCGATACAGGCACGCGGCACGCCCTCGTGCAGGCTGCAGAGATCGCCCGACAGCCGGTCCGGCAGCATCGGCACCACGCGATCGGGGAAATAGGTGGAATTGCCGCGTTTGCGCGCCTCGCGGTCGAGCGCCGAGCCGGGCGTCACATACCCGGCGACATCGGCGATGGCGACCCAGACCACGTGACCGCCCTCGTTTTTCGGGTCCTCGTCGGCATGGGCATAACAGGCGTCGTCATGATCGCGCGCGTCCGATGGATCGATGGTGATCAGCGGCAGATCGCGCAGGTCTTCGCGGCCCTTGAGCCCCATCGGCTTGGCGGCATCGGCTTCGGCAATCACATCGTCCGGGAAATCGTCGGGAATGCCGTGTTGATGGATGGCAATCAGCGACACGGCCTTCGGCGCGGAGGGGTCGCCCAGCCGCTCGATGATCCGCGCGCGCGGCAGGCCCATCCGCGCCTTCGGCCCGGCCTGTTCGGCCTCGACCAACTCGCCGTCCTGTGCGCCATGCGTGGCGTCCCGCCCGACCATCCATTCCAGATCGGCGCCCTTGTCGATCGGCACGATCCTTCCACCCTCTTCACCCTTGCGAAAAATTCCCAGCACCTTCTTCGGATTGGTGCCGATGCGGCGGATCAGCCGCGACTCGTAATGATGATCCTCGCCGGTGACCTGGGTCAGCCGCGCCAGTATCCTGTCGCCCTCGCCCAGCGCCGGATCGGAAGCGCGCGGCAGAACGAGCACGACAGGCTCGACCCCCTCGCCATGCCATTCCAGCGGCTTTGCGAAAAGATCGCCATTCCCGTCCGGCCCGGTCACCAGCAGCACCGAGACCGGCGGCAGCCGGTCGGGATCCTGATAGCTGCGCTTGCGCTTTTCGAGATGCCCCTCGGCCTCCAGCTCTTTCAGCAGGCGTTTGAGGTCGATCCGCGCCGCGCCCTTGATGCCGAAGGCCTTGGCAATGTCGCGTTTGGCGGTCAGGGTGGGGTTCTGAGTGACCCATTCGAGGATCTCGGCTTTGGAAGGTATTTTGCTCATACCTTTGAGGTAGCACGCACCCCGGGCGTCGTCATGGACAAATCGTCGATCGTGTCGACGTCGTGCAATTCCGCAACCTGCGCGATCCTGAATCCCGGCAGCGAAGCGATGGTGTCCTCCAGCGCATGGGGGCCAGACCAGCGCACATTGCGAAAAAGAGAGCGCGGCGCGGGGGCCCCATGTTTCAGACCGGCGAGCCAATAACCCCCGTCGCCCGCCGGGCCGAAGACCGCGTCATGCGCGCCGAGTGCCGCGAAGGCCTGCGCGATATGATAGCGCCTGATGCCGGGAATATCCGCCCCGATCACGCAGACCGGTCCGCTCCCGGCACGGCGCAGCATCCGGGCCATCCGCGCCCCGAGATCGCCTCTCCCCTGCGCCCAGCGTGGCAGATGCCCGGGCCAGACGCGGCTCTGCAGCCCGGCCCTGTCGGGTGTCACGGCCAGCGCCAGCCGCCAGCGCGGATCCTCGATGCGGCGCAGCAGGGCGGCGGATTGATGGCGAAACCACCAGGCGGCTTCGACCATGCCGATGTCGCGCCCCAGCCGCGTCTTGACCCGGCCCGGACGTGGCTCCTTCAGCATCACGACCAGTGTCGGTCTCAAAGCTCCCGCACCATGTCGCGATGCTCGATCCCGGCATCGAGATACACCGGACCCGTCGCGACGAAGCCGAGCTTCTCGTAGAACCCGAGCGCATGGATCTGCGCGCCAAGCTTTGCCCGGGCAACGCCGGTCTGTTCGCGCGCCACGTCCAGCGCTGCGCGGATCAACGCCGCGCCGAGCCCGGTGCCGCGATGCGATTTCAGGACACAGACCCGGCCGATCTTGGCGGTCTCTCCCTGCAGGATGATCCTCGCGCTGCCCACCGGGACCCCGCCCTCACGCGCCAGCAGATGCAGGGCGACCCCGTCCAGATCGTCGATCTCCTCGGCCTCGGGCACCTGCTGTTCCTCGATGAACACCACGCGGCGCAGGGCACGGCAGGCGGCGATGTCATCGCTCAGACCGATCTTGACGCTCATGCGAAATAATCGCGCAGGATGCGGGAATAGATCGCCTTGAGCTGCCGGATATGCGCGATCTGCACATGTTCATCGACCTGATGCATTGACTGCCCGACGAGGCCGAACTCGACCACCGGACAATGATGCTGCACGAAACGCGCATCCGATGTGCCGCCGCTGGTGGACAGCTCGGGCGTCACCCCCGTTTCCGCCGCCACGGCGCGCGAGACCAGATCCGAAAGCGGACCCGGCGGGGTGATGAAGCTCTCGCCGGAGATGGTAATCTGCAATCCGACTTCGATGGCGAATTCTGTCGCGACCTTGTCCGCCTCGGCCTGCAGCCAGCCCGACAGGCTGGCGCCGGAATGGGCGTCGTTGAACCGGATGTTGATGGTGGCGCTGCATTGGGCGGGGATCACATTGGTGGCCTTGTTGCCGGTATCGACGGTGACGACCGCGAGTGTCGAGGCATCGAAATGTTCGGTGCCCTGATCGAGCTCGTGGCTCGCCAGCCGGTCCATCAGGCGCATCATCGCAGGCAGCGGATTCTTGGCGCGGTGCGGATAGGCCGAATGTCCCTGTTTCCCGATCACACGGAAATGCGCGTTCATCGAGCCGCGCCGCCCGATCTTGATCATCTCGCCCATCCGCTCGGGACAGGTCGGCTCGCCCACGAGACAGACATCCATCCGCTCGCCCGCGGCGGTCATATAATCGAGCAGCGCCGTGGTGCCGTCCACCGCATCGCCTTCCTCGTCGCCGGTGATCGCCAGCACGATCGCGCCGTCGGGCGGCGTGTCGCGAACGAAATCCACCGCCGCGGCGACAAAGGCCGCGACGCCTGATTTCATGTCGGTGGTGCCCCGGCCATACATCACGCCGTCTTTGATCTCGGCCCCGAAAGGCGGCATCGTCCAATCCGCCTCATTGCCGATCGGCACCACATCGGTATGACCGTTGAACCCGAAAATCCGTTCGTTGCCCTTGCTGCCCCAACGCGCGAACAGGTTGCGCACCTCGCCGCGGTCGGCCCAGGCGCAATCGAAACCGGCTTCGCTCAGCAGCCTGTGCAGCAATTCGAGCGCGCCTGCCTCTACCGGGGTAACGGAGGCGCAGCGCACCAGCTTGGCGGTCAGGTCAACCGGGTCGAGATCAGACATTGGTGGCTCCTTTGGCGGCGGCATGTCGGTCTTGCTTCTGTCGCGAAAAAAGCGCGGCGGGGGTTTGGTTGCAAGCGAAATGCTTTGCGTGGCAGCCCCATCAAGTTCGGTGAGCACCCGTTCTGGACAGCCGTTCCGCGCGAGTGAGCGCTCTGACGCGCCCGCGGTCTTGCGAAAAATCAGTCGAAGAAAGGGGTCATCTGCGCGATAATCACCGAATTTTCCTCAAGTGCGCGCTGCATCAGGGCACGTTCCTCCGCGTCGATCTCCTGGCCATCGGCCTCGCGCTCTGAAAGCGTGCCATAGCCGGTTACGTCGAGCGGGTTGGTCTCCGCCTGTTTGAGAATCGCCACGGTCTCACGCACCGCTTCGGCCTCGTCGATACCGGAGGCGAAACACATCAGCGCCGCACCGGTCGCCTTGTCGGGCAGCCCATCGCCGTCCTTGCGGCCGATCTGGACCAACAGGGTATAGACCTGCTGACGCGAGGCTTTCTTAGGTTTTTTGGGATCGGACATGAAAAGGGCCACCGCATTTTAGATGCGGCAGCCCTATCCTGTTCCATCCGGTCTGAAAAGGGTCAGGCGCGCCCGCGTATCAATCTCGCGACCCAGATCAACAGACAGGCCCCGATCACACCGACAACCAGCTGACCGATCCAGCCGCCCAATGTGGCGTCGAAAATCAGCATGAAAATCCAGTTGGCAACCAGCGCCCCGATAATACCGAGGATGATGTTCATGATCAGCCCCATATCGGACTTCATGATCTTCTCAGCTATCCAACCAGCCAGGCCGCCGACGATAATCGCGGCAAACCACCCCAATCCCTCCATGATATCACTCCTTGTTCATATCGCAGGAGAAACTCACGAAAATGTAAGAAGTTCCCCCTCCGGCGCGTCAGACGCGCACCGGAGGGGGCATCGGGGGAATGCGGTCAGTCGCGCAGCAATTCGTTGATCGAGGTCTTGGAGCGGGTGCGCTCGTCGACGCGCTTCACGATCACGGCGCAATAGAGATTGACGTTGTTCTTGCTGGGCATCGACCCGGCCACGACCACCGACCCGGCGGGCACTTCGCCATACATGATCTCGCCGGTCTCGCGATCTACGATCTTGGTAGATTGGCCGATGAACACGCCCATGCCGAGCACCGAACCCTCGCGCACGATGCAGCCTTCGACCACTTCGGAGCGGGCTCCGATGAAGCAATTGTCCTCGATGATCGTCGGACCGGCCTGCATCGGCTCCAGGACACCGCCGATGCCGACGCCGCCGGAGAGATGCACGTTCTTGCCGATCTGGGCGCAGGAGCCGACGGTTGCCCAGGTATCGACCATGGTGCCTTCATCCACATGCGCGCCGAGGTTGACGAAAGAGGGCATCAACACCACGCCGGGCGCGATATAGGCGGAGCGGCGCACGACGCAGTTCGGCACGGCGCGGAAGCCTGCGGCTTTCCATTCCGCATCGCCCCAGCCCTTGAACTTGCTGTCCACCTTGTCCCACCAGCCGCCCCCCTGCGGGCCGCCTTCGTGATGCTCCATGTCCTTGATGCGGAAGCCGAGCAGCACCGCCTTCTTGGCCCATTGATTGACCTTCCAATCGCCGTCATCCTGTTTTTCGGCCACGCGCAGCTTGCCGCTGTCGAGCGCGTTCAGCGTCTCCTCGATGGCATCGCGGGTCTCGCCCGTGGTGGCCGAGGTGATCTGCTCGCGGGTCTCCCAGGCGGCCTCGATAGCGGTCTCGAGTTGGGCGTTGGACATTGTCTTGATCTCCGGCTGCTGAATTATGCGTTCCCAGCGCTATACAAGTCCGGGTGACGTCGCGCAATCTCCGAGGCGGCCGCGCTGCGGGCTCGGCTGCAAAAGGCCTGTTTTGACGAGGTTTTTACCAATCCACCCGGTGAATTTGCAAAAGCTGCGTGTCAATCCTGTCGATACGTTGCAGACTGGCGATAAAGGGATATGTCCCCCTAGCAGAACCGGAGTGCTTGATGAACGATGCCGCCCGCCACCCCTTGCGCAATGCCCATACCGACCGGGCCCAGGCCAAGGATGTGCCAGACACGCCGCAGACCCGCGCCCCGGCCTATCGTCTCGCCTTCACGGACGAGGATTTCATGTGTCGGCCCGAGCTGCGTCCGGTGCGGCTGCAGCTCGAATTGCTGAAACCGGAGCTGATGCTCGACGCGCATGGCATCACCTCGACCATCGTGCTGTTCGGCGGCGCGCGAATCCCGCCGCCCTCGCTCAAACATACGGCGCGAACCCAGACGCTGGCCGATCTGTCGAGCTTTTATGACGAAACCCGTGAATTCGCCCGGCTGATGACGCTGAAGTCGATGGAAAGCGATGGCTGCGAGAATGTCATCGTCACCGGCGGCGGGCCCGGCGTGATGGAAGCCGGCAACCGGGGCGCGGTCGATGCGGGCGGGCGTTCGATCGGGCTCAACATCGTGTTGCCTTTCGAGCAGGCGCCCAACGAATTCGTGACCCCGGACCTGTGCTTCAATTTCCATTATTTCGCGATCCGCAAGATGCATTTCCTGATGCGGGCCAAGGCGGTCTGCGTCTTCCCCGGCGGTTTCGGAACGATGGATGAATTGTTCGAGGCGCTGACATTGATCCAGACCGGACGGATGCAGCGCATCCCCTTCCTGCTGTTCGGCCGCGATTTCTGGGAAAAGATCATCAACTGGGACGCGCTGGCCGATGCCGGAACGATCTCGGCAGAGGATCTCGACCTGTTCCGCTTTGTCGAGACAGCGGACGAGGCGATGGAGCTGATCGAGAATTGGGACGTGGCACCGCCGCGTGAGGAAGTCCCGGGGCGTTCCACCCCGGCCTGACACGTCACCCGGCCCGCCCGAAGGCGGGTCGGCGCGCCCTATCCGGTCAGCCCGGCCTCTTCGGCGATCTGTTTGCGCGACTTGCGGGCGCGTTCGGTGGCCGATTTGAGCTGTCCACAAGCCGCCATGATATCCTCGCCACGCGGGGTGCGGATCGGGGAGGCGTAGCCAGCCTTGTAAATGATGTCGGCAAAGGCGCGGATGCGGTTGTTGGAAGACCGCTTGTAGGGCGCGCCGGGCCATTCGTTGAACGGGATCAGGTTGATCTTGGCCGGGATACCCCGGATCAGCTCAATCAGCCGATACGCGTCCTCGTCGCTGTCATTGACCCCCTGCAGCATCACGTATTCGAAGGTGATCCGCTCGGAATTGCTGACCTTGGGATAGGCGCGCAGCGCGTCGAGCAATTCCTCGATGTTCCAGCGCTTGTTGATCGGCACCAGCTTGTCGCGCACCTCGTCCGTGGTCGCGTGGAAGGATACCGCGAGCTGGCAGCCGATCTCGGCTGCGGTGCGGTGAATTTCGGGCACGACACCGGAGGTCGACAGGGTGATGCGCCGACGGCTGAGCTGAATGCCCTCGGCATCCATGGCGATCTTCATCGCGTCGCGCACATTCTCGAAATTGTACAGCGGCTCGCCCATGCCCATCAGCACGATGTTCGACAGCAGCCGCGTCTCGTCCTTCGGCGCGCCGATTTCAGGCCATTCGTCGAGATCGTCGCGCGCCACCATTACCTGACCGATGATTTCGGCAGCGGTGAGATTGCGCACCAGCTTCTGCGTGCCGGTATGACAGAAGGAACAGGTCAGCGTGCAGCCGACCTGACTGGAGACGCAGAGCGTACCGCGCCCCTCTTCGGGGATATAGACCACCTCGACCTCATGACCGCCCGCGATCCGCACGAGATATTTGCGGGTGCCGTCCTCGCTGACCTGACGGGTCACGACCTCGGGCACCTCGATCACGAACTGCTCCGCCAGCTGGGCGCGATAGCCCTTGGCGAGATTGGTCATGGAATCAAAATCGCGCACGCCCCATTGATAGATCCACTGCCAGATCTGGCCGACCCGCATCTTCGCCTGTTTTTCCGGCGTGCCATGGGCGATCAAGGTGTCGCGCATTGCCTCCCGGGTCAGGCCGACCAGATTGATCGGTCCGTCCGGCAGCTTGCGCGGCAGGGTCATCACATCCTGTGTGATGGGGGCGGAAACGGGGCCGGAGGCTGACATGACGAATCTCCAATAGCGGGGCAAGGCACCCCTATATAGGTGTTCGCGCCCAGATCAAAAGAAAACAGCCCCGCGAAAGCGAGGCTGCCGGGACGCTGCGCTGCGCAGGGGATCAGCCGCTGCAGCGTTTGGCGGCATCCTCGACCGCTGCGGTGAAGCCGAGCAGCGAAAACGTGTCCTTGGTCTGGGTGCCACGGCCGGACATCCCTGTCAGCACCGCATCGGCGCCGCTTTTCATCGCGGCGATGATCTTCCCGTCATCCTCGCTGGTCGCCGGCCAAGCCCATTCGCCTTCCGTGAACATCTCGTAGGAGGCGCCCGAAATATCGAGGCTGACGGTCGAACCCGAGGCGAAGGGATAGCCGCCGGTAAAGGCCACCTGACCCTTGGCCCCCGCCGAAGGGCGGTAGAAGACCATCAACAGGGTCTGGCCGCGATTCACCGCCACCACCCGGCCGTCCCGCGAATTGACCGATTCCTTCGGGGTCGAGACGCTCCAGCATTCGGTCGGGTTATCCTCGACGAATACGCTCCAGTCGGTTTTCGCCGCAACGCGATTCGTGCTCTGGTCCTGAGCCCAGGCCACACTCGCGATGCCTGCCGCGATCGCCGCTGCGAATCCAACCGTTTTCACTATTCCCATCTGTCCAGTCTCCAGCCGTCCTTGACCTCAATCACTACCCCAGACACCGTCCGGCTTGCCTTGCCGGGGCGCTCTCTTGCATGTGCCTGCAATCTCCTCGACAACAAACACAATAACGGCAAACACGCGACACACGAAACCCTGATTGGCAGGATTTCGCCCACGAAAAGGATGGAAAAATGACTGAGCCAGTCCCCTTCGCCGAAATCTGGCGCGGACCGTTTCTGGAAAGCGTGCACGCGGGTCATGCCGTCATCTGCGACGACAGCGGTGCCATCGTGCAAAGCTGGGGCGATCCGGACAAGGTGATCCTGCCGCGGTCCTCGGCGAAGATGATCCAGGGCCTGCCGCTGCTCACCTCCGGTGCCGCAGACAAGCTCGGCCTCGGGACCGAGCAGCTCGCCCTTGCCTGCGCCTCGCATCAGGGCGCTGCGATCCATACCGACAGGGTGGCGAACTGGCTCGACACCCTCGGCATGAGCGATGACGACTTTCGCTGCGGCCCGCAGGTGCCAGACGATCGCGCGGCACGGGAAGATCTGATCCGCGCGCATGAGACACCCTGCCAGATCCATAACAATTGCTCGGGAAAACATGCGGGTTTCCTGACGCTTGGCGCGCATCTCGGTGCCGGGCCCGACTATGTCGCGCCCGATCATCCGGTGCAGCGCGCCTGTCTCGAGGCTTTCGAGCGGGTCACCGGGGAAACGTCGCCGGGCTACGGAATCGACGGCTGTTCGGCGCCGAATTTTGCCTGCACGCTCAAGGGCATGGCCCGCGCGATGGCACATTTCGCCGCCGCGCCCGACGGTTCGCCGGAGGCGCGTCTGCATCAGGCGATGCGCCTGCATCCAGAACTCGTGGCGGGCGAACGGCGCGCCTGCACCGAGCTGATGCGCGCCATGGAGGGTCGTGTGGCGCTCAAGACCGGCGCCGAAGGGTTCTTCGTCGCGATCCTCCCGCACCGCAAGCTCGGCATCGCGCTGAAGGCCGCGGACGGGACCACCCGCGCCGCCGAATGCGCCATCGCCGCGCTGCTGGTGAAGCTCGGTGAGCTCGACGCCGCGCATCCGGCGACCCTGAAGCGGATGAACGCCCCGATCCACAACCGGCGCGGGATCGAGACCGGGATGATCAAACCGGCCGCCGCGCTCACCTGAGCCCGGTTCCAGACGCCTACATTTCGATCAGCGGCGCCACTTCGACGGTGCCGCTGTCATCGGCGACCAGCGGGCACCCCCCGCCATCTTGCAGGCCGCGTCGATATCCGCGGCGCGCACGATGGTGAAACCCGACAGGGGGTTGGCACCGCCATCATCAGTCACCTTGCTGGCCCCCACGGTCTTGGACATGCCCACCGGATTGCCCGGGTTGACGACGTTGTCGCCCATTTCTTCGTACCAGGATTTCCAGGCCTGCATGGCCTTCTCCCCCGCTTCGGGCGTGTCCGGCTTCTGACCGCCGTGATAGGCAAAAATGAACTCTGGCATGATTTCTCCTCCTCTGCGTGACATCGGGTGCTGCCGCGGGGCAGACCCGCGCCGACAAATCCGGTGAATGCTCGAAAGAATGTCCCCAACGCGGACAGTGTGACCCACGACAGGGCGAAAAGCTACCTTGCCGTGCGCAGAGAGGCCGCGCCGGAAGCAGCTCAGCCGAGGAATTCGTCTTTCGCATAGCCCTGCAGGTAGAGAAGCGCGGTCAGATCGCCGAAATTGATCCGTATGTCGCATTCCGCCGCCACCACCGGCTTGGCATGGAGCGCCACGCCGAGCCCGGCAAGATGCAGCATCCCGAGGTCATTGGCCCCGTCGCCCACCGCGAGCACATCCTGCGTGTCGATGCCGAGCCGCGCGGTGATCTCGCGCAGCGCATCGACCTTGGCCTGCTTGCCCAGGATCGGCATCCCGACATCGCCGGTGAGCCGCCCGTTCTCGGCCAGCAGGAGATTGGCGCGGTGTTCGTCAAAACCCAGCGCCTCGGCAACCGCACCGGTGAAGGCGGTGAAGCCGCCGGAGACGAGCGCCGCATGGCCGCCACCGGCCTTCATTGTGGCCAGCAACGCCGGCCCACCGGGCATATGGGTGATCCGCGTGCGAAGCACCTCGTCTATTACAGTCTCGGGCAGCCCCCTCAGCAGGGCGACCCGTGCCTTGAGCGCCGCGTCGAAATCGAGTTCGCCGTTCATCGCCTGCGCGGTGACCGCCCTGACCTGCGTACCGAACCCGGCCACATCGGCCAGCTCGTCGATACATTCCTGTTCGATCATGGTGCTGTCCATATCGGCCAACAGCATCTTCTTGCGCCGACCCTCGCGGGGCAACACCACGAGGTCCACCCCCATCGCCTGACATTCTTCCCAGACCTGCCAACGGTTCGCCGGCATCCGCGCAAGGGAAAATTCTGCCGTCTCGTCCGGTGCCAGCCAGATCGCCTCGCCGCCGCCCCACGCATTGCGGAGATTCTCGACCAAGGCCGGATCGAGAGCGGGGGCGAGAGGAGAGGTGAGCAGAAGGGCAATATACATTCAAAAGTTTCCGATGCGCGCCAGAGATGTCGCAATGAGCATTGCAAGCGGCGCTATAGCTGCATTTTCCGACTTGTGCCAGCGCGGTCCACCCCCTACCCCTGTAGGCGGGACACCCTTCCCCAACGAAGGGCGCATATCTGAGAGGGTAGCATCAATGGCTATTGAACAACCGGCAACGCGGCCGGTCACGAAACCCGTTGCCGTACCGGCAAACCCGCGTTTTTCTTCTGGCCCCTGCGCCAAAATCCCCACATTCGATCTGACCATGCTCGCGGACGCACCGCTGGGGCGCAGCCACCGTGCCGCACCCGGTAAGGCGAAACTGCTGGAAGCGATCGACACCACCCGCGACGTGCTGGGTGTGCCTGCGGACTACCGCATCGGCATCGTGCCCGCTTCGGACACCGGCGCATTCGAGATGGCCATGTGGTCGCTGCTCGGCGAACGCCCCGTGGAGATGGTGGCCTGGGAAAGCTTCGGTGCAGGCTGGGTCACCGATGTGGTCAAACAGCTGAAGATCGAAGCACAGGTACACACCGCCGAATATGGCGAGATCGTCGACATGGCCGCGTTGAACTATGACAATGATGTTTGTTTCACATGGAACGGCACCACCTCCGGCGTGCGGATGCCCAATGGCGATACGATCCCCGCCGACCGCGCGGGTCTGACCCTTTGCGATGCCACCTCGGCAGCCTTCGCGATGGACCTGCCTTGGGACAAGCTGGATGTGACGAGCTTCTCTTGGCAGAAGGTGCTAGGCGGCGAAGCGGCGCATGGCATGTTGATCCTCTCCCCCCGCGCGGTTGAGCGGCTTGAGAATTACACTCCCGCATGGCCCCTGCCTAAAATCTTCCGCCTGACCAAAGGCGGCAAGCTGAATGAGGGCATCTTCAAGGGCGAGACGATCAACACCCCGTCGATGCTCTGCGTCGAAGACTACCTGCAGGCGCTGGACTGGGCGAAATCCGTGGGCGGTCTTAAGGGGCTGATCGCGCGGGCCGATGCCAGCACCAAGGCGATTGCCGATTTCGTTGACGCGCATGATTGGATCGACTTCCTCGCCACCGATCCGGCGACACGGTCCAACACCTCGGTCTGCCTCAAGTTCACCGATGACCGCATTCAGGACGGTGCAGCCTTTGCCAAAGCCGTGGCCAAGCGGCTGGAGGCTGAAGGTGCGGCCCTCGACGTGGGCGCTTACCGCGATGCCCCTCCGGGCCTGCGCATCTGGTGCGGTGGCACGGTCGAGACGGCAGATATCGAGGCGATGCTGCCTTGGCTCGCATGGGCTTTCGAGACCGAAATCAACGCGTAAAACATTCCAGCAGGCGCGTGACCCAGCACGCTGCCCCTGCCCCCATATTTTTGCAAAGGACCACAAACATGGCTCCCAAAGTACTCATCTCCGACAGCCTGTCGGAAGCCGCCGTGCAGATCTTCCGCGACCGTGGCATCGACGTCGATTTCCAGCCCGATCTGGGCAAGGACAAGGACCGGCTCGCCGAGGTCATCGGCGATTACGACGGCCTCGCGATCCGCTCGGCCACCAAGGTGACCGAAAAAATCCTCGCCGCTGCGCCGAACCTCAAGGTCATCGGCCGCGCCGGGATCGGCACCGACAACATCGACAAGGAGACCGCCTCCAAGAAGGGCGTGATCGTCATGAACACGCCCTTCGGCAACATGATCACCACCGCCGAACATGCCATCGCGATGATGTTCGCCGTGGCCCGGCAGATCCCCGAGGCCAGCGCCTCGACCCATGCGGGCAAGTGGGAGAAGTCCAAGTTCATGGGCGTCGAACTGACCGGCAAGACCTTGGGCGTGATCGGTGCGGGCAATATCGGCGGCATCGTCTGCGACCGTGCACGCGGATTGAAGATGAAGGTCGTGGCCTATGATCCCTTCTTGGGCGAGGAAAAGGCCGAGCAGATGGGCGTCGAGAAGGTCGAGCTCGACGAGCTGCTCAAGCGCGCCGATTTCATCACCCTGCATGTGCCCTATACCGAGCAGACCGCCAATATCCTGAGCCGCGAAGCGCTGGCCAAGACCAAGAAGGGCGTACGCATCATCAATTGCGCCCGCGGCGGGCTGGTCGATGAGGAGGCGCTCGCGGAGCTGCTGAAATCGGGCCATGTCGCCGGTGCGGCCTTCGACGTCTTCGCGCAGGAACCGGCGACCGAGAACCCGCTGTTCAACCTGCCCAACGTGGTCTGCACGCCGCATCTCGGCGCCGCCACTACCGAAGCGCAGGAAAACGTGGCGCTGCAGGTGGCCGAGCAGATGTCGGATTACCTGCTGACCGGTGCCGTGACCAACGCGCTGAACATGCCGTCGGTCACGGCCGAGGAAGCCAAGGTCATGGGACCCTGGGTGAAGCTCGCCGATCACCTCGGCGCCTTCATCGGGCAGATGACCGACGAGCCGATCAAGGCGATCAACATCCTCTATGACGGGTCGGTTGCCGCGATGAACCACAAGGCGCTGAACTGCGGTGTCGTGGCGGGCATCATGAAACGCGCCAATCCGGATGTGAACATGGTCTCCGCTCCGGTCGTGGCGCGCGAGAAGGGCATCCAGATTAGCACCACCAACCAGGACAAGTCCGGCGTTTTCGATGGCTACATCAAGGTCACCGTCGTCACCGAGAAACGCGAACGCTCGATCGCGGGTACGGTGTTCTCGGACGGCAAGCCGCGGTTCATCCAGATCAAGGGCATCACCATCGATGCCGAGGTCGGCGCCCATATGCTCTATACCTCTAACGAGGATGTTCCGGGGATCATCGGCACGCTCGGGCAGACCATGGGCGCGAACGGCGTCAACATCGCCAATTTCACGCTTGGTCGGCAGGCCGCGAAGGGCGAGGCCATCGCCCTGCTTTATGTCGATGAGGAAGTGCCCGCCTCGGTGATCGCAAAGCTGCACGAAACCGGCATGTTCAAGCAGATCAAGCCGCTGCAGTTCGACGTGGTCTGAGCACAATCACCGAAGGACGCAGCGTCAGCGCCGCGTCACATTGCCTGATGTGCCTTTCGCGACACCGGCTCCGCCAGCAGCTCGGCGGCGAAGCCCTCGAAGGAGGGGCCATGCAGCAGCGTTACGCCGAGCGCGGCGATTTCCGCCATCGCCTGCGAACTCGCGGCATCCGGCCCCGGCCCCGGTTCGCGCAGCACCACCGCCGCCACCCGCCCCGGATGCCGCGCCACCGCGTCGCGATAGACGAAGGCATCCTTCTGCCCGGTATCGCCGATGAGCACGAAAGCCAGATCCGGATTGGCAGCCATCAGCACGTTGATGCTGCTGCCCTTGTGATCGCCATGGCTGCCGGTGATGAACTGGGTCTTGCTGAGCCCGAGATCGCGCAAGAACTTCGGCCCCCGCAGCAGCCCGGCCCTTGCGAAGATCCGGGTCAGGAAATGATGCAGGTTCCAGGGGCTCGAGCTGACGTAATAGACCGGGTTCAGCCCGTCCTGCGACAGGCTCCGGATGAAGGTCACCGCATCGGGAAAGATACGCCGCGTCAGCGCGTTGCCGGTCAGCGAGGTCCAGAGATTGCGCAGCAGCGAATAGGCGCCGGTTCTGAGCAGCGTATCGTCGATATCCGAGACCACCGCGAAACGCGCCTCTGGCGAAGCGATCAGCACCGGGCAGATCGCGCTGCCCTTGCGACCCGGAATGCTGACAGGGATCTCGCGCCAGCCCGCCCCGATCCGGGCTTCGCGCGGCAGGAGCAGGGTGAAATAGCCCTCCTCGTCGCTGATCGCCGTGACCCCGCGCGCCTGCAGCTCGACACCGGCGACTTCATCGGTGAGGAACAGCGACAGCATCTGCTTGAAATTGAGCCAGAGCGATTGCGTCGGCGCGGGTTTGTGACGGCGCAACGCCGTCAGCACCCGGCCGCGCAGGACCAGGTGATCGGGGTCCGCATAGCCGATATAGGGCTCGATGACGACCCGCGGATCGCGCTGGCCGCGCAGCCGGTCGAGCAGGTATTCCGCCCGCCAGGCGACGCCATGCACCAGCCGCGCGACCGCCGCCCTCAGCCGCATCGGAACGCGGCTCTCTGGCTCACCGGCCGGGCTGCGCGACAGGCCCGCTATGCCTTGCGCCAGTCGAGCACCACCTTGCCCGACTGCCCCGATTTCATCGCGGCGAAACCAGCTTCGAACTCGTCCACCGGAAAGCGATGGGTGATGATCCCGGACACATCGAGCCCGTTCTCCAGCATCGCGATCATCTTGTACCAGGTCTCGAAAATCTCCCGGCCATAGACGCCCTTGATGGTGATCGCCTTGAAGACGATGCGGCTCCAGTCCACCGGGCTCTTGCCCGGCGGGATGCCGAGCATCGCGATGCGTCCGCCCATGGTCATTGCCTCGACCATCTGGTCGAGCGCACGCTGGTTGCCGCTCATCTCGAGTCCGACGTCAAAACCCTGTTTCATCTTCAGCCGTGCGATGACCGGAGCCAGCTCTTCCTCCGCGACATTGACCGTGACCACATCGGCGACCTTCTCGGCCAGTGCCAGGCGGTCGGGATTCACATCGGTGATCACCACGTGACGCGCCCCGACGTGACGTGCCACCGCCGCCGCCATGATGCCGATCGGACCGGCACCGGTGATCAGCACGTCTTCCCCGACGAGGTCGAAGCTCAGCGCCGTATGCACGGCATTGCCCAGCGGATCGAGGATCGCGCCGATATCGTCGCTGATCCCGTCCGGCAGCGGCACCACGTTGAACGCGGGCAGCCTCAGATATTCCGCGAAGGCTCCCTGTTCGTTGACGCCGATCCCACGTGTCGCGGGGTCGAGATGGAACTTGCCCGCCCGGCTCTGGCGCGATTGCGTCCCGATCAGATGCCCCTCGCCCGAGCAACGCTGGCCGATGCTCAGCCCTTCGACATTGGCACCGAGCTCGACGATCTCACCGGCAAATTCATGCCCCGTGATCAGCGGCACGGGCACCGTCTTCTGCGCCCATTCGTCCCAGTTCCAGATATGGATATCGGTGCCGCAGATACCGGTCTTGTTGATCTTGATCAGCACGTCATCGGCGCCGATCTCCGGCACCGGGGCGCGGGTCATCCAGAGGCCTTCGCGCGCATGAAGCTTCGACAGCGCCTTCATCTCGTTGCTCATTGGATCACCCCGCAGGCCTTTCCGGCTTTCTCGAAAGCTGCAAGCGCCTGGTCAAGCTGCGCCTGGCTCAACGCGGCGTTCATCTGGGTGCGGATCCGTGCCTGACCGCGCGGCACGACTGGGTAGAAGAAGCCGGAGACATAGACGCCCTCCTCGAAAAGCCGCGCCGCCATTTCCTGCGCCTTGCCCGCCTCGCCGAGCATTACCGGCACGATCGGATGTTCGCCCGGCAGCAGGTCGAAGCCGAGCCGGTCCAGCCCGGCGCGCCAATATTCGGTGTTCTCGAACAGCCGCGCCCGCAGCTCGTCGCCCTGTTCCACCAGTTCCAGCGCCTTGATCCCGGCCATGACGATGGCGGGGGGCAGCGAATTGGAGAACAGGTAGGGTCTTGCCCGTTGACGCAGAAGGTCGATCACCGGCTGCGGCCCGGCGATATAGCCACCGATCGCACCGCCGAGCGCCTTGCCCAGCGTGCCGGTGAGGATATCGACCTCGACCCCGTGATGGGCAGGCGTGCCCGCGCCCTTCGGCCCCATGAACCCGGTGGCGTGACAATCATCGACCATCACCAGAGCGTCGTATCGCTCGGCCAGCGCGGTGATCTCGGGGAGCTTGGCAAGATAGCCGTCCATGCTGAACACACCGTCGGTGGCAATCATGATGAACCGCGCCCCGTCCTCGCGCGCCTTTTTGAGCTGCGCTTCGAGTTCTTCCATATCGCTGTTGGCATAGCGGTAGCGCCTGGCTTTGCAGAGGCGGATCCCGTCGATGATCGAGGCATGATTGAGCGCATCGGAGATTACCGCATCCTCGGGGCTCAGCAGCGGCTCGAACAGCCCGCCATTGGCATCGAAACAGGCGGCGAAGAGGATTGAATCGTCCTTGCCGAGGAACTGCGCCAGCTTTTGCTCCAATTCGCGGTGAATGTCCTGCGTGCCGCAGATGAAGCGGACCGAGGCCATGCCGAAGCCCTTGGGCGCCAACGCGGCCCGCGCCGCTTCGATCAGGTCGGGATGATCGGCGAGACCCAGATAATTATTGGCGCAGAGGTTGATCACGTCACGCCGACCGACGGTGATCTCGCTGCCCTGGGGCGAGGTGATCAACCGTTCCTGCTTCATCATCCCGTCGGCATCGATCCCTGCGAGAATTTCAGACAGGTGGTCGAGATAGGCTTGGTTCATGACGTGACTCCCTTACAAGGGCTTATCTATCACAACGGAAACCCATCCGAAATAGCGGATTTCCGTTATGCAGGAATTAATCCATCATGCCGGAAGGGCTGCTTGCCAAAGCGTCAGGCATCCTGCACGACAAGAAAGGCTCGCACCGGCCCTTCCACCGCCCGGATCGCATGGGCGACATCGGCAGCATAGCGCGCCGTATCGCCCGGGTGCAAATGCTCGCAGGCCGCGCCGCTGCAGATCTCTGCCACGCCTTCGGAAATGCTGAGATGCTCGCGCGCGCCGCGGGTATGCGGCGGGCTTTCGAGCGCACCGCCCGGAGCGATGAGCAGTTCATAGACTTCGTGGCGACCCGCCTCCTCCGGCGGGGAGAGAATACGGATCCGGCAGCCGCTGCCGAGGTTATTGATCGTCGGCACGGCGGCGGCGCGGAGGATCTCGATCTCGTCGCGTTCCGGCGCGTTGTCGAGCAGACCGGCGAAATCGACCTGCAGCGCGCGGGTCAGGTTCCACAGGGTCGCGATCGTCGGGGAGCTTTCGCCGCGCTCGATCTGGCTCACCATGGACCGCGATACGCCAGAAAGCTTCGCCACGGCCTCGAGGCTCAGGCCCTGCGCCTGTCGCGCCGTCTTCAGGCGGGCGGGCAGCTGGGTCAGAATAGCGTCAGGATTTTCCGTCATGACGGACAAGTGCGGCGGTCCGCCCCTTGCTGTCAAGTCCGTTTGCCGGAGCTCTGACGGGACGTCGGGGCTGACAGACGTTTCAACCTGCGTCAGGATGCGCCAGACCCGGAAAAGGATTTCACCATGGCAGACGATATCTACATCCTCGGCGGCGCGCGTACCGCGATCGGCACATTCGGCGGGGCATTGGCCGGGACATCCCCGATCGACCTCGGGACCGTGGCCGCGAAAGCGGCGCTTGAGCGTGCAGGTGTGGCGCCCGAGCAAATCGGTCACGTGGTCTTCGGCCATGTGATCAACACCGAGCCGCGCGACATGTATCTCAGCCGGGTTGCGGCAATGCAGGCCGGGGTGCCCGATAGCGTGCCCGCGATGAACGTCAACCGGCTCTGCGGGTCGGGCGTGCAGGCGATCGTGTCGGCCGTTCAGGCACTGATGCTGGGGGATGCCGATTTCGCCTTGGCGGGCGGGGCGGAGAGCATGTCGCGCGCGCCCTATATCCTGCCGGACGCACGCTGGGGGCAGAAGATGGGCGATGTGCGCAGCCTCGACATGATGCTCGGCGCGCTGAACTGTCCTTTCGGGACCGGCCATATGGGGGTGACGGCGGAGAATGTCGCCGGAGAACATGACATCAGCCGCGCCGAGATGGATGAATTTGCGCTGGAAAGCCAGAGCCGCGCCGCCCGGGCGATTGAGGCGGGATATTTTGCGGAGCAGATCACCCCGGTCGAGGTGCGGGTCAAGCGTGACAAGGTGGCGTTCCAGCGCGATGAGCATCCCAAGGCAACCACTGCCGAAGCACTCGCCGGGCTGCGCCCGGCCTTCCAGAAGGACGGCAGCGTTACGGCGGGCAATGCCAGCGGCATCAATGACGGTGCGGCGGCGCTGGTGCTCGGCACGGCGGCTGCGGCGCAGAAGGCCGGTCTGCGCCCGCGGGCGCGGATCATTGGCTATGCCCATGCCGGGGTGCGGCCGGAGGTGATGGGGATCGGGCCAGTGCCCGCGGTGCAGAACCTGCTGGCACGGACCGGTCTGGACGCGGCGGATTTCGACGTGATCGAAAGCAACGAGGCCTTTGCCAGCCAGGCCCTGGCGGTCAGCAAGGTGCTCGGCTTCGATCCCGCGCGCGTCAACCCCAATGGCGGGGCGATTGCGCTGGGACATCCGGTGGGGGCCACCGGGGCGATCATTGCGGTGAAGGCGCTTTACGAGCTGGAGCGGATCGAGGGGCGTCGGGCGCTGATCACCATGTGTATCGGCGGCGGTCAGGGAATCGCGCTGGCGATCGAGCGGGTTGCCTGAGGCCGAGGACGGACCGGGGGTTTTGCACCCCCGGACCCCTGCAGAGTATTTGCCGCATAAAGAGGCGGTCAGACCAAGGTTTCGATCAACGCGACCAGCGCCATGGTGAAGGCCGAGCCGACCCCGGCGGAGAGGATCAGCCAGCGTTTGCGCGGGCGGCGTTTCGACGGGGTCTCGTTGCTCTGGCGCAGGAGCGCAGCCTCGACGAGGCCCGGCAGGCGCGGTCCGAAACGGGCGAGCACCCTGGCGGTGCTGGCCATGTCGGCGAGCGCGGCCCGGGGGCCGAGGGATTTGGCGATATAATCGCTGACGATGGGGCTGGCGACCTGCCAGATGTTGATATGCGGGTTGAGAGAGCGCGCCACGCCCTCGACCACCACCATGGTGCGTTGCAGCAGGATGAGTTCGGTGCGGGTCTCCATGCCGAAGCGCTCCGTGACCTCGAAGAGATAGGTGAGCAGCCGCGCCATCGAGATCCGCGTGGCATCCATGCCGAAGATCGGCTCGCCGACGGCGCGCAGGGCCCGGGCGAATTCATCGACATCCTTGTCGGCGGGTACGTAGCCGGCCTCGAAATGGACCCGCGCGACACGGTGATAATCGCGGCGGATGAACCCGTAGAGGATCTCCGCATAGACCCGGCGGGTATATTCGTCGATATGGCCCATGATGCCGAAATCATAGGCGATGATATCGCCGTTCGGGGCGACCTTGAGATTGCCCTGGTGCATGTCGGCGTGGAAATAACCGTCGCGCAGGGCGTGCTGCAGGAACAGCTGGAGCACGCGTTCGGAGAGGGCCACCCGGTCATGGCCGGCCGCGTCAATCGCGGCATTGTCGCCCATCGACACGCCGTCGGCCCATTGCAGGGTCATAACACGGCGGGCGGAATATTCCCATTTGATCGCCGGAAGCTGGAAACCCGCGTCCTCCTTGGTATTGGCCGAGAATTCCGACGCCGCGGCGCTTTCCAGGCGCAGGTCGAGCTCGCCGCGCACCACGCCGTCGAAATGGCGGATCACCTCCATCGGGCGCAGGCGGCGCGATCCCGGCGAAACCAACTCGATCATCCGCGCGGCGAGGTAGAAGGCGTCAATATCCTTGCGAAAGGCGCGTTCGATCTGCGGGCGCAGCACTTTCACGGCGACTTCTTCGCCGGTTTCGGCAAGGCGCGCGTGATGGACCTGGGCGATGGAGGCGGCGGCGACCGGGGCGCTAAACTGGGAGAACATCGCCTCGATCGGCAGGCCGAGCTCCTGTTCGACCTCGGCCTTGGCGACATCGACCGGGAAGGGTGGCAACTTGTCTTGCAGCACGCGCAATTGCACCGCGAGATCGTCGCCGACCACGTCGGGCCGGGTCGAGAGCACCTGGCCAAACTTGATATAGGCCGGGCCGAGCGCCGTGAGGGCACGGGTGGCGGGCGGCATCGACGGGTCGCCCCTGTAGCCGAGAAACTTGAACGGCAGGCCGAGGGCACGGGCCATGAAACGCAGGCCCGGCGTGGCATCGAAGGCATCGAGCACGACATTCATCGCCCCGGTGCGCTCCAGCGTCGCGCCGGTGCGGATCAGCCGCCAGATGTTGTGGGGGCCGCGCATCAGATCTTCCAGCCGGAATGTATCGCCGCGATGCCAAGGCTCAGGTTGCGGTATTTCGCCTGGGCGAAACCGGCGGCACGCACCATGCCGAGGAAGGTGTCCTGATCGGGGAAGTTGCGGATCGACTCGACGAGATATTGATAGGAATCGCGATCGTTGGCGATCATCTGGCCAAGGCGCGGGATCACGTTGAAGGAATAGAGGTCATAGGCCTTCTGCATCATCGGATTCGGCAACTGGCTGAATTCGAGCACCATCAGCCGACCACCGGGACGCAGCACCCGGAACGCTTCGTTCAGCGCCTCCTGCGGACCGGTCACGTTGCGGATGCCGAAGCTGATCGTGTAGACGTCGAAGCTATTGTCGGGAAACGGCAGCGCCATCGCATCGCCGACCACCCAGTCGAGACTGTCTCCGAGCGCCTGCGCCTCGGCGCGCTTGCGCCCCTCGACCAGCATCGGTTCAGTCAGGTCGAGCACCGTTGCATGACCGGAGCCGGCGCGCTTGAGGAAGCGGAAGGAGATGTCGCCGGTGCCGCCGGCCACGTCGAGCAGTCTCTGCCCGGCACGTGGCGCCAGCCAGTCCATCATCGCGTCCTTCCAGACCCGGTGGATGCCGAGGCTCATCGCATCGTTCATCACGTCGTATTTATGCGCGACATCGCCGAACAGATCCTTGACCCTGCCCGCCTTCTCGCTCTCCAGAACCATCTTGGCGCCGAAATGTGTGGTCTTGCCCGTGTGCTCGCTCATCGCGTCTTGTAGTCCTTGCTGCTCATGCCTTGTTATAGTGTTCAGGGCGGCAGGGACAATCCGTGCCATTGCCGCAGGAAGGAAGGACAGAATGCCCGAATTGCCAGAGGTCGAGACCGTGCGCCGCGGGCTGGCGCCGGTGATGGAGGGTCAGGTGATTGCCCGCGCCGCGGTGAACCGGCCCGACCTGCGCTGGTCCTTCCCCGAGGGCATGGCGGAGCGGTTGGCCGGTCAGCGGGTCACGGCATTGCGGCGGCGGTCGAAATACCTGTTGGCAGATCTCTCCTCCGGGGAATCGCTGCTCATCCATCTTGGCATGTCGGGGCGCATGCTGGTCTCGGGTGATCCGCTGGGACAATTTGTCCATGAGCATCCCGCAGCTCAGAAGCACGATCACGTAGTTCTCGACATGGACAACGGCGCGCGGATCACTTTCAATGATCCGCGGCGTTTCGGGGCGATGGATCTGCTGGCCACGCAAAGCGCCGAGGCGCATAGATTGCTGGCGGCGCTCGGCCCCGAGCCGCTCGGCAACCGGTTCAACGAGGCCCATCTGATCGGCGCGCTGAAGGGGCGCGGCATGCCGATCAAGGCGGCGCTTCTGGATCAGCGCATCGTGGCCGGGCTTGGGAATATCTATGTATGCGAGGCACTTCACCGGGCCGGGATCAGCCCGAGCCGGCCGGCCGGGCGGATATCGGCGGCACGGCTGGCAACATTGGTCCCGATCATCCGCGCGGTGCTGCAGGAGGCGATCGCGGCAGGCGGCTCGTCGCTGCGCGACTTCCGGCAGGCCGATGGCGAGCTCGGCTATTTCCAGCACAGTTTCGATGTCTATGGTCGCGAGGGCGCGCCCTGTCGCCGCGCGGATTGCACCGGGGTGATCCGGCGTATCGTGCAATCGGGACGGTCCTCTTTCTACTGTGCGCTATGTCAAAGATAACTTGAAACGTGGGGGCTGCGTGTTATGCCCTGTCTCTGAGCGTAACAAACGAGAGCATTCTTGATGGCTTATGAAACGATCATTCTGGACGTGGACAACCATATCGCGCTGATCACGCTGAACCGGCCGGACGCGATGAACGCGCTGAACGATCAACTCCTGAGCGAACTGGCCAAGGCGCTGAAAGCCTGTCAGGAAAACGAGAAGGTGCGCTGCATCATCATCACCGGCTCGGAGAAGGCCTTCGCTGCCGGTGCCGATATCTCGATGATGCGCGACAAGACCTTCGTCGAGGCGTTCGCCGGCGATCTCTTCACCCCGGAAACCGAGCAGATCCTGCAGATCCGCAAACCGATCATCGCGGCGGTTTCCGGCTATGCGCTTGGCGGTGGCTGCGAATTGGCGATGATGTGCGATTTCATCATCTGCTCGGAGAGCGCCAAGTTCGGCCAGCCGGAGATCAACCTCGGCGTTGTAGCCGGAATCGGCGGCACCCAGCGCCTGACGCGGCTGGTGGGCAAGTCGAAGGCGATGGACATGAACCTCACCGGTCGCTTCATGGATGCAGCCGAGGCCGAGCGTTCGGGACTGGTGAGCCGGGTCGTGCCGGTCAAGAAGCTGATGGAAGAGGCGACCGGCGCCGCGGCCAAGATCGCCGAGAAATCGATGATTTCGGTCATGGTCGTCAAGGAGGCGGTGAACCGTGCCTATGAGGTGCCGCTGCGCGAGGGGCTGTTGTTCGAGCGCCGGGTCTTCCATTCGCTCTTTGCCACCGAGGATCAGAAAGAGGGCATGTCGGCCTTCCTCGAAAAGCGCGAGGCGCAGTTCCGCGACAAATAGAATGACGCGCCGGTGATACCGGTTTGCAATGCGCCGCCGACTGACGTATAGGCGGCGCCATACATGCGCGTGCAGCCCGCTCTGGCTAGAATCACCTTTCCGGTCACGTTCCGGCATGGGTTCGGCGTCACGCAATCCGAAACGCAACATCTGAACCCGAAGGTTGATACTCATGGCAAATACCCCGCAATCCAAGAAGCGCGCCCGCCAGAACGAAAAGCGCTTTGCGATCAACAAGGCCCGCCGTTCGCGGATCCGCACCTACCTGCGCAAGGTCGAAGAAGCGATCGCCTCCGGCGACAAGGACGCGGCCACCAAGGCGCTGCAGACCGCTCAGCCCGAACTGATGCGTGGCGTCACCAAAGGCGTGTTCCACAAGAACACCGCCGCACGGAAAATGTCGCGCCTCTCGGCCCGGGTCAAAGCTCTGGCCTGATCCCAGCGAGGGAATCACCGAAACATCTTACAAATCAAGGCGTCGCTCCGCGGCGCCTTTTTTTATGGAGTGTTGCACGAATTTGGGTGCCGCAGATTCTTTTCAGACAAAGGCGGAGTCAAGTTTGAAGATGTGTTGAAGCCAACCGGTTTCAATTGCTACGACAGGGATGCGAGTCACATCGCATGGGGGGACAGGCTCCGAAAACAAGGCAGATCCGCAAGGGCGCGCCGACGATTTCGGAGACGTATGGTGATCTTCTGACGAAGGCTGCCGAACGGTCTGCGAATGCTGCTGCCAGCACATTTGCCCTGTCACGATACGAGAGCGGGCGGTTATGTCCGGCAAGGCCAGCGCTGAAGAAATCAGCAGCGGCCGCCGGGCGAAACCAATCTGTAAAGGTCCGGAGGACAACATGGTCGGCACCCGATGGGACCGGGGGTATGGCTTGTTGTCTTTCGATTGGTAGGTTTGGGCGGTCGGGCATTCCTTCCGCGTGTGAGACAAGAGGATTGAGGCGCGATGACTTGGGATCAATGGGGCGAAATCGGACAGCGGCTGCTGAAAACGGTCGGGCAGAACAATTTCACCACCTGGATCAAGCCGCTGACGCCCGGCGAGATCCGTGATGGAATCCTGACCCTGAACGTGCCGACCAACTTCTTCGGCAATTACGTCAGCCAGAACTTCTCCGAACTTATCCTGCACGAGGTCCGCATGGCCGAGCCGACGGTCAACCGGCTCAACTTCGCGATCACGCCGCAGATGGCCGAGACCGCCGAAGCGCCCGCACCGGCGGCGGAACAGACCAGCGCCGCGCTGGCCAAGCCGACCCCTGCCGTCGCGCCCGGCTCCGCCACTCTCAACACCGCGCCGCTCGACAGCCGTTTCACCTTTGACAATTTCGTCGTCGGCAAGCCCAACGAGCTGGCCCATGCCGCCGCCCGTCGGGTCGCCGAAGGCGGCGCCGTGACCTTCAATCCGCTGTTTCTCTACGGCGGTGTCGGCCTCGGCAAGACCCACCTGATGCATGCGATCGCGCAGGAGCTGGCGATCCGCAAACCTGAGATGAACGTGCTCTACCTCTCGGCCGAGCAGTTCATGTATCGTTTCGTGCAGGCGCTGCGTGACCGCAAGATGATGGATTTCAAGGAAATCTTTCGCTCTGTCGATGTGCTGATGGTCGATGACGTGCAATTCATCGCCGGCAAGGATTCCACCCAGGAAGAATTCTTCCATACGTTCAACGCGCTTGTTGACCAGCATAAACAGATCATCATTTCCGCCGACCGCGCGCCGGGCGAGATCAAGGATCTCGAGGATCGGGTCAAGTCGCGCTTGCAATGTGGGCTGGTGGTGGACCTGCACCCGACCGATTACGAATTGCGCCTTGGCATCCTGCAGAGCAAGGTCGAGGTGCAGCGCCAGAGCTATCCAAGCCTGGTGATCGAGGACGGCATCCTCGAATTCCTCGCCCATCGCATCACTTCCAACGTGCGGGTTCTCGAAGGGGCGCTGACCCGGCTCTTCGCCTTCGCCTCGCTGGTCGGGCGCGAGATCAACATGGAGCTGACCCAAGATTGCCTTGCCGACGTGCTGCGCGCCTCCGAGCGCAAGGTCTCGGTCGAGGAGATCCAGCGCAAGGTGAGCGAGCATTACAACATCCGGCTGAGCGACATGATCGGCCCCAAACGCCTGCGCAGCTATGCCCGGCCGCGTCAGGTCGCAATGTATCTGTGCAAGCAGATGACCAGCCGCTCCCTGCCGGAGATCGGCCGCCGTTTCGGAGGCCGCGACCATACCACCGTCATGCACGGGGTGCGCCGGATCGAAGAATTGAAACAGACCGACGGGCAGATCGCCGAGGATCTCGAGCTGCTGCGCCGCGCGCTCGAGTCCTGAGCGCCCGCGCAACAGCTGTCGTGGTGCAAGAGGGCTGTCATGCGGCTGCCCCTTGCAATCCTGTCGGCGAATCAACAAAAGTCTTGTGGAAGCATGGGAATTGGGTAGTTTGCCTCTCCCGGCATTGAGGAGAAGGCCAATGAAATTCAGCATCGAACGCGCCGCATTGCTCAAGGCCGTCTCGCAGGCGCAATCCGTGGTGGAACGGCGCAATACCATTCCGATCCTCGCCAACGTCCTGATCGAAGCCGAAGGCAGCGATGTCTCATTCCGGGCAACGGATCTGGATATCGAAGTGGTCGACAAGGCCCCGGCGCAGGTCGAGCGCCCAGGCGCCACCACCGTCTCCGCGACGCTGCTCAACGAGATCGTGCGCAAGCTGCCGGACGGCGCGCTGATCAACATCACCGCCGACAGCGCCGCCGGGCGGGTGACGGTCGAGGCGGGCCGTTCGAACTTCTCGCTCGCCACCCTGCCCCGCGAAGATTTTCCGGTCATGGCCTCGTCGGAATACGCGTCGAACTTCTCCGCTCCCGCGCCGGTGCTGCGGCGCCTGTTCGACAAGTCGAAATTCGCCATTTCCACAGAAGAGACCCGCTATTACCTCAATGGCGTCTACATGCATATTGCAGATGGCGACGAGGGGCGTGTCCTGCGCTGTGTGGCCACCGATGGCCATCGTCTCGCCCGGATCGACGCGCCGCTGCCGGAGGGCGCGGGTGACATGCCGGGCGTGATCGTGCCGCGCAAGACCGTGGGCGAGCTGCGCAAGTTGCTGGAAGACGACGATATGGAAATCGCGGTCTCCGTCTCCGAGACCAAGGTGCGCTTTGCCACGCCGCAGATCACCCTGACCTCGAAGGTCATCGACGGCACCTTTCCCGACTACACCCGCGTCATTCCGCAGGGAAACACGCGCAAGATGGAGGTCGATGCCAAGGATTTCGCCCAGGCCGTCGATCGTGTGGCTACGGTGAGCTCGGAACGCTCCCGCGCGGTGAAGCTGCAGCTCGACGAAGACCGGCTGATCCTGTCCGTCAATGCGCCCGACAGTGGTGCTGCCGAGGAAGAGCTGGCCGTGGCTTATGGCGACGAGCGGCTGGAGATCGGGTTCAACGCGAAATACCTGCTGGAGATCGCCAGCCAGGTGGACCGCGAGAATGCCGTGTTCCTGTTCAACTCTTCGGGCGATCCGACG
The DNA here is from genome assembly GCF_042685005.1 of Sulfitobacter aestuarii. Classification (NCBI taxonomy): domain Bacteria; kingdom Pseudomonadati; phylum Pseudomonadota; class Alphaproteobacteria; order Rhodobacterales; family Roseobacteraceae; genus Sulfitobacter; species Sulfitobacter aestuarii. The sequence continues at coordinate 6,906 of NZ_JBHUMP010000019.1, read as the reverse complement.
CTGATGCGTGAAGGCAACGACATGTCAGCGGTCTATGTCGTCATGCCGATGCGGGTGTGAGCGAGCGCGCTCATTCCGAAGCGCCTGACGCCGCTGAAAGACGTCGGCGCCTGAGATGAACGGCCTCCATCTGTCGCGGCTGACCCTGTCGCATTTCCGTTCGCATCAACGCGCGGTGATCGATTGCGATGCGCGCCCGATCGCGATCCATGGTCCGAACGGCGCGGGCAAGACCAATATCCTCGAAGCGGTATCGCTGTTTTCGCCCGGTCGCGGCCTGCGCCGTGCCAGTGCCGAGGACATGACCCGCCGTTCCGAAGCCCTGGGATGGAAGCTGACGGGACTGCTGCACGCGCACGGCAGCCTGCATGAGATCGAGATCTGGTCCGAAGGCGGCGCCGCGCGGCAATTGCGCATCGACGGCAAGGCCGCGGCACAGACGGCATTGGGGCAGATCGCCCGGGTGCTCTGGCTAATCCCGGCGATGGACCGTCTGTGGATCGAGGGGGCCGAGGGGCGGCGCCGGTTTCTTGACCGGATGACCCTGAGCTTTCTGCCCGATCATGCGGAGCTCTCCCTGAGCTATGACAAGGCGATGCGCGAGCGCAATCGGCTGTTGAAGGACATGGTGCGCGAACCGTCCTGGTATGGCGCGCTCGAAACGCGTCTGGCCGAGACCGGAGCGGCGATCCATGCGAACCGTCTGCAGGCATTGGAGGCGATCGCGGCCGCGCAGGCCGAGGCGCAGACCGCTTTCCCGCGGGCCGATCTGACGCTGATCTGCGACATGCCGACCGAGACCCAGGCGCTGCGTGCCGCGCTGGCCGATAGCCGCCGTCAGGATCTCGCCGCCGGGCGGACCCTGATCGGGCCGCATCGGGCCGATCTGCAGGGCATCTACAGCGACAAGGGCGTTGCGGCACGCGATTGCTCCACCGGCGAGCAGAAGGCGCTGCTGGTGTCGCTGATCCTCGCCAATGCCCGCGCTCTTGCCGGTGACATCGGTGCACCGCCGATCCTGCTGCTCGACGAGGTTGCCGCGCATCTCGACGCCACCCGCCGCGCCGCGCTTTATGACGAGATCGTCGCATTGGGCGCGCAGGCCTGGATGACCGGTACCGGGCCGGAACTGTTCGACCATATCGCCTCGCGCGCCCAGCTTCTCGAAGTCACCGAAGAAGACGGCGGCTCCAGAGTCGGACCCCTGACATGACCATCACCCTGCCCGACCTGCTGCTCTATTGCGGCGCGTTGCTGATCCTGTTCCTGACCCCGGGGCCGGTCTGGCTGGCGATGATGGCACGGGCGCTTTCGGGAGGGTTTCACGCCGCCTGGCCGCTGGCGCTCGGGGTGTCGGTCGGCGATCTGCTCTGGCCGCTGGTGGCCGTGCTGGGTATTTCCTGGATCCTGTCCGTGTTCGACATCTTCATGTTGTTGCTGCGCTGGCTCGCCGCCGGGGTATTCCTCGTCATGGGGGCGCTGCTGATCCGCCATGCCGGGGCGAAGATCAGCGCCGACAGCAGCCTGACCCGCCCCGGCATGTGGTCGGGCTTCCTGGCCGGGCTGCTGGCAATCATCGGCAATCCCAAGGCGGTCCTCTTCTATCTCGGCGTGCTGCCTGGCTTCTTCGATCTGCGACAGATCTCCTGGCCCGATGTCGCCGCCATCGCTGCCGCCTCGGTGCTGATACCGCTGGTCGGCAACCTCCTGCTGGCGGGCCTCGTGGGGCGGCTCCGTACCCTGGTGACCGCGCCGCATATCCTCAAAAGGATCAACATGACCTCCGGTGTCCTGCTGATCTGCGTCGGCCTGCTCATCCCCTTCATGTAGGCGCAGAAACTTGCCGCAGCGCCGTGACAACCCCCCGCAGAAACCCTATAAAACGGGCAAATGAAAAGGGTTTTACCGAATGTCCGAGAACGCGCAGACCAGCCAGGATTATGGCGCAAATTCCATCAAGGTTTTGAAGGGGTTGGACGCTGTACGCAAGCGGCCGGGCATGTATATCGGCGATACCGATGACGGCTCCGGCCTGCATCATATGGTCTATGAGGTCGTGGACAACGGCATCGACGAGGCGCTGGCCGGTCATGCCGATGCGGTGACCGTCACGCTGCACGATGACAATTCGGTTTCGGTCAGCGACAACGGCCGCGGCATTCCGGTCGGCATCCATGAGGAAGAAGGCGTTTCCGCTGCCGAAGTGATCATGACCCAGCTCCATGCCGGCGGCAAGTTCGACAGCAATTCCTACAAGGTTTCGGGCGGTCTGCACGGCGTCGGTGTCTCGGTGGTCAATGCCCTTTCCGATTGGCTGGAGTTGCGGATCTGGCGCGAGGGAAAGGAACATGTGGCGCGTTTCGAGGGCGGCTATACGGTCGAACACCTGAAAGTCGTCGGCGAGACCGACCGCACCGGCACCGAGGTGCGCTTCCTCGCCTCGACGGATACCTTCAGCAATCTGGAATATTCCTTCGAGACCCTCGAAAAACGTCTGCGGGAGCTTGCCTTCCTGAACTCCGGGGTGCGCATCATCCTGCGCGACGAACGTCCCGTGGAGCCGCTCACCGCCGAGCTGTTCTACGAAGGCGGGGTCAAGGAGTTCGTCAAATATCTCGACCGTCACAAACATTCCGTGATGCCCGAACCGATCTTCATCACGGGCGAGCGTGACGATATCGGCGTCGAGGTCGCGATGTGGTGGAACGACAGCTATCATGAGGCGGTGCTGCCCTTCACCAACAACATCCCGCAGCGCGACGGCGGCACCCATATGGCGGGCTTTCGCGGCGCGCTGACCCGCACGATCAATAATTACGCGCAATCCTCCGGCATCGCCAAGAAGGAGAAGGTCTCCTTCACCGGCGACGATGCCCGCGAGGGGCTGACCTGCGTGCTCTCGGTCAAGGTGCCCGATCCCAAATTCAGTTCCCAGACCAAGGACAAGCTGGTCTCTTCCGAAGTGCGTCCGGCGGTCGAAAGTCTGGTCGGCGAGAAGCTGGCGGAATGGTTCGAGGAGAACCCGAACGAAGCCAAGATCGTGGTCGGCAAGATCATCGAGGCCGCGCAGGCCCGCGAAGCGGCGCGCAAGGCCCGTGAGCTGACCCGGCGCAAGACCGCGATGGACGTGAACTTTCTGGCCGGCAAGCTCAAGGATTGCTCGGAAAAGGACCCGGCCAAGACCGAGGTCTTCCTGGTCGAGGGCGACAGCGCCGGCGGCTCCGCCCAGACCGGCCGCGATCGCCAGACCCAGGCGATTCTGCCGCTCAAGGGCAAGATTCTCAACGTGGAACGTGCCCGGTTCGACCGCATGCTGTCCTCTCAGGAAATCGGCAACCTGGTGATGGCGCTCGGCACCGGGATCGGGCGGGATGAATTCAACATCGACAAGCTGCGCTACCACAAGATCGTCATCATGACCGACGCCGATGTCGACGGCGCCCATATCCGCACGCTGCTGCTGACCTTCTTCTATCGCCAGATGCCAGAGCTGATCGAGAACGGACATCTCTACATCGCCCAGCCGCCGCTCTACAAGGTGTCGCGCGGCAAGTCCGAGGTCTATCTCAAGGACCAGGCGGCAATGGATGACTACCTGATCCAGCAGGGTATCGACGGCGCAATGCTGCGTCAGGGCAATGGCGAGGAGATCAGCGGCCAGGATCTCGCACGCGTGGTCGATCTTGCCCGGCAGCTGCGCCGGGTGCTCGAAGCCTTCCCGACCCATTACCCCCGCCATATCCTGGAACAGGCCGCCATCGCCGGTGCCTTCGTACCGGGCGCCGTGGACGGGAATCTGCAGGGCGTGGCCGACAAGGTCGCCGACCGGCTCAACCTCATCGCCCTGGAATACGAGCGTGGCTGGCAGGGGCGGATCACGCAGGACCACGGCATTCGCTTGGCGCGCATCCTGCGCGGCGTCGAGGAAGTCCGCAGCCTCGACGGCCGGATGCTTCGCTCGGGCGAGGCCAAACGCTCGGGCAGCTTCACCGACCATCTGCAGGAGGTCTATAACCTCCCGGCCACCCTGGTCCGCAAGGACCGCAGCCAACTGATCCACGGCCCGATGGACCTGCTCAACGCGATTCTAGCCGAAGGCGAAAAGGGCCTATCGCTCCAGCGCTACAAGGGACTCGGCGAGATGAACCCCGACCAACTCTGGGAAACCACCCTGGACCCGGACGCCCGCACGCTGCTGCAGGTCAGGGTCGAGGACATGGCCGAGGCTGATGACCTGTTCACGAAGCTGATGGGCGACGTCGTGGAACCACGCCGCGAATTCATCCAGAAAAACGCGTTGAGCGTGGAGAATCTGGATTTTTGATGTGGTGTAGGTGAGCGCATATTTTTTCGCGCCGTGAGGATGCAGTTAATCCAAGTATTCATTTAGTATCAAGCACTTGGGCAATCGCAGCCAAAAAGTGGCATTTTGTTAGCCTCAGAGACTGATCAATAATGTGTCGGCAGCCAGTGTTTTCGCTCTGAGCACTCGATCCTCCGAATTCCGCCATTGCCCATAACGCTAATGTAGCCAGATCCGGCATTCAACCAAGTGCTTTCGGTAACTTGTTCGCAAGCGCAAAATTGAATTGCACTCCCTGTCACAATAGACCTTCAGTGCATCGTCGATGAAGATCTGCGGCCATATCCACCGACACAGGCAGAAATCCCGGTTGCGGCGATCCAGCGCTAAGGTTTCCAAGTTTTCGGAGATCCATTAGCTGCTCGCTACAAGTGTCAGTCACCGTAGCGGCCTATCCAGCATATTGTAGTCGTGGGCTTATGTAACGCAAGGTAAGGTGCTACAAATCGAACCGGTAACCCTTTGGGAATCGACCTATGAACAAGAGGATCACAACAAGCCAAAGAATTGGCGAAATTGGTGAGAAGGCTGCTAATCTCCAATTCTTGCGAATGGGGTTCCAATTCGATGGACGGTCACGGCTCGAAGCAGGGATCGACGGCATCGCGGAAGTTATGGCGGATGATCAGCCTACCGCAAAAATGATCGCTGTGCAGGTCAAGGCCACAGAGAATGGCGGATATACTGGGGAAACCGATTCCGGGTTCACTTATAGAGTTCGCGCTTCAGACTTCGATTATTGGCGCGGTTCCAACCTACCCGTAATCTTGGTGCTTTACAGAAGCTCCGATGACACTTTCTATTGGCAGTCGCTCGAAAATCTCGTCGGTGAGACTGAACGGACATTGCATTTCAACAAGGCACTGGACGTTTTGGATAGTAGAGCGAAGGATCGCCTTGCTTCTCTCACGGTCACCAAGCAAGGGCACGGATACTACGTCCCACCGCTCGGTGGAGGAGAAGACGCGATTGTCAACATGATCCCATTGAAGCTTCCGGACGAAATCTTCGTAGCGCAAACTCAGCTTTCCCCGCAGAAGGCGCTCGCTCGAATGAAAATGAATCGGGGAATTCAGAGATATGACTGGATGATTGATGGAACTTCGCTCTGGACCTTCTGCGATCCACTGACCACGCCCGTTCGCGACCTCGTTGAGAGGGATCAGGTTGAAAAGATCGAAACCAACTTCCTGGCCACACATGACGCAGTGGATCAGCAACATAAGTTTGCGGGGCTGGTGCGGCATACTTTGGCGCATGACTTTCGAGATCAACTGGGGTGGGATCGAAAGAAACGGCAATTTTACTTTTTGCCGACCCCCGGCAGCGTTGCGCGCAAGTTCCATTACCTGGGTGCAAAGCAGAAGACCCAGGCGGAGGTCGTCAGCGTCTACAAGAAATCGAAGGATGGGAGGCCTGTTGATTACGTTCGGCACCATTCCTTCGTTCCCCGTTTTGAGCGCCTGGCGGATCAATGGTATCTGATCATCAACCCATCCTATCACTTTACGTCTGACGGGGAACGTGGACTTAATTACCCTGATGCCCTGCTGTCCGGGAAGAAGCGCCTTGATACTAACAGCACTGTCAGGGGGCAGGTGATCATGTGGCATCGGCTGTTGTCAGGCATGGAATTTGAAGACGCAGGTGGTTTGCTGGGCTCTGGCCGCGAAGGCAATCATGTCATTGGGTTCGCTGAACTGCCGATCATCGGATTACCAAGAAGTGTCCCAGAAGACGTTTGGGGAGCTAAGGCGCAGAAGGCCAGAAGGCAATCGGCTACGGATGAACAAGGTAGCTTCGACATATGAGCCAGTTCAGGACAAAGATCTTTCCGGAGCCGGAACTGGAGTTTGGTGACCAACACCATCATCCTGCCCCCAGGTTGGGTCTGCTTCAGGCAGGCCCGCTTCAGACAAATTTGGGAGATTCCATAAAGGTCGGAATTGTCGGAAGTGCTCTCACTAAGGAAAACTCGTCTGAGTTCTTGAGCTCGATTGAGGACGGATTCGAAGGCAAGAAGGAGAAACACCCAAACCTTCATCCAGACTTCCCAGGATTGAGAAATAAGAACCCCTATCGCTGTCGATTTGAGGTGGTGGCAGGCGAAGATGGGTTGCTCACGAAGAACCAGATCGAAAAAATTATTAAAGAACAGAGCGATATCCGGGCGATAGAGATGGCGGTAGATGCGGTGATGGCTCAGCTTGAGCAACTGGAGGCTCATCATGATCGCCCAGACGTGGTTCTGGTTGCTCTGCCCGTCAGTCTAACCGAACGCGTCTGGAGGAAGGAGCGTGCGTCCGATGGCGTTATCGACAACGGGACGGCCAAATTCGGAGCAAGCAAGGGTGCATCGCCAAATTTTCGCGGAATGCTCAAGGCCCGGGCGATGGACCTTAGATTCTCGATCCAGATCGTTTGGGAAGATGTCATCAATCCTGATGCCAAGATTCCGCGCAAGATTAACAGGGTGCTGATTTAGTCGCTGATCCGGAACGCTATCCCTTCAACGGCGCCGGTTCGGGTGATCTTCTCACTTG